>NZ_BAABKM010000003.1:0-300000 GCF_039543825.1 Nocardioides conyzicola | reverse complement strand
GGAGCTGGGCGACCAGCTGCTGTTCTTCACCATCGCGCTGTTCGTCCTCGCTGCGGGCTTCTGGTGGCTGACGCGGCGCGCCACGAGGGCTGACCGGTTCCCGGGCTGGCTGGCGACGGTCGTGGGGATCCTCGCGATCGTGACCGCCGTGGCGACCGGCGTGCAGGTGGCCCGGATCGGGCACAGCGGCGCCGAGGCGGCCTGGTCCGACGTGGGTTCGTGACGGACTACCCTGCGCTCATGGTCCGGATCCTGGTCGTCGAGGACGACGACGCGATCCGCAAGGCGCTGAGCCGCGGCCTCGTCGAGCACGGCGCGACGGTGATCGCCGTGGCCTCCGCGGTCGAGGCGATCAAGACCCTGCAGACCGAGCGACCCGAGGCCGTGATGCTCGACCTCGGGCTGCCCGACCTGGACGGCGCCGACGTGCTGGCCCTGATCCGCACCACGAGCGACGTGCCCGTCGTGATCGCGACGGCCCGCGACGACGAGCGCGAGATCGTCCGGCTGCTCGACGCCGGGGCGGACGACTACCTGATCAAGCCGTTCTCCGCGGGCCAGGCGATGGCCCGGATCCGTGCCGTGCTCCGGCGTACGTCGCCCTCCGCCTCCGCCGACCCGCGCGTCGTCGTCGGTGGGCTGGTCGTCGACCCGGTCTCGCGTACGGCGAGCGTGGACGGCCAGGAGCTCACCCTCAACCGCAAGGAGTTCGACCTGCTGCTCGCCCTCGCGTCTCGGCCGGGTGAGGTCGTGAGCAAGCGCCAGCTGCTCGCCGAGGTCTGGCAGATGCCCTGGGGCGGCGCCGACCGCACGGTCGACGTCCATCTGTCGTGGATCCGCCGCAAGCTGGGGGAGACCGCCGCCGAACCGCGCTACCTGCACAGCGTGCGAGGCGTCGGGGTGAAGCTCGTCGACCCCGGGGCGCGATGAGCCTGCGCGCCCGGATCCTCGCGCTGACGGTGGGCGTGGCCGCCACGGTCCTGGTCCTCTTCGCCGTCCCGTTCCTGCTGCTGATCCACCAGGCCGCGGCCGAGCAGGCACGCGACAGCGCGACCGACGTTGCCCAGGGGGTCGCCGACTACATCAGCACGGGTGACGTCGATGCCGACGCGCTGGGCGACTACGTCGACCGCGTCAACGACCGCGACGACTCCTACCCGGTCCAGGTGGTGCTGGCCGACGGCACCAGCCTCGGCCCCTCGGTGCCCGGGCTCGACGAGTCCGACCCGGACGGCGACGGGAGGCGCGGCGGCACCGGCGATGGCGACGACGACAACGACGCGGACAACAGGTACGGCGACCTGCGCCCCACCACCCGGGCGCAGACGCGCCCGGTCGGCGGCGGGTCGCTGGTCGTCATCCAGGTCTCGTCGACCGCCGGGCCGGTGACGGTCGCCGTCTTCGCGTCCGACTCCGAGGTGCGACGCCAGGTCGAGCAGAAGGCGCTGGTGCTCGGCGGGGCGGGACTCGTGCTGCTCCTCGCCGCCGCGGGCGCCGGTGAGCTGGTGGCGCGCCGCCTGGTGCGGCACCTGACGGCGGCGGCGAGGACCGCGGACCGCCTCGGCGAGGGCGACCTCACCGCCCGGGTGCGGGACGAGGGTCCGGAGGAGGTGCGCCGTGTCGGTGCCGCGCTGAACCGGCTCGCGGGCCGGATCGACGAGCTGCTCGCCGCCGAGCGCGAGACGGTCGCCGACCTGTCGCACCGGCTCCGGACGCCGCTGACCGCCGTACGTCTCGACGTGGAGTCGCTGCCGGACACCGACGACAAGGCGGAGCTCGAGGCGCACCTCGCCCAGCTCGAGCGCACGCTGACCGCGGTGATCCACGCCGCCCGGCGACCGCAGCGCGAGGGGGCCGCGCCGCACTGCGACGCGAGCGCGGTCGCCCGGGACCGGTTCGAGTTCTGGGCGCCGCTCGCGGAGGACCAGGGCCGTGGGGTCACGCTGTCGCTCGCCGCTGGTCCGGTCGAGGTGCGCTGCGCCGAGGCCGACCTCGCCGCCGCCCTCGACGCCCTCCTGGAGAACGCCGTCGCGCACACCGCCGAGGGCACTGCGATCGCCGTGGTGCTCGCCGTCGGTGCCGACGGCACCGTCTCCCTCGACGTCCGCGACCGGGGCCCGGGCATTCCCCCGAGCGCGGTCGGCAGGGGCCGCAGCGACCGGGGGTCGACCGGCCTGGGGCTCGACATCGCGCGCTCCTGCGCCGAGGCATCGGGCGGATCGCTCGAGCTCGCCACGACCGACGGCTGGTCCGTCGTCCGGCTGGTGCTCGGCCGCCCCTGACCACGGGCGGCTGACAGGATCATTTGACCCCGATTTGAGCAGGCGTTTCCGTCCGCCTGACGGGGCCGGACGCAGGCTGGTGCCATGACCCAGAACCCGCGTCCACCGCTCCTCCACCGGGCCCGTCGCCGGACGGCCGCCATCGTGATCGGCACCCTCGCGGGCACCGGTGTGCTCACGGCAGCCCTCGCCGCCTCCGCCCAGCAGGCCACGGTGTCGGACCCGACCACCTCCACCTCCGACGGTTCGTCGAGCACCAGTGGGAGCTCGACCTCCGGCACCTCCTCGGACAATTCCTCGGGCAGCTCCTCCAGCAGCTCCAGCGGAGTCGGCTCGAGCACCTCCTCGGGCAGCTCGCAGGGTGGGAGCAGCTCCTCATGAGCCCGACCACCACGTGGCGGGACTGGTCCTGCCGGGTGCGGGTGACCCTGGCCGCGGGCTCCGACGCCGACCTCGAGGCGTCCGCGCGCATCGTGCGGGACCTGATGGACGACGTCGCGATCGCGGTCAGCCGCTTCCGCGACGACTCCGACCTCACCCGGGTCAACGCGCGAGCGGGAGCCCTCATCCCGGTCAGCGCCCTGACGGTCCAGCTCGTCGAGGTGGCGCTCGACGCCGCTCGGCGGACGGACGGCGCCGTGGACCCGACCGTCGGCGGGCACCTGCTCGACGCCGGCTACACCGACGACATCGACGCCGTGCGGTCGCGTCCCCGGCGCGGGGTCGCGGTGCCGGGCATGGCGGCCAGCTGGGCGGCGGTCGCGGTGCACCGCGACCTGCGGCTGGTCGGGATCCCGGTCGGCCTGCGTCTCGACCTCGGCGCGACCGCCAAGGCCTGGACCGCCGACGAAGCGGCCCGCCGGGTGCACACACGCCTCGGCGTCCCGGCGCTGGTCGAGATCGGCGGCGACCTCTCGGTCGCCGGCCCGGTGCCCCAGCCGTGGCGCATCGACGTCGCCGAGGTCGCGGGCGACCCGGCGTACCGGGTCGAGGTCACCCACGGCGGCCTGGCGACCTCGTCGGTCCTCGCCCGCGCCTGGACCTCGGACCGTGGCCCCGAGCACCACGTGATCGACCCTCGCACCTCCCGTCCGGCTCGTGGATCGGTGCGGACCGCGACCGTCTGGGCGCCGACCGCCGTCGAGGCCAACACGTGGAGCACCGCCGCGATCGTCTGGGGCGACTCGGCCGAGGCCCGACTGCTCGAGGCCGGGGTCGACGCCCGGCTCGTCGACGCCGACGGCCGCTCGACGCTGCTCGGTGCGTGGCCGGCCGACGAGCGGGTGACGGCATGACGCTCTGGTACCTCGCCCGCGCCGCCGGCTTCGCTGCCCTGCTCGCGGCCACCGCCTCGGTGACGCTCGGTGCCCTCTCGTCCGGTGCCCGTGCCCGCGACCCGCAGAGCGTCGACCGACGGATCCTGCGGCAGCTGGCCCACCGGTCGGCTGCCGTCGTCACCCTGGCGATGCTGGCCCTCCACGTCGTGCTGCTGGTGCTCGACAGCTACGTCGACGTCAGCGTGACCGGCGTGCTCGTGCCGTTCACCGCCGGCTACCGCGGGTTCGCGCTCGGCCTGGGCACCCTCGCCGCCTACGCGCTGCTTGTGGTCGCCCTGACCGGCGCCGCCCGCGGACGGATCGCGGCATCCGCACGCGGGGCCCGGACGTGGCGCGTCGTCCACCTCTCGGCGTACGCCGTGTGGGTGCTGTCGATGGCGCACGGCCTGCTCGCCGGCAGCGACACCGCGAGCTGGTGGACCTGGCCGTTGTACGGCGCCTGCGCCCTCTCGGTCGTGGTCGCCTCCTGGATCCGGGTCGCCGCCGCCGACGACCACCACGTCGCACCCCTGCCGACCGCCCGTCGCCAGCTCACCTCCGGAGGCATCCGATGACCGTGCTCGACACCCGCCCCGTTCCCACGGCGTACGGGACCGCCCGGCTCCTGGCCGGCGTCACCTCGGGTCGGACCGCCGGCGTCGCCCGGCACCGGGCGCACCACGGAGAGCAGCGCTTCCACGACCAGGCCACGCTGGCGGGCCTCGCCGACAGCGTGCGGCTGCTCGGTCGTGGGGGCGCCGCGTTCCCGGTGGGCGTCAAGCTGCGCGCGATGCCGTCCGGCGCCGCGGTCCAGGTGCTGGTCAACGGGTCCGAGAGCGAGCCGGCGAGCATGAAGGACCGCACGCTGATGCGCCTCGCCCCGCACCTCGTCCTCGACGGCGCCCTGCTCGTCGCCCGCGCCCTCGGCACCCACCACGTCACGGTCGTCGTCCACGACGCCGCGTCCGCGGCTGCGCTCAGGTCGGCCCAGGCGGAGCGGCGCGACGCCGCAGGGGTGCGGATCCTGCACGCCGACGGCGGGTTCATCTCGGGCGAGGTCCGGGCCGCGATCCGGGGGCTCAGCGGCGGGCCGGCGGTCCCGCCCGGGCGTCGGGTGCTGCCGCACGTGCACGGCGTCGACGGCGATCCGACGTTCGCGTCCAACGTCGAGACGTTCGCCCAGCTCGCGCTGGTCGCCTCGCTCGGCGCCGATCGGTTCGCCGAGGTCGGCTCGCCCGACGAGCCCGGGACGACGCTGCTGACGCTGGTGGGCGACGTCCCGCACCCGGGTGTCGTCGAGGTCCCGACCGGGCTGCCGATCTCGGCGCTGCTGCCGGACCAGGACGTGCGTCCCCGCCCGGTCCTCGTGGGCGGCTACCACGGCAGCTGGGTCACCGACATACGCGACCTCCGACTGGATCGGCCGGCGCTCCGGGCTGCGGGACTGCCGCTGAACGCAGGCGTCGTCGCGAGGTTGTCTCCTGACACCTGCGCGCTCGGTGAGGTGGCCGCCGTGGCCTCGTGGCTGGCCGGCCAGTCCGCCGGTCAGTGCGGCCCGTGCTTCTTCGGTCTCCCCACCGTCGCCCGCGACGTGCACTCGCTGCTGCGGGGCGACGATCCGGGTGCCGAGCTCGCCCGACGGGTCGCGCAGCTCCCCGGACGGGGAGCCTGCGCCCACCCCGACGGCTCCGCCATGTTCGTGCGTACGGCGTTGACCGCCCTCGCCGACGAGGTCGAGGCCCATCGACGGCACGGGACGTGCGGACGTCCGTGGCGAGGGGAGCTGCCGTCATGAGGCTCGAGGTCGACTGGACCCGTTGCGACGGGCACGGACTGTGCGCCCGACTGCTCGCCGAGCGCGTCGAGCTCGACGAGTGGGGCTACCCGGTCGTCGCCGACCCTGACGTCGCCCCGACGCTCGAGCGGCATGCCCGCCGCGCCGTCGCGGCCTGCCCGCGGCTCGCCCTCCGGCTGACCTGACGTCAGGCGGCGCCGCCGTGCAGGAGCTGCTCGAGCGCCTCGACGACCAGCCGGTGGTCGTCGAGCTGGGGGAGGCCCGAGACGGCGATCGTGCCGATGCAGCCGGTGTCGCGCAGCAGCACCGGGAACGCCCCGCCGTGCGCGGCATAGAGGGTCGGGTCCAGGCGGGAGTCGGTGTCGAAGGACTTGCCCGCGACCCGGAACTGCTCCCCGACACGCAGGGACGAGCAGCCGTAGCGGTCCACGACCGCGCACTTGCGGTCCAGCCACCCGTCGTTGTCGGCCGAGGCGCCGGGGAGCGCGGCGTGGAAGAGCCGCTGCCCGTTGCGGCGCACCGAGATCGCCACCGGCAGCCGGGCGGCGGCCGCGGCCTCGCGCAGGGCGACGCCGACGTCCCAGGCGACGGCCTCGTTGAAGGCGTCGAACACCAGGCGCTGCTCCTGGGCGATCAGCTCGTCGAGCAGGGTGTGGTCGGTCATGCCGTGAGGCTACCGCCGGACGCTGGGTCGGCTGGCGCGGTCAGCTGGGGAGCAGCCGGCGGCCGGTGATCTCGCGCTGCTCGATCACCACGTGCAGCGCGTGTGCTCCCGCCGGCCAGGTCTCGATGCCCGGCCAGGTGCGGGGGAGCCGCGCGGCGTCGTACACGATGTGCGCGGTGCCGTGGACCTGCACGCTCCACCCGGAGCGGGTGAACTCGTCGACCTCGTCGACCTGGAAGGTCACGGGCAGGTCGTCGATCTCGCGCGACAGCGACGACCGCGCGGTGGTCCGGAACCAGATCTCCGAGTCCGCGACGATGAAGTTGACCGGCAGCACGGTCGGTGCGGCCGGGCCGTTCCACGCGATCCGGCCGACGGCGTGGGTGCCGAGGAGCCGTTCGCACTCGTCGGGCGCGAGGTCGACCAGGGTGCCGTCGATCCACGTGAAGCCGTTGCTCGTGCTCATGCCACCATCCTCCGACCGGCTCGCGCCGACCGCCAGGTGCGTCGGTCCCTCGGTTGCGGGACGTTCGGCCCTCCAAGGCTGATACTGGGCGCATGACGCCCCGTCGCCGTCGCCGCTTCGACTCAGGTCTCCTGGTCCTGCCGACCGACCCCATCGACGCGCGCAACCGCGACCGCCTGGGCGAGCCCGGGCCGCACAGCCTCGTCGACAGTGCGGTCTACGTCGCGGGGGAACGCGTCGGTGCGCCGAAGACCCTGGCCGAGACGTACGCCGAGCTCTCCGCCCACGAGCACGCGGTCGCGTGGATCGGCCTCTACCGACCGGACGCGCGCGAGCTCACGTCGCTGGCGGCCGAGTTCGGGCTGCACGACCTCGCCATCGAGGACGCCGTGCTCGCGCACCAGCGACCCAAGCTCGAGAGGTACGGCGACACGCTCTTCGTCGTGCTGCGGCCGGCGCGCTACGTCGACTCGGAGGAGGAGGTCGAGTTCGGGGAGGTGCACCTCTTCGTCGGCCGCAACTTCGTGGTCACGGTCCGGCACAGCGAGGCACCCGACCTCGGCGCCGTCCGCCGCCGGCTCGAGGGCGACCACGAGCTGCTCGCGCTCGGCGCGGAGGCGATCCTCTACGCGATCCTCGACAGCGTCGTCGACGGCTACGCCCCGGTCGTCGCCGGTCTCGAGAACGACATCGACGAGATCGAGACCGAGATCTTCACCGGCGACCCCAAGGTCTCCCGCCGCATCTACGAGCTGACCCGCGAGGTGATCGAGTTCCAGCGCGCGACCCGCCCGCTGGTGGCGATGCTGCACGCGCTGACGGCCGGCTTCGCCAAGTACGGCACCGACGAGGAGCTCCAGCGCTACCTGCGCGACGTCGCCGACCACGTCACCCAGGTGATCGAGCAGGTCGACGGCTTCCGGCAGCTGCTCAGCGAGCTGCTGACCGTCAACGCGACCCTCGTCGCCCAGGCGCAGAACGAGGAGATGAAGAACCTCGCGCTCGCCAGCAACGTCCAGAACGACGAGGTGAAGCGGATCTCTGCCTGGGCGGCGATCTTCTTCGCGCCGACCCTGATCGCGGCCGTCTACGGCATGAACTTCCAGCACATGCCCGAGCTCGGCTGGCAGCACGGGTACGCCTTCGCGCTCGCGCTGATGGTCGGGATCTGCGTCGCGTTGTACGTCGCCTTCCGCCGCCGCGACTGGCTCTGAGGCCCAGCTGGCAGTCAGACGATGATCTGCGAGCCCATGATCACGGTGCGGTCGCGGGGCAGGTTGAAGTAGTCGGCCGCGTCGGCGGTGATCGTGGACGTCGAGACGAAGAGCTGCTTGCGCCACCGCGGCATGCCGGGCCCGTCGCCCACGCGGAGCTCGATCGTCGACAGGAAGTACGACGTGTCCTCGGGCTCCGCGGTCAGCTCGGGGCTGGACTGCTTGGCCAGCAGGAGCAGAGCGGGGACGTCGGGCGTCTCCATGTAGCCGTAGCGGGCGTTGACGTGGACGACCCCGTCGTCGGCGTACCCCAGGTCGTCGATCTCGATCCGCTCGTCGTGGTCGACGTACGGCACCGGCATCGTCTCGATCGAGAGGATGACCACGTGCTCGTGCAGGATCCGGTTGTGCTCGACGTTGGCCCGCATCGCCAGCGGGGTCGTGTTCTTGCCACGGTTGAGGAAGACCGCGGTGCCGGGCGAGCGGGGCAGCGGCGGCTCGGCGTCGTGGATCCGCTCGACGAACTCGCGCAGTGATCCCTCGTCGTCCTCCCGCTGGCGGGTGACGAGCTCGCGGCCGCGCTGCCAGGTGGTGAGCACGGTGAAGACCGCGATCGAGATCAGCAGGGGCAGCCAGGCGCCGTGGGCGATCTTGGTGAGGTTGGCGGCGAGGAAGAGCAGCTCCACGCTCAGGAAGGCGGTGGCGCCGAGCACGACGAGCCAGAGCGGGGTGCCCCAGCGCTGCCGGGCGACGTAGAAGAAGAGGATCGTCGTGATCGTGATGGTGCCGGTGACCGTCATGCCGTAGGCGTACGCGAGCGCGGCCGAGCTCTCGAACGCCAGGACCAGGATGAGCACCGAGAACATCAGCACCCAGTTGATCCAGGGCACGTAGATCTGCCCCTGCTGCTCGGCCGAGGTGTGGGTGATCCGCAGCCGCGGCAGGTAGCCCAGCTGCACGGCCTGGCGGGCGACGGAGAACGCACCGGTGATCACGGCCTGGGACGCGATCACGGTCGCGACGGTGGCGAGCACGACCATCGGCACCAGGAGCGGGTCGGGCACGAGCAGGAAGAACGGGCTCGCGATCGCGCCCTTCGGGTCGTCGATGATCAGGGCGCCCTGGCCGAGGTAGCTCAGGATGCAGGCGGGGAAGACCAGCAGCAGCCAGGCCCGCGCGATGGGGCCGCGCCCGAAGTGGCCGAGGTCGGCGTACAACGCCTCGGCGCCGGTGACGGCCAGCACGACGGCGGCCAGGGCGAAGAACGCGGTGGTGAAGTCGCCGACCAGGAACTCGACGGCGTGCGTGGGGAGGAGCGCCTCCAGGACCCGGGGCTCGCGGACGATCCCGCCGATGCCGCACGCGCCGATCGCCGTGAACCACAGGATCATGACCGGTCCGAAGAGGCGTCCCACCCGCTCGGTGCCGAACCTCTGTGCCGCGAACAGCAGCACGATGATGATCGCCGTGATCGGCACGACGTACGGCGAGAAGGACGGCTCGACGAGCTTGATGCCCTCGACGGCTGAGAGGACGGAGATCGCGGGCGTGATGATGCTGTCGCCGAAGAAGAGGGAGGCGCCGAAGATCCCGAGCGCCGCCAGGGCCATCTTGGTGCGCGCGGAGCCGCCGAAGGCGCGCCGCCGGATCAGGGTGATCAGCGAGAGCACCCCGCCCTCGCCGTCGTTGTCCGCGCGCAGGACCAGCAGCACGTACTTGATCGTGACGATGATCGTCACCGACCAGAAGATCAGGGACACGACGCCGTAGACGTGGTCGGTCACAGTGTCGACCGGGTGCGGGTCGTCGGGATTGAAGACCGTCTGGATCGTGTAGATCGGGCTGGTGCCGATGTCGCCGAACACCACGCCGAGCGCACCGACCGTCAGGGCTGCCCGGGCAGGACTGCGCGTGCTCTCGGGATGGGTGCTCATGTGGCTGGACTCTAGGGGAGGGAGCCCACGGCGAAGGCCACCACCACCAGGGTGGTGAGCAGGGCGGCCGTCGCCTGGACGCCCATCAGCATCTTGGCCCTGCTGGTGAGGGGCATGGTGTCGGTCGGGCTGAACGCGCTCGAGTTCGTCAGCGACAGGTAGAGGTAGTCGACGAAGATCGGGATCCACCCGGACTTCATGCTCGAGCCGCGGCTGACCTCGATGACGGCGTCGTCGTTCTCGTCCTGGGAGAACCGCCAGTCGGCGTCGGGCAGGTCCGGGCGCGCGGCTTCCCGGCGTACGACGGGGCCGCCGCGGTCCAGCTCCCAGTAGAGCAGCCCGAAGCCGATGACGTTCGTCAGCCAGATCTGCATCGCCGCGACCAGGAGGTCACCCCCGCTCTCCCCGTTCGTGATCTGGGAGACGAGCAGCCCGAGGGCGACCAGGTTGGTCAGGATCAGCAGCATCGCCAGGGCGATCGAGGCCGAGCGGGACCACCGGGTCTGCCGGGTCATCCGCTTGGGGTTGGTGACCAGGAGCGCGATCAGCAGGAGGACCTCGACGCCCGGGACGATCAGCCGGTTGGTGATCAGCACGGCGCTGGGCAGCAGGGCGTAGACGACGACGGCGACGACGACGGCGCAGGCCGGCGGCAGCCTGTTCTCGCCGGCGGCAGCCCGGCGGTCCGAGCGCTCGTGGACGCTCTTGGAGCTCATCTCGACAGGAGAACACGCGCAGTCGGGCGGATCGGTGCGACGCGGCGGATGTGGGTACCGGAATCATCCCCGAGCCTTGAGGAGTCCCATGACGAACGTTGCCGAGCTGCTGGTCGAGGCGCTTGCCGAGCACGGTGTCACCCAGGTGTGGGGCGTCGTCGGCGACGCGCTCAACCCCGTGACCGACGCGATCCACCACCACGACCGGGTGGAGTGGGTGGCGGTGCGGCACGAGGAGGCCGGTGCCTTCGCCGCCGGCGCCCAGGCGCAGCTCACGGGCCGGCTCGGGGTCTGCATGGGCACGGTCGGGCCTGGCTCCATCCACCTCCTCAACGGCCTGTACGACGCGAAGAAGTCGCGCGTGCCCATGCTCGCGATCTGCGGCCAGGTGCCGCGCGGTGAGATCGGCAGCGACTTCTTCCAGGAGGTCGACAACGACGTGCTCTTCGCCGACGTGGCGGTGTTCACGGCGACCATCACCAGCACCGACCAGCTGCCCCAGCTGATCGAGCGGGCCGGCAACGCCGCGCTCCAGGAGCGCGGGGTCGCGGTGCTGACCCTCCCGGGTGACGTTGGCGGGCTGGACCTGCCGAAGGACACCCCGGTGCCGCGGTTCGTCACCGACCTGCCCGCCGTACCCCCGGATCCGTCGTCCGTGGCGCGCGCCGCCGAGGCGATCAACGCGGCCGGCAACGTGACGATGCTGGTCGGGGCCGGTGCGCGCGAGGCCCGGGCCGACGTGCTGGCCGTGGCCGAGCGGCTGTCGGCGCCGATGGTGCTGACCCTCAAGGGCAAGGAGGGGTTGGAGCGGGACAACCCCTACGAGGTCGGCCAGTCGGGCCTGCTGGGCAACCACGCCAGCGCCGTCGCGTTCGACGGGTGCGACCTGCTGCTGATGGTCGGCACCGACTTCCCGTACAAGGAGTTCTACCCGGACGGGAAGGTCGTCGTGCAGGTCGACTCCGCCGGGGCTCACATGGGCCGCCGGCACCCGGTCGACCACCCCGTCGTCGGGGACGCGCGGCTCACCCTGACCGCGCTGCTGCCGCTGCTCGAGGCGAAGGCGGACACGGGTCTGCTGGACAAGGCCCGCTCGAGCTACGAGGCGTGGCGGGAGCGGCAGGCGCACCTGGCCGACCCCGACTACGAGCGCAAGCCCGTCGGGCTGCTGCGCCGCAAGGTCGACAACCCCGAGCGCCGCATCCGCCCGGAGCTGCTGGCCGCGGCGGTCGACCGGTTCGCCGCCGACGACGCGATCTTCACCACCGACACCGGGATGGCGACCACGTGGTTGGCCCGCTTCGTGCACCTGCGCGGCACCCGGCGCCTGCTCGGCTCCTTCAACCTCGGCTCGATGGCCAACGCCATGCCGCAGGCCCTCGGCGCCCAGGCGCTCGACCGCGACCAGCAGGTGGTGGCGTTCTGCGGCGACGGCGGTCTGACGATGCTCCTGGGCGACCTGATCACCGCCGTCACCCACGACCTGCCGGTCAAGCTGGTGGTCTTCGACAACGGGAGCCTCGGCATGGTGAAGCTCGAGATGGAGCAGGTCGGGCTCTCGCCGTACGGCACGAAGCTCGACAACCCCGACCTCGCGCGCGTCGCCGAGGCGATCGGCCTCAAGGCCATCCGGGTCGAGGACCCGCACGCCGTCGAGGGCGCCGTGCTCGAGGCGCTGGCGTACGACGGCCCGGTGCTCCTCGACGTCGTGACCAACGCCGACGAGGTCGCGATCCCGCCGAAGCCCACCCTCGAGCAGGGCTGGGGCTTCGCCATCGCCAAGAGCAAGGAGTTCCTCGAGTCGTCGGAGTGATCGGAGTGAGAGGCGGACGGGCGGGTACTGCGCTGGCATGACCAACTTCGGCTACACCCTGATGACCGAGCAGAGCGGACCGCGCGACCTCGTCCGGTACGCCGTGGCCGCGGAGCACGCGGGCTTCGACTTCGAGGTGATGAGCGACCACTACTCGCCGTGGCTGACCGAGCAGGGGCACGCGCCGTACGCCTGGACGGTCCTCGGCGCGGTCGCCCAGGCCACCTCGCGGGTCGGGCTGATGACGTACGTGACGTGCCCGACGCTGCGCTACCACCCGGCGGTCGTGGCCCAGAAGGCCGCGACCCTGCAGATCCTGGCCGAGGGTCGGTTCACTCTCGGTCTGGGCAGCGGTGAGAACCTCAACGAGCACGTCGTCGGTGAGGGGTGGCCGGCGATCCAGGACCGTCAGGACATGCTGGCCGAGGCGGTCGAGATCATCCGCGCGTTGCACACCGGAGACCTCGTCGACCACCGGGGCGAGTTCTTCCAGGTCGACTCGGCCCGGATCTGGGACGTCCCGGACGAGGGCGTCGACCTGGCGATCGCGGTCGCGGGGGAGCGGGCCATCGGGGTCTTCGCCCCGCTCGCCGACCACCTCGTCGGCGTCGAGCCCAAGGAGTCCCTGATCTCGGACTGGAACGCCGTCGACGGTGCGCCCCGGATCGGGGACGGCGCTCGCGCCATCGGGCAGATCCCGATCTGCTGGGACCCGGACGAGGAGACCGCCAAGGCCAAGGCGCACGAGCAGTTCCGCTGGTTCGGTGGCGGCTGGCAGGTCAACGCCGACCTGCCCACGCCGGCGGGCTTCGCGGGTGCGACCCAGTTCGTCCGGCCCGAGGACGTCGCGGACTCGATCCCGTGCGGGCCCGACCTGGATGCCGTCGTGGAGGCCGTCAGCGCCTACTGGGAGGCGGGGTTCACCGACATCGCCGTCGTCCAGATCGGCGACGACGGCCAGGACCGCTTCCTCGCCGAGGCGGCCGGGCCGCTGCTCGACAAGCTGCGCGCCGCGGCACCGGCCTGACGTGGACGCCGTGCTGTTCGACATCGACGGGACCCTGGTCGACTCGACCTACCACCACGCGCTCGCCTGGCACCGGGCGTTCGCCCGGCTCGGCGACCCGCCGCCGCTGTGGCGGATCCACCGCACCATCGGCATGGGCGGCGACAAGCTCGTGGCCGAGCTCGCGGGGGAGGAGACCGAGGCGGAGCACGGGGACGACCTGCGTGACGCCTGGCGCGAGGAGTACCTCGAGATCCGCGCCGAGGTCCGGGCTCTGTCCGGTGCGGCGGACCTGGTCCGCAAGCTCGCCGTCGACGGCTACCGGGTCGCACTGGCGTCGTCCGGGGACCCGCAGTTCGCCGGCGAGGCGGTCGAGCTGCTCGACATCGGCGACCGGGTCGAGGTGCTGACCACGTCGGAGGACGTCGAGGACTCCAAGCCCGAGCCGGACCTCGTCGGCGTCACCCTCGACCGCCTCGGTGAGGTCGACCGGGCGGTCTTCGTCGGGGACACGCCGTACGACGTCGAGGCGGCCCGCCGGGCCGGGATGTCGTGCATCGGACTGCTGACCGGAGGGTTCAGCGAGGCCGAGCTCACGGAGGCGGGGGCCGTCCTGGTGGCGGCGTCGCCGGCCGACCTCCTCGAGGCCGACTGGGCGTCGTACCTCTCCTAGGAAAATCACCCTTCCGGGCGAACTGCCGCCGGTTTTACCTTCGGCACCGTCGGGGACGAGACGGTCATGACAGCCATGGTCACCGCGGCCGCCGCTCCCGAGCGGACCCGGGACGAGCGTCGCTCCCACACGAACGAGCTGCTGACCCGGGCGCGGGGCGCCGATCCCGTCGAGCGGGCGCGTCTCCTCGACGAGGTGGTCGTCGAGAACATCCCGGTCGCCACGTCGATCGCCCGTCGCTACCGGGGTCGCGGCGTCGCCGCCGATGACCTGGACCAGGTTGCCTGCCTCGCGCTGGTGCGGGCAGCACGCCGCTTCGACCCCGCGCAGGCCGACGACTTCCTGACGTTCGCCGTCCCGACGATCCAGGGCGAGATCAAGCGCTACTTCCGCGACCACGGCTGGATGGTCCGGCCCACGCGCGCCGTGCAGGAGGCGCAGCAGCTGATCAACCAGACCGCCTGGCGCGACGACGGCCGCGAACGCACCCCGGCCGAGCTCGCCGCGGAGCTCGGCATCGAGCAGAGCGTGGTGGAGTCTGCGTTCCAGGCGCAGGGGTGCTTCACTCCCGTGTCCCTGGACCAGCCGCTGGAGAGCGGGGACGTCGAGTCGGATCGGCTGGTCTCGCCGGACTCCGCCGCGGCGTACGAGGCCGCCGAGGCTCGGGTCCTGCTGGGACGGCTGACCCGACAGCTCAAGCCGCGAGACCGGCTGATCCTCTACCTGCGGTACGTCGAGGGGCTGACCCAGGCCGAGATCGGCGCCGAGCTGGGGGTGACCCAGATGCAGGTCTCGCGGTTGCTGGCGCGGGTGCTGGAGCGTCTGCGGCAGTTGGCGACGAGCCAAGCCGCCTGATCGCGGATGGGGTCGGCGGGCCTGGGTACCGCTTGGACAACTCAATCAGTGGAGGCAGCAGTGAAGGCAGTGACCTGGCAGGGACGTCGCGACATCCGAGTCGAGGAGGTGCCGGACCCGGTGATCGAGGAGCCGACGGACGCGATCATCAAGATCACGTCGACCGGTCTCTGCGGCTCGGATCTCCACCTCTACGAGACCCTCACCCCGTTCATGACCCCGGGCGACATCGTCGGCCACGAGCCGATGGGCATCGTCGAGGAGGTCGGCTCGACCGTCGGCGACCTCAAGGTCGGCGACCGGGTGGTGCTCCCGTTCAACGTGTCGTGCGGGCACTGCTGGATGTGCGACCAGCAGCTCTACAGCCAGTGCGAGACCACGCAGAACCACGAGTACGGGACGGGCGCGGGCTTCTTCGGCTACAGCAAGCTCTACGGCCAGATCCCCGGTGGCCAGGCCGAGTACCTCCGCGTGCCGTACGCCGACTTCATGCCGATCAAGGTGCCGAAGGGTCCCAGCGACGACCGGTTCCTCTTCCTGTCCGACGTGCTGCCCACCGCCTGGCAGGCGGTGCAGTACGCCGCCGTGCCCGACGGCGGGACGCTGCTGGTGATGGGCCTCGGACCCATCGGTGACATGGCGGCGCGCGTCGGGATGCACCTCGGCTACCGGGTGATCGGCGTCGACCTGGTGCCCGAACGCCTGGCCCGGGTGGCCGGCCGCGGCGCCGAGGTCATCGACCTCAACGCCGTCGATGACATCGGCGACGCCGTACGCGAGCTCACCGGCGGCCGGGGCGCCGACTCGGTCATCGACGCGGTCGGCATGGAGGCGCACGGGTCGCCCACGGCGGCAGCCGTGCAGACGCTCGTCGGGTTCCTGCCCAAGAAGCTCGCCCAGCCGATGATGCAGAAGCTCGGCGTCGACCGGCTGGCCGCTCTCTACGCCTCGATCGACGCCGTCCGCCGCGGCGGCACGTTGTCGATCATCGGCGTGTACGGCGGGCAGGCCGACCCGATGCCGATGCTGACGATGTTCGACAAGCAGCTGCAGGTGCGGATGGGCCAGGCCAACGTCAAGAAGTGGGTCGACGACATCATGCCGTTGCTCACCGACGACTCGGACCCGTTGGGCGTCGAGCAGTTCGCCACCCACCGGCTGTCGCTGAGCGAGGCACCTGCGGCGTACGAGCAGTTCCAGAAGAAGACCGACGGCACCATTAAGGTCGTCTTCCAGCCCTGAGCCACCAGCGGGAGGTCGCATGCGCCACGGCCGCGACGAGACCGACGAGGAGCGCGTCGACCGGAAGTTCGACGACCTGCTCCAGGAGCTGCGCGTCGTCCAGACCGGCGCGCAGCTCACCGCCGGGTTCCTGCTGACGCTGCCCTTCCAGGACAGCTTCTCGGACCTGGACCGGTTCCAGGAGGGGCTCTACCTCGGCCTGGTGCTCCTCGCCGCCCTCACCACGGCGTTGGTGCTCGCACCGGTCGCGGTGCACCGCCGTCTCTCGGGCCAGCACGTCAAGAGCCGGATCCTCGTCGCCGGCCACCGGTTGGCGTCGTGCGCCCTCGCGGCCATCGCGCTGCTCGTGACTGGGATGGTCACCTTCATCGTCGACGTCGTCGTGGACCGCGCCTGGGCGTGCGTCGCCGGCGGCGCGATGGCGATCGTCCTCCTGCTGTTGCTCGTCGTGCTGCCGAGGTCGCTGCGGCGGATCGCGGCGGTGGAGGAAGGCTCCGGCTCCGGTGGTTGAGGGGGGCCGTCGGGCCTGGCTCGAAACCACCCTCCGACTGTCGGTGGCCTGCGGGTCCGTCCGGGTTGGTCGCCGATAGGCAGTTACGCGGGTAAGGCGCGCTCGGGTCGGCGTCGCCTCCCGGCTTTCCGGTGGTCCCCACCGGTGGTTGAGGAGGTCCGCCAGGCCCGTCTCGAAACCAACCGGCTGTCAGTGGCCTGCGGGTCCGCAGGGGTCGGCCGCCGCTATGGCAGTTACGCGGGTACGGCGCGCTCGGGTTGGCGTTGCCTCCC
This sequence comes from Nocardioides conyzicola, assembly GCF_039543825.1. NCBI lineage: Bacteria > Bacillati > Actinomycetota > Actinomycetes > Propionibacteriales > Nocardioidaceae > Nocardioides > Nocardioides conyzicola. The sequence continues at coordinate 283,241 of NZ_BAABKM010000003.1, read as the reverse complement.
GGCCCTCTGGTCGCAAGGACCGGTGGTTGAGGAGGGCCGCTAGGCCCGTCTCGAAACCCCGGAAAGCCGACCGCCCTCCCTCGCCCGGGATCGTGATCGTTTCGTGACCTGGAACCCTGTGGATAAGGCCTTCTGGGGCCTCCGACTGTCGGTGTCCAGTGCTTGGCTAGTCCCATGACAGCGATGACCACACCCCACCACCAGGTGGCCACGGCGACCGCGCGGATGCGCGGTGTTGCCGACTCCGTGGTGGACGCGTCGGTGTGGTCCATGACGTCTGCCGACGCGGCGTCCACATTGGTGGAGCTGACGAAGTTGGAGGCGCAGGTCGTCGAGCTCCGCGCGCGGGTGGCGCGGCACGCCGACGAGCTCCAGGTCGGCACCGACGAGGGTGCCACCTCCACCGCCACCTGGCTCGCGCACCAGACCCGGCTCACCCGGTCCGCCGCTGCGGGGGTGGTGCACCTCGGCTACGACCTCGACACCCACGACCTGGTCCGCGACGCCCTCGCCGCCGGCGACCTCCGACCCGAGCAGGCGCAGGTCATCGTTCGAGCGGTGAAGGAGCTACCCGAGGATCTCGACCCTGACCTCACGATCCGCGCCGAGCGCCACCTGGTCGATGCCGCGCAGGAGCACGACGCGAAGACCCTGCGGATCCTCGGCCGCCGCCTGTTGGAAGTGGTGGCGCCGGAGCTGGCGGACCAGCACGAGGCCGACCTCCTCGAGAAGGAGGAGGCCAAGGCAGCACAGGCGATGCGGCTGACGATGACCGACGACGGTCACGGCAAGACCCACGCCAGGTTCACCCTCCCGACCGTCCAGGCGGCGATGCTCAAGAAGATGCTCCTGGCGATCGCCGCGCCCAAGCACCAGGCCGCCACCCACGGACCCGGGATCGAACGACGCCCCGGACCCGAGCGGATGGGCCGCGCCTTCGCCGAGCTCATCGAACGCATCAGCGCCAAGGACCTCCCGAAGGTCGGCGGCACCGACGCCACCATCGTCATCCACATCGACCTCGACGTGCTGACCGGCAAGCTGCAGAAGGCCGGTGTCCTCGACACCGGCGAGAAGATCAGCCCGAGCCAGGTCCGCCGGCTGGCCTGCACCGCCCGCATCCTCCCCGTCGTGCTCAACGGCAAGTCCGAGGTCCTCGACGTCGGCCGAGCCAGACGCTTCTTCACCAAGGCCCAGCTGACCGCCCTGGGCATCAGGGACGGCGGCTGCGTCGCCGAAGGGTGCGACTGGCCACCCTGGCTCTGCCACGGACACCACTGGATCCGCTGGGCCGACGACGGCCCGACGGACCTCGCAAACGGCGGCCTGCTCTGCCCCAGACACCACGCCCGAGCCCACGACCCGACGTACGAGACGACCCATCACCCCAACGGGGAGGTCAGCTTCCACCGACGGCCCTAGCCTTCAGCATGCCGGAGACCACACACCGCAGGCCCGTCGAGGACGGAGCCGTCGGCGTCGAAGCGCGAGCCGTGGAGCGGGCAGTCCCAGCTGCTCTCGGCGTCGTTCCAGGTCGTGACGCCGCCGAGGTGCGTGCACACCTTCGACCGGCTGGTACGCCGCAGCGGGGGGAGCCAGCCGCGAGCGAGCTCGATGCCGACCTCGGCGTTCATCTTGGCGCTGGCGGGCAGGCCGCGGAGCTCGTGCGGGCTCCAGGTGGCGAACGCGTCGGCCCACTCGGTGTGGCCTCCGAGGATGCGTGAGGAGAGTGCGAGCGACGCCGCGACGGCGTTGGTCATGCCCCACTTGGCGTAGCCGCCCGCCATCAGGAGGTGGTCGGACCCGGGGAGCAGGGGACCGGCGAAGGGGAGCTGGTGGTGCGGCACGAAGTCCTGGGCGGACCAGGCGTGGGTCTCGCGAGCGCCGGGGAAGTGCTCCGCGGTCCACGTGCGCAGCTCGTCGACGTGGGCGCTGGTCGGGGTCGACCGTCCGGTCGTGTGGCCCGACCCGCCGACGAGCAGGAGCTGCTGTCCGTCCTGGTCGACCGCGTCCCGCAGGGAGCGCGACGGCTGGTCGGCCGACAGGTACATCGCTCCGACCGGCTCGGCGTCGGTGCGGTAGGCGAGGCCGTAGGAGCGGGCCGGGGTCATCCGGGAGAAGAACGCGCCCCGGTCGAGGATGGGCATGTTGGTGGCCAGGACGAGCCGCTCCGTGCGGACCTCGTGCTCATAGGTGGTGACCCGGACAGGAGAGCTCCCGCGCACCTTCAGGACCCGGACGCCCTCGACGACCACGACGCCGTGCCGCACGGCCTCGGCGGCCAGCGCGCCCAGCAGCTCCATCGGGTCGAGCTGGACCTGGTCGTCGAGCCGGACGGCGCCGGAGGTCGGGAACGGCAGGTCGACCTGGTCGGTCCACGACACCGGGAGCCCGGCGTCGCGGGCCACGTCGTGCTCACGTCGAGCCCGAGCGGCACCGACCCGCCCGTGCCCGTAGGTGTACGCCGGGGCGTGCGCGAGTCCGACGCCGTGCTCGTCGCAGAAGCGCTCGACCCAGGCCTGTCCCTCGCGGTTGGCCTCGACGTACCTCGCGACCGTGCTCGCGGGGTGGTGCCGTCGGATGCTCGAGAGGCGGGTGCCCTGCAGCAGGCTGACCTTCGCCGTGCTGCTGCCGGTGGCGCCCGCGCCGACCTGCCGGGCCTCGAGCACCAGCACCCGCTTGCCGGCGCGGCCGAGCAGCAGCGCCGTGGTCAGGCCGGTCAGGCCCGCGCCGACGACCACCACGTCCCAGGGTCCGGCGAGATCGACGTCCGCCTGTACGGCGGGCGCGTGCCAGGGGGTCCGGTCGTGCCACAGCGAGGTCGAGGTCATGTCCGTCGGTACCCGACCCGTTCCCGGGCACACGTTCCCGCCGGGTGACCGTTCAGCCGAGCGCGGGCAGGACCTCCTTGCCGTAGAACTCGATCATCTCCACGAAGTTCGGCCCCATGTTGGCGAGGTAGAGCTCGTCGTACCCGGCGGCGGCGTACTCGCGGATCTGCCGGAGGTGGTCCTCGGGGTCGTTCCCGGCCACGACGGACTCACGCGTCGAGTCCATCGTCACCAGCTCGGTGGCCTGCTCGAAGTGCTCCGGAGTCGGGAGGACCTGGGCGAGCTCGCCGGGCAGCCCGGCGTTGGGCCACAGCCGGTGGGCGTGCTCCCAGCCCTCCTCCTGCGTGGGTGCGAACGCGACCTTGGCGCCCGCCTGGGCGGGCTTGCCGCCCGAGGCCTCCTTGAAGCGGGCGACCAGGTCAGCGTCAGCCGCCGTCCCGATGTAGCCGTCGCCGATCCGTGCTGCGAGCTCCAGCGCCTTGGGGCCGAATGCCGACACGAAGATCTCGGGCGGGGTGTCCGGCACGTTGTAGATGCGGGCATGGTCGACGGTGTAGTGAGAGCCGCGGCTGGTCACCACCTCACCGGTCCACAGCTCACGGATGAGGGCCACCGCCTCCTCGAGCATGTCCAGGCGGACGTCGAGCGGCGGCCACGGTCCGCCCATGATGCTCTCGTTGAGGGCCTCGCCGGTGCCGACCCCCAACGTGAACCGGCCGTCGAGCAGCTCGGCGCAGGTGCCCGCCGCCTGGGCGACGATCGCGGGATGGACCCGCACCGTCGGGCAGGTCACGGCCGTCGTGACGTGCAGGTCGCAGACCTGGCTGATCGCCCCGATGACGCTCCACACGAGCGGACTGTTGCCCTGCTCGTTGTTCCACGGGTGGAAGTGGTCGCTGATCCACAGCCCCGTGAATCCTGCCTGCTCGGCGGCCGCCGCCTGGGCAACGAGCTCGGCGGGGGAGTACTCCTCGGTCGAGAGGAAGTAGCCGATGCGCATGAGATCTCCTCCGGTCGTTGGGTGCGAAGGCGGTACCCCGCCCGCTGCCGGGCACACGTGGCTCGCACGTGTGCCGTCGCCCTCCGCCGGGCACCAAGAGACCGTGGCCCGAACTCATGTGCTCGCCCTCGTCCAGGCCGGTGGCGCCGGCGGCCGGATGGACGTCCTGACCCGGGAGCGGGCCAAGCCGACGCTGCCCTTCGCCGGCGTCTTCCAGCTGATCGACTTCTCGTTGTCCAACCTCTCCAACAGCGGCATCACCGACGTCTGGCTGTCGGTGCAGTTCCAGGGCGCCGGCCTGGGCGAGGAGATCGCCAACGGTCGGCCGTGGGACCTCGACCGCAACCGGGGCGGCCTGCGCCTGCTGATGGCCCAGGAGGGCACCGGGGGCACCGACGAGGAGGGGTTCGCCCAGGGCAACGCGGACGAGCTCTACCGGTTCCGCGACCAGGTCCGGGCGGACGACCCGGAGGTGCTCGTGGTGCTCAGCGCCGACCACGTCTACCGCTTCGACGTGATGGACGCCGTCGCCACCCACCGGCGTACCGGAGCCGAGTGCACGATCGTGACCACCACCGTCCCGATCGAGGAGGCGTCCGACCACGCGACGGTCGAGAGCGACGACGACGGTTGCGTGACCGGGTTCGCGTACAAGCCCGACTCGCCCAGCACCGGGACCGTCGCCACCGAGATCTTCGTCTACGACCCGGCCGTCCTGGTGCGCGCGCTCGAGGAGCTCCACCACGAGCTCGGCCCCGAGGCGGGGGAGGGCGACACCGGGCTCGGCGACTTCGGCGAGCACCTCGTCCCCTACCTCGTCGACCGCGGCAAGGTGTTCGTCCACCCGATGAAGGGCTACTGGAAGGACCTGGGCAAGCCGCACAAGTACGTCGCGGCGCACCACGACGTCCTCGCCGACGACCTGGGCGTCCTGGGGGACCAGGACTGGCCGATCGTCGGGCACCAGCAGCAGCGCTCGGCCGCCCGCGTCCTCGACGGGGCACGGGTGACCGACAGCCTGCTGAGCCCGGGGTCCACGGTCAGCGGGACCGTCATCCGCAGCGTGCTCGGCCCCGGCGTGGTGGTCGAGGCCGGCGCCCTGGTGCGCGACAGCGTCGTCTTCCAGGACACCCGGGTGGAGGAGGGCGCTCGCCTGGACTGGGCGGTCGTCGACCGCGACTGCGTCGTCGGACCGGGCGCCGAGGTGGGGTCGCCCGACACGGACCCGGAGGACCCGGACGCCATCGTGCTGGTCGGCCGCGGCTCACGGATCGGGCGTGGCGTCACCGTCCCGGGAGGCGCGCGTCTCGAGCCGGGCACGACCGCGTGAACCCAGCTGCTGCAGCCGGTCGAGGGGCAGCGGCGGCTGACCCAGCGGGTTGGCTGCCGCGACCTCGTCCATGGCGTCGAGCATGTTGCGCAGGTTGATGACCAGCGCGCCGTACACCGGCCACTGGGCCGTCCGTACGCCGTCGCCACCGAGGTCGTCGACCAGCTGGTTGAGCCGGTCGTGGATGGCCCGGATCGCGCGGGGGTCGGCGGCGGCGATCGCCTCGCCCGCGTCCGTCAGCAGGCGCGGCCACCGCTCGCGGAACTCCACGTCCCACCCCGCCCAGCTCGCCGACTCGTAGCCGAGGGTGCGCGCCATGCTGCGGGTGTCCGCGACCGCCTGCTCCATGCGCTGCAGGAGGTCCCGCGAGCGCCGCGGGTCGCGCAGGTCGCGCGCCGAGCGACGCGGGTTCATCCGGCTGCTCTCCTGGGCCTGACGGACCAGCGCCCAGGCGTGGTCGATGTCGCCGTCGAGGCCCCGGGTGCGCTCGACCCACGCGGCCACGTCGTCGTCGTCATAGTCGACGGCCAACCGCGACCCCATGTCCGTGAGCAGGCCGCCGATGTCGTCGTCGATGCGGTTCATCGCCGTGATCGCCGTACGCCGGCGCAGCGGTGGCCAGACCGCTGCGTTGACCAGCAGGCCCACCACGATCCCGATCGCGGTGTCGCCCAGTCGCTCGATCAGCATCGAGTCGTCGCTGGAGAAGCCGGTGGTCAGGACGACCATCGCCGTCGCCGCGACCGTGATCGCCTCCTCGCCGAACCAGGGGAGGGCACCGATGACGAGGCCGGCCGTCAGCACCACCGCGACCGAGAGGGTGTCGAGGCCCAGGGCGTTGCCCACGGCCCAGGCGAGCACGACGCCGGCGACCGCGGCGGTGACCTGGCGCAGACCCCGCGAGAAGGTCCGGTAGACGGTCGCGTGCACGACCAGCAGCGCCGCCCACGGGGCGAGGAACGACTGCGACAGCGAGAAGACCTCGGTGGCCAGCACCCACGCGAGCACCGCCGCCAGCGCCGTCTTCGCGAGCTGAGTGAGGTCGTTCCAGAAGACGGGGTCACGCACGCGGCCGTGCCACGGAGCGGTCACGGGAGAGGGCATCTGTCGACGCTAGTCGACTCCACGTCGCGGGGACCGGGGAGATCCCACTCAGAAGGGTATTTCCTGCCCCGTCGCCTCCGAGGTCCTCGACGTCGGCCGAGCCAAGCGCTTCTTCACCAAGGCCCAACTGACCGCCCTGGGCATCAGAGACGGCGGCTGCCTCGCCGAAGGCTGCGACTGGCCACCGTGGATGTTCCACGGACACCACTGGATCCGCTGGGCCGACGACGGCGGCACCGACCTCACCAACGGCGGACTCCTCTGCCCGCGACACCACGCGAGAGCCCACGACCCGATCTACGAGACCACCCACCAACCCAACGGCAAGGTCACCTTCCACCGCAGGTGCTAGGCCGACGCCTGGCGCACTGTCATACCGATGCGCGGGCCTCTGCTGCCGTGCGGTCGCTAGCATCCTCGAGTGCTTTATCGACCGATCACCCAGGTGATCGCGGTCATCTATGTGATCGCAGCCGTGGCGATCGGCGGCTACGCAGTCTGGGCGGCCGTGGACACCTTCGGAGCCCGAGATGATGCCGATGGACTCACGCGCGCCCAGTTCCCCTTCAGTGTCTTCATGCTGGCAGTGTCCGCCGCGACGATCCTGCTGGTCATCGGCAGCGGCATAGCCTCGCGGAAGCGCCGGCCCGCAGCACGTGCCCTCTGGGTGTTGGGTGCGATCGCCGCGTTCATTCCTGTGCTCCTCGCCTCGTCGGTCGCCATCGCGTGGCTACACGGGCCACCGCTGTTGAGTCTCGGTGCGGTCGCCGGCGTGACGGCGATGGCGGGTCTCATCGCGTTGCGTTCTCCCTGGTGGCCCGTGGACTCCGAAGCCGCCTGAGTCCCGACGCATGACCTGTCGCGCCCGCAGGTGCTGCCGATGGGCGGGGTCCGTTCGGCCCACGTCGACCAGCGACCGTGGGAGCATCTCCACGTGTCCGACAACCAAGCTCGCCCGATCGCACGGCATGCCGTCGTCATGGGCCTGATTGCGTGGTCGATGTTCGCGGCAGTAGGCGGAGCAGTAGGTGGCGACCTGGTCGTCCGGCTGCTGTGTCTCGCCTGGATCGCCCTCGGAGCCTGGCTCCTGGTGCGTCGGTGGCGCTCAGCTCCGTGATCCAAGCTGGCAGGACGTGCTCATCCGGAGCGTAGAGCGCCTGGTGGCCGGCACCTGGAGGGGATTCACCCGAACAGGTATTTTCTGCCGCGGCGCCGCTGGCTACGGTAGGAGCAGGTAAGGGCAGGTCTCGGGAGCCGCCCCTTACGCAGAGCGCGGCTCCCGTGGCCTGTACCCCCGGTGGACGAGGGGTTGGGGTAGCCATGAGCACGCTGTCGTACGAACCGGCGCAACGACGTCTCCGGGTGAGTGGTGCGTGCGGGCGCGAGGACGCGGCCCGGCTCCGCGAGGCGGTGTCCGCCTACGCTCGCCCGGGCGAGACGCTGATCGTCGACCTCACCGCGGTCACGGACGCGACGAGCGACGTCGGTCGCGCCCTGCTCGACGCCCGGCGGACCGCTGCGTGCCGCGTGACGCTCCTGCGCAAGAGCGGGAGCCCCGTCGACTCGTGCCTCAGGACCGGTCAGCCGGGGATCTCCTCCGAGCGCCGCGGGTAGCGGTTCCGCTCCGCCACGCTGCCGTCCGGGCGCCGGACGACATGGTCCACGCCGCGCACGCGCGCCTCGTGGCGGCCGACCTCGCAGGCCGCCTCGCGGGAGCGGTACGTCCCCGGCAGGGGGCCTCGGCGCCGGACCCTGTTGTGCCATGCCTGACCGTCGTAGTACGTCTCCACTGCCTCTCCCAAGGCGATCAACCCTCCCCGTGCCGCTCCGTCCTTCGTCGGGCGTCATGACTGACCGGTTGCCCGTTGCCCGCCGTCGTACGCGCCCCAAGAGGGTGAAACGCGGCCTCAGGGCCTGATGCCGCCGAGGACGAACGCGCTCGTCCGGTCGATCCAGTCGTCGGTGATGCCGTCGGGGCCGCGGACGAGCATGGCGACCAGGGCCGCGCCGATCACCACCTCGATGATGTCGACGGCGTCGACGTTCGCCCGGATCTCGCCGGCCTCGGCCGCCGTCCGCACGTAGACCTCGGTGCCGCTCCAGCCCTCGGACGCGAACCGCTCGAGCAGCCGCGCGTGCAGGGTCGGGTCCGCCGAGGCCTCGGCGATCAGCCCGGGGACGGCTGCGCGCGCCAACGGCGTGGTGAGGAGCTCGGCCGTACGGCGTACGAGCTCGCGGATGTCGGCCTCGAGCACGCCGGTGCGCGGCGGCTCGTGCATGACGCTGTCGCCGAAGGTGGCCTCGTGGACGAGGTGGGCCTTGGTCGGCCAGCGGCGGTAGACGGCCGGGCGGGAGGTGCCGGCCCGGTCGGCGATGGCGGCGACGGTCAGGTCGGCGTACCCGACCTCGAGGAGCAGCTCCGCGGCGGCGCCGAGCACCGCGCTGTCGATGCGCGCGTCCCGAGGTCTGCCGTTTTCGTTTGCCATCTCCGTGACAAGTGTAACGTAACTAGATGTGACCTCACTCACGTGCGAGCTCGTCGAGCTGACCGACGTCGTCGACGGCCGGTACGGCGGCAAGGCGCTCGGGCTGGCCCAGCTCTCGGCGGCCGGGTTCGCCGTCCCGGCCGCGTTCGTCATCGCCAACGCCGACCCGGACGCGCTGCCGCCGGGCCTGCCGCAGCGCTACGCCGACCTGGTGGCAGCGGGCACGGTCACCACCGTCGCGGTGCGCTCGTCCGCTGCCGGCGAGGACGGTGCCGAGAGCTCCTTCGCCGGCCAGTACGAGACGGTCCTCGGGGTGAGCAGCTACGACGAGCTCGTGGACGCCGTACGCCGGTGCGTGGCGTCGACCGGCTCGGACCGCGCGGCGGCGTACCAGACCGACGCGGGGATCTCCGGCGTGATGCACCTCGTCGTCCAGGAGATGGTGGACGCCCGCGCGGCCGGGGTGGTGTTCACGGCCGACCCGACCAGCGCCCGCCGGGACCTGGCGGTCGTCGACGCCGTCGCCGGGCTGGGGGAGTCGCTGGTCGACGGGTCCACGACATCCGACCACTACGAGGTCGATCGCACCGGGACGATCACCGACCGGCAGACGACCGCGACGCCGGCCGTGACCGACGACGAGGTGACCGCGGTCGCCGCCGGCGCACGCGAGGCCGAGGCACGCTGGGGCCGCCCGCTCGACCTGGAGTGGGCGATCGACGGCGCCGGCACGATCCGCTGGCTGCAGGCGCGGCCGATCACCACGCTGCCCGGCGACCTGAGCGCCATGGACTCGGCGGTCAACACGGCCGACGACGTCTACACCCGCTGCAACATCGGCGAGATGATGCCCGGCGCCTTCTGCCCGCTCACCGCCTCGGTCAGCGGCCGGGCGATCGAGTACGCCATGCAGCTGGTGCAGGTGAAGGGCGGGTTCCAGCAGGAGTACGACGCGGACCGCTGGCTCCAGGTCGGCTACTTCTCCGGCCACCTCTTCCTCAACATGACCGAGGGCACGGCGCTGAGCTCCGGGATCCTGGGCAACTCGCTGGAGCAGTACTCGATCTCGATCGCCGGCCGCGTCGTCGAGGAGCTCGTGCCCAAGCCGCCGAAGCCCTTCCCGCGTCGTCTGGTCAACACGGTCCGGCTGACCACCTTCGCGCTGACGGCCGGGCCGCACATCCGGCGCCTGGACAAGAAGCTGGCGACGACCAGCACGCCGTCGGCCGCCACGCCCCAGGCGTTGCTGGCCGAGCTCGACGCCGCCGTCGAGCTCTACAATGAGGCCACGCTGACCCACGTGCGCTCCTCGTCCCGCTCCGCCGTCGCGGCCAACGTCCTCGAGGACACCGTGGTGAAGGAGGCGGTCAAGGCCGGGCGGACCGAGGACGAGGGTCGTGCCCAGGCGTCCGCGCTGATGGCCGGGGCCACCGACGTGGAGAGCGCGATGATGCTCGCGCAGCTCGACGAGGTCGTCGCCGACCTGGCCGCCGACGAGGAGGCGGGCGGCCGCTTCCTCGGGCTGGACCCGGCCGGCGCCGTGGGCTCGCTGAAGGGCGACGAGGGGCCGACGGCCGCGAGGTTCAACAACTTCCTCGAGCGCCACGGCCACCGCGGCTATCGCGAGCTGTGCCTGCGCGACCCCTCCTGGGGCGACGACCCCGAGGGCCTCGGCACGATCATGCAGGCCATGTTGCGCGCCCGGCTGGCAACCGGCAACGCGACCCGGCCCACCCAGACGGTCGACGACGCCGACCTGCCCCGGGCACTGCGCACCCTCGCCCGGATGGCCCGTGCGGGAGCCCGTGGCCGCGAGGCGACCAAGTCCCGGATGGTGCTCGTCGCCCACCGGCTCAGCCGCGGCTACCGGCTCCTCGGCGAGCAGCTGGCCGCGAGCGGCCGGCTCCCCGACGCGGACCTGGTGTTCTTCTTCGACCGCTCCGAGCTGCCGGCCGTCGTCGGCACCGGCGACATCTCCGGCCTGGTCGCCGCGGCAGAGTCGCGTCGTACGGCGCTGCCCTTCCAGGCCCGGCTGGAGTTCCCGGACGTCACCGTCGGCAAGCCGGTGCCGTTCCGGCCCCAGCCGCCCGAGGGCGTCGAGGACGGCGTGATCGTCGGGCGCCCGGCCTGCAGCGGCGTCGCCGAGGGCACGGTCCGGGTCGCGACCACGATCGCCGAGGCGCAGGCGCTGCAACCAGGGGAGATCCTGGTCGCGCCGGTGACCGACGTCGGCTGGACGCCGTACTTCACCCTGATCGCCGCTCTCGTCACCGACATCGGCAGCTCCGTCTCGCACGGCGCGGTCGTCGCCCGCGAGTACGGCCTGCCGTGCGTGGTCAACACGCAGGGCGCCACCCGCGTGCTCCACACGGGGGACCGCGTCCGCGTCGACGGCGACCGCGGCACCGTCACCATCCTGAGCTGACCCGCCCCAACCTGACCTGGAGGTCCTGCCATGCCCGATGTCCCCGGCGTGTTCCCGCTCGACGAGTACCCGATCCACCAGATCGCGGCCCCGATCGAGTACGTCGGGACCGACCGCAACTTCTACGACCGGTCCTACTGGAACGCGCACGACCGCAGCGGCGAGATCTTCCTGATCTCGGGGATGGGCTACTACCCCAACCTCGGCACGAAGGACGCTTTCCTGCTGATCCGCCGCGGGGACGAGCAGACCGCGCTGCACTTCGGGGACAAGATCGACAGCGACCGGCTCAACCAGCACGTCGGCAACTACCGCATCGAGGTGGTCGAGCCGCTGAAGACCTCGCGCCTGGTCATCGAGGAGACCGAGGGGATCTCCCTCGACATGACGTGGCGCGGGCTCTTCCCGGCGATCCCCGAGGCGCGGCACATCATGCGCGCCGGTGGCCACCGGGCGATCCTCGACGCGCAGCGCTTCGCGCAGGTCGGGTCGTGGGAGGGCTCGCTGACGATCGACGGCACGACGTACGACGTCACTCCGGATCGCTGGATCGGCACCCGGGACCGGTCCTGGGGTGCCCGCCCGATCGGCGAGGCCGAGCCGGCGGGCAAGCCGGCCGACCCGCCGTTCGACGGCATGTGGTGGCTCTACGTGCCGATCGCCTTCGAGGACTTCGCGATGGTCGTCATCATCCAGGAGGAGCCCGACGGCAACCGGATCCTCAACGACTGCCACCGGGTGTGGCCCGACGGCCGGACCGAGCAGCTGGGCTGGCCGCTGGTGACGACCAGCTACCGCAGCGGCACCCGGACCCCGATCGACGGCATGCTCAGCTTCCGGACGCAGGAGGGCGTCGACGTCGAGGTGGACCTGGAGTCCCTGCTGCCCCTCGCCATCCACGTCGGCGGTGGCTACGGCGGCGACTCCGACTGGTCGCACGGGCAGTGGCGCGGCGAGGGCTGGTCCGAGCGGGTCACGTACGACATGACCGACCCACAGGTCGTCGGCCGGGTCGCGTTCGGGCTCACCGACAACGTCGGGCGCGCCACCTGGCGCGAGGCCGGGCAGGAGCCGAAGGTGGGCTGGGGACTCTACGAGCACGGCGTCATCGGCCTGCACAAGCCGACCGGGTTCGACGACTGGTTCACCAACGCGCCCTGAGCCGATTCCCGGGACGGCGCCCGCAGGGCCGTCTTACGCTGCGGCATGCGCACTCTCTCGCTCATCGCGGCCGGGGCGGTCGCCCTGGCCGGCCTGACCGTCGTCGGCGCCACTATCTCGACGGCCCACGCCGAGCCGGCCTTCACGGCGTACGCCCTCTCCGGCACCGACCTGCTCAGCTTCGACATCGCCGATCCAGCGACGCCGGAGTCGAAGGCCATCACCGGTGTGGGGGCGGGGGAGACCCTCGTCGGCCTCGACGTCCGACCGCAGAACGGCGAGCTCTACGCGCTCGGCGTCAACGCGACCGCCGACACCGCGACGTTGTACGTCGTGCACCCGCAGGACGGCTTCGCCGCCGCGGTGGGCACGCCCGGGAGCGTCGCGTTCACGCTCGACGGGTCGACCGTGATCGACCTGCCGGACCCCAGCACCGTGGGCTACGGGTTCGACGTCAACCCGGCGGCCGACCGGGTCCGGGTGACCGCCGGCGGGCTCAACTTCCGGGTCAGCCCCACCACCGGTGCCGCGGTCGACGGCAACACCGGCGCCGCCGGCACGAACCCCGACGGCCCCGTCAACGGCGGCACGACGACGATCGACGCCGCGGCGTACACGAACGACGTGCCCAACAACGGCAACGTCACCACGCTCTACACGCTCGACGCCGCCAGCAACTCCCTCTACATCCAGAACCCGCCCAACAACGGGACCCAGATGCTCATCCAGGGCGTGACGCTCGGAGGCAGCGCGCTGGACTTCACCGGGGTCGACGGCTTCGACATCCCCTCGGGCGTCAACACCGCGGCGAGCAACACACCCGTCGCGAGCGGGAGCGGGTACGCCGTCCTGTCCGTCGGTGGCAGCACCTCGCTCTACACGGTCGACCTTGTCACCGGCGCCGCGACAGCAATCGGCACGATCGGCACGGGCACCACCCCGGTGCAGGGCCTGGCTCTCCAGCGCGACGTCGACGAGGGCTACCCGGCGATCGGGCTCAGCACGGACGGCACCACCCTGGTCCGATTCTCGACGGTCACCCCGGCAACGACGACCACGCAGGCCCTCAACCTCGCCGCCCTAGGGGCGGGGGAGACCCTGGCTGCGATCGCGTGGCGGCCGCAGACCGGGCAGCTCCTCGGGCTCGGCGTCAACGCCGCGACGGACACCGGGACGCTCTACGTGGTGGACCCGCAATCGGGTGTGCTCACGCGGGTCGGGGGCTCCTTCGGTCTCCTCGCCTGGGTCGACGACGGGGCCACCACGGTCGACCTGCCGGATCCGTCGACGACCGCCTACGCCCTGGACGTCAACCCCGTCGTCGACCGCGTCCGGGTCACGGCCGGCGGTGACCTCAACGCTCGGGTCAACCCGGTCACCGGGGCTGCGGTGGACGGCAACGCCGCGGTCGCCGGGGTCAACCCCGACGGCAGCCCCGGCCTCGGGCTCGGCGCCATCGCCTACACCAACGGCTTCGGCCGCAACCTGTCGACGCTCGGCGCCACGACCACGCTCTACGCGCTCGAGCCCGTCCTCAACCAGCTGGTCGTCGTCGACCCGCCCAACAGCGGGACGCTGACCAACCCGCTCACCGTGAAGGCCGGCGCGGCGGCCCTCGACTTCGAGGCGCCGTTCGTGGGGCTCGACATCCCCGAGGACGTGCCCGGTACGGCGTACGCCGTGCTCCTCGTCGGCGGCACGGCGCGGTTGTACGCGATCGACCTCGCGAGCGCCCGGGCGACCAACGTCGGCGACCTGCCCTCGGCCGTCTCGTTGCGCAGCCTCACCCTCGGCCAGGCGGGCGCCAACCGGCCGGTGCCACCGCCGCCGGTGGCCGTCCCGGCGAGCCTGACCAAGGCCGGTGCGACCAAGCAGGTGAAGAAGACGGTCGACACCGGCCGCACCCTCGCCTGCCCGAGCGCCTTCCTGTCCACGTCCTGCACGACGACGATCAAGGTGACCGCGACGTACAAGGTCAAGGTCAAGGGCAAGACGAGGACGAGGTCCGCCGTCGTCGGCAAGGCCACGGTGAAGACGGCCCGCGGGAAGTCCACGCGGCTCAAGGTCACCCTGTCGAAGGGGGGCGTGAAGCTCCTCAAGCAGAGGAAGACCCTGGCCGCCAAGGTCGCCATCACCGCGCCTACCGGCCCCGAGGCCGCCAAGCGCACGACGACGGTGAAGGTGAAGCTGAGCAAGAAGAAGCTGTAGGCGCCCCGGCGGGCGCGTGGGGTCAGCCGGTGGTCTCGACGTCGTCCTTGTCGGGGTGCCGGTCCTGGCGCTTCTCGTTGGTGACGGCGTCGGGACCGGTGGGGCCCTCGTCCGCCTTGCCGCTCTCGCCCTGGGGCGCTCCGGCGACCGAGTCCTCGGGCGAGATCTCCTCGCCGGGAGCCTTGAAGCTCGCCACCTCGGAGACCTGTCCCTCGGTGTCGGATCCAGACGTGGGGTGGGACTCGCGGGGTGAGGTCATGACCTCGCCGTACCCAGCGTGGGTCCGGGCCACGCCGTCACGGGGCTTCCGGGATCACCGCGACCACGGTGCGCGCGTGCTCGACCACGTCGTGCGAGACGTCTCCGTCGACGGCCCGCGACCAGACCCCGGCCTGTCGTCGGCCGACCACGAGCAGGTCCATCGAGTCCGCAGCCTGTCCCAGGCAGGGCCCGGGCAGGCCACGAGCGACCTGCTGCGTCACGTGCACGTCGGGGTACCTCTCGCCCAGCCCGGCGACCGACTCGGCGAGCACCAGGCGGGCGTCCTCCACGTCCGATCCGTCGGACGCGACGACGAAGGGCGTCCCCACCGCGGCCACCGGGTCCCACACGCAGTGCATCACCGTGAGCGGCAGTCCGCGCTGGGACGCCGTGCGGAACGCGAACTCCAGGACGGGCGCCGAGGCAGGAGAGCCGTCCGCACCGACCAGGACGCCGCGTCGCACGATGCCAGGGTGATGGGGACGCACGACGACGACCGGGCACGACGCGTGCCGAGCCGTCGCGGCGCTCACCGACCCGAGCAGCAGGCTGCGCACCGGGCCGCGACCACGGGAGCCGACGACGATGGCCGTGGCGTTGCGGGAGAGGTCGAGCAGCACCTGGCGGGGGTCGCCCTCCACCGTGGTCGGGTGGACGACCACCGACGGATGACGGCGGGCGACGTGCTCGGCGGCGGACTCGGCCGCCGACCAGGCGGTGACGGTCGTGCCGAGGGTGCTGATCGCGTGCGCCAGCACCAGGGGCAGACCGTCGAGGGCAGCCTGGTCCGCTGCCCACGCCACGGCGGCGTCACTGTGGTCTGAGCCGTCCACGCCGACGACGATGGCGCCGGCCGGGACCGCGTTCGCGGGGAGAGATCGGAGTTCCATGGATCCACCGTCGGCCGCGCCGATCCTCGGCGTCAGCGGCGAGGGTCCACGATGTCCGGGCCGAAGGTCCTGCGGGCTGCGGGTGCGTGCGTCAGCGGCGGGCCAGCCGCTTGGCGAGGTACGGCGCGGTCGCGCTGCCCTCGGCCGTCGCCACGTCGGCCGGCGTACCGGTCGCGACCACCTGGCCGCCCGCGTCCCCACCGCCGGGCCCGAGGTCGATGACCCAGTCGGCGGTGGCGATCGCATCGAGGTCGTGCTCGACCAGGACGACGGTGTTGCCGGCGTCGACCAGCCGGTGCAGCTGGCGCAGCAGCAGCGCCGTGTCGGCGGGGTGCAGCCCGGAGGTCGGCTCGTCGAGCAGGTAGAGCGCGTGACCGCGCCGGGCGCGCTGGAGCTCGGTCGCGAGCTTGATCCGCTGGGCCTCGCCGCCGCTGAGCTCGGTGGCCGGCTGGCCCAGCCGGAGGTAGCCGAGGCCGACGTCGCGCAGCGTCTCCAGGCTGCGGGCGGCCGCGGGGACGTCGGCGAGGAACTTCGCCGCGTCGTCGACGGACAGGCCGAGGACCTCCGCGACGTTCTTGTCCCGGTAGGTGATCTCCAGGGTCTCGGCGTTGTAGCGCGAGCCGTGGCAGGTGGGGCACGGCGCGTAGGTGCCGGGCAGGAACAGCAGCTCGACGGCGACGAAGCCCTCGCCCTGACAGGTCTCGCAGCGCCCCTCCGCCACGTTGAAGGAGAACCGCCCGGCGTCGTACCCGCGCGCCCGCGCCTCGTCCGTCGCGGCATAGAGCTTGCGGACCGCATCGAACATCCCGGTGTACGTGGCCAGGTTGGACCGCGGGGTCCGGCCGATCGGCCGCTGGTCGACGAGCACCAGCCGGTCGAACGACTCGACGGCCGCCGGGTCCTCGGCGAGCACCTGGCTGACCAGGGTGGACTTGCCCGAGCCGGACACCCCGGTGACCGCGGTCATCACGCACAGCGGGATCCGGACGGAGAGGTCCTGCAGGTTGTGGCGGGTCACCCCGGTGAGGTCGAGCCAGCCCTGCGGGTCGCGTAGGTCGTGCTCCAGCCGCTCCGCGCGGTCGAAGAGGTAGGCGCTGGTGGGCGACTCGACGACGTCCTCGAGGCCTGCGACCGGGCCGCTGTAGAGCACCCGGCCGCCCGCCTCGCCGGCACCGGGGCCGATGTCGACGACCCAGTCGGCGCGACGTACGACGTCCATGTCGTGCTCGACGACGAAGAGCGAGTTGCCCGACGCCTTCAGCCGGTCCAGCACGTCGAGCAGCGGCTCCGCATCTGCCGGGTGCAGGCCGGCGGAGGGCTCGTCGAGGACGTAGACGACCCCGAAGAGCCCCGACCGCAGCTGGGTCGCGATGCGCAGGCGCTGCGCCTCGCCGGGGGAGAGGGTCGTCGAGCTGCGCCCGAGGCTGAGGTAGCCGAGGCCCAGGTCGAGCAGCACCTCCACCCGAGCGACCAGGTCGCTGCAGATCCGGACCGCGACCTCGTTGGTCTCCTCCGGGAGCTCCGCGACGGGTCGCAGGAGCGCGGCGAGCTCGGCGAACGGCAGGTCGTTGACCTCGGCGATCGAGAGCCCGGCGAAGGTGACGGCGAGGGCCTCCGGCCGGAGCCCGCTGCCGTGGCACTCGGGGCACGGCGCGTCCTCGACGAACCGCAGGGCGCGCTCGCGCATCCGGTCGCTCTTGGAGTCGGCCAGGACGTGCAGGACGTGCTTGCGCGCGCTCCAGAACTTGCCGTAGTAGCCGTGGTCGATCCGGTCGCGCTCGGGCTTGATGAGGACGGACGGCTGCTCGTCGGTGAAGAGGAGCCAGTCGCGGTCCTTCTTCGCGAGCCTGCTCCACGGCTTCTCGATGTCGATGCCGAGCCCGGTGACGATGCTGCGCAGGTTGGCGCCCTGCCACGCGCCGGGCCAGGCGGCGATCGCGCCCTCGCGGATGCTCAGCGACCGGTCCGGGACCAGGAGCTCCTCCGTGACGTCGTGCACGACCCCGAGGCCGTGGCAGCGCGGGCAGGCGCCGGCCACGGTGTTGGGGGAGAAGGCCTCCGCCGCCAGGTGATCTGCCCCGGTCGGGTAGTCACCCGCACGCGAGTAGAGGATCCGCAGGAGGTTGGAGAGCGTGGTGATGGTGCCGACCGATGACCGGGCCGTGGGCGCACCGCGTCGCTGCTGGAGCGCCACCGCCGGCGGCAGCCCGCTGATCTCCTGGACGTGCGGTGCGCCGACCTGTTGCAGCAGGCGCCGGGCGTACGGCGCGACCGACTCGAAGTAGCGGCGCTGCGCCTCGGCGTACAACGTCCCGAACGCGAGCGACGACTTCCCCGAGCCGGAGACGCCGGTGAACGCGACCATGGCGTCGCGCGGGATGTCGACGTCGACGTTGCGGAGGTTGTGCTCGCTGGCGCCGCGGACGTGCACGAAGTGGTCGGTTGCATCGGAGGTCACTCCTACGTTGTACCCGCTCCGGCGCCTGCCCACCCGGCCGCGGGCCTGTCGCGCCGGGCACAGTGACAGGGTGGTGTCGTGAGCCCACCACGCCAGCCCACGGACGGTGGGCTCGGCTCGGCGCGCACCGGGCTGCTCGTGCTCGCCGTCGCCGTCTTCGCCGCCGTGACGACGGAGCTCGT
The DNA here is from genome assembly GCF_039543825.1 of Nocardioides conyzicola. Lineage (NCBI taxonomy): Bacteria > Bacillati > Actinomycetota > Actinomycetes > Propionibacteriales > Nocardioidaceae > Nocardioides > Nocardioides conyzicola. The sequence continues at coordinate 264,905 of NZ_BAABKM010000003.1, read as the reverse complement.
CCCGGTCGGCCTCCTCCCGCAGATCAGCTCCGCGTTCGACGTCAGCACCGGCACGGCGGGGCTGCTCGTGAGCGCGTACGCCGTGATGGTCGCCGTCCTGTCGGTCCCGCTCGCGCTCGCCACCCGGCGGCTGCCGCGCAAGCCGGTCCTGCTCGTCACCGTCGGGGGCTACGGGGTGAGCAACGTCGTCGCCGCGGTCGCGCCCACCTTCGGCGTCCTCGCAGCGGGCCGGGTCGTCGGTGGCATCACCCACGCCCTCTTCTTCTCGGTCTGCATCGGCTACGCGGCGCGGCTCGTCCCACCGACGCAGACCGGCCGGGCGATGGCGCTCGCCTCGGTCGGCGTGTCCGGCGGACTGGTCCTCGGCGTACCGCTGTCGACGGCAGTGGGCGAGGCCCTGGGATGGCGCGTCGCGTTCGGTGCCATGGCCGTGCTGGTGGGCCTCGTGCTGGTGATGGCGGTCGTCGTGCTGCCTCCGGTCGAGGGGCCGCGCGACGACGAGGACCGGCACCCGGGTCGCCGCTGGGACCTCGCCTCCGTGGTCACCGCCAACGGCCTCACGTACCTCGGCACCTACGTCCTCTACACCTACGTCAGCGTCCTGCTGCTCGACTCCGGCGCGTCCGAGCGCTGGGTGGCCCCCACGCTGCTGCTCTTCGGCGTGTGCGGGCTCGTCGGCCTGCGCATCACGGCCGCCCAGCTCGACCGGCGGCCGCGCGGCAGCGCCATCCTCGTCCCGCTGCTCATGGCGGTGGGGTGCGGCGCGACGGCGCTGGCGTACCCGCGGCTCGCGCTCGTCGTCGCCGCAGGCATGGTCTGGCTGGCCGCCTTCGGCCCTGCCGCCTCGCTCTACCAGTCGGCGTCGGTGCGTACGGCGGCGAGCGCACCGGAAACGGCCGGCGCCTGGATCAACGCGAGCAGCAACGCGGGCATCGCCGGAGGAGCCGCCCTCGGGGGAGCCGTCATGGCGTCCTCGGGACTCACCTGGGTGGCCGGGGTCGCAGCGGTGATCGTGGCCGCCTCCGCGATCCTCGCCCTGCTATCTCGCTCGGCCTTCCCACCTGGCGGTCGGGACCTCTGACGCTCAGGTCCCGCTGCGCGGCAACGGCAGCCGGCGCAGCCACGACACCGTGCCCGCCGCGACGCCCCGGGCCTTGGGCCGCTCGGCCAGCGGCGCCACCAGCAGGGCGCAGCCGTCCGGCAGCAGCCACTTCACCTCGTGGTAGACGCGCGACAGCGACTCGTCGCTCTCGATCAGCAGCAGGCCCGGCGCCGTCTCCAGCACCTCACGCCACGGCCCAGGGGAGCCCATCACGAGGTCGACGGCACCCGGGTCACCGATCCACGCCAGACACACAGCCACGTCCACCCGGTGCCCCTCAGGTGCGGTCCGCATACTCGAGACGTGGATCCGAGCTCCGTGCCGCTCAGCGCCTTCGAGGAGATGGTCGTCGACGCCCTCGACTCGCTGCCGGACTGGGTGCTGCCCGTCGTCAACGAGATCGCGGTCCTGGTCGAGGACGAGCAGGCGGAGTCCGAACGGCGCCCGGGCGTGCTGCTGCTGGGTCTCTACCGCGGAGTGCCGCGCACGTCGCACTACGGGCGCGCACCTGGCACCCTGCCGGACACCATCACGCTCTACCGGATCCCGATCGTCGAGGTCTGCGCCCGGATCGAGGACGTGCCCGCCCGCGTCCGCACGGTCCTGGTGCACGAGGTCGGCCACGCGATGGGCATGTCCGAGACGGAGCTCAGGGAGCTCGGCTGGGCCTGACCGGGTCGCGGCCGGCGACGTGCGCGACGACGTCGGACCAGGTGAGGACGCCGACCACCCGGCCGGACAGCTCGGTGACCACGACCGCGTCCACCACGGCGTCCAGCATGGCGCTCGCCGCCGTACGCAGGTCGTCGTGCGGTGCCACCCGGACGGCGGCATCCTCGACGTGGTCACCCACCCGTCCGGCCGCACCGCTCGTGCCGAGCGTGAGCAGGATCCGCTCCGCGGTCACGAGGCCGAGGACCTTGCGGTCCGGCTCGACCACCACGAGGTGACGCAGCCCGGTCCGAGCGAAGGTCTCCGCGGCGCCGCGCAGGTCGCAGTCCGACCTGATCCCGACGACGCGTCGCGACATGAGGGCGGCGACCGGTACGACGTCCGCTCCGGCGATCCGTGCAGCTGTCTTCATGACGAGACCCCTTTCGGAGGGGAGGCCGGTGCCTCCACCTTCAGGGTCGGCCCCCGCGCTCGGCCAGGGGAGGGCCGGAGGTCGTCGCGGTCGGGACCTTCGGCACCCGGCAACCGGTGCGAACGACCCTGGGGTCGGCGGCCCAGGCGCAATCGAATGGGAGCACCGCATCGGGCGGCGAGCGGCAACGAGAGGTGGCGACCATGAGGGCCGTGATCGTGTTCGAGTCGATGTTCGGCAACACCCAGGAGCTGGCAGCTGCCGTCGGGGAGGGCCTGAGGACCGCCGGCGCCGAGGTCGCCGTGTCGGACGTCGGGCTGCTGGCGCCGGGCACGCTGGCCGGGTGCGACCTGCTCGTCCTCGCCGCGCCGACCCATGCCCTGACCATGAGCCGCCCGCAGTCGAGGGCCGAGGCGGTCTCGCGTGGTGCGGACCCCCGACAGCTCCACAGCGGCATGCGCGAGTGGCTCGACGGCGTCGACCAGAGCCTGCCGACCACCGAGGACCGGCCCGCGGTCGCCGTCTTCGACACCCGCATCAGCAAGGCCCGCCACTGGCCCGGCTCGGCGGCCGGCGCGATGGCACGCGCCCTGAGGCGGCACGGGTTCGTCGTCGCGGCGCGCGCCTCCTTCTACGTCAACGACGTGAAGGGGCCGCTCGTCGCGGGGGAGCGGGACCGTGCGGAGGGCTGGGGTTCGGCCCTGGCGACCGGTGCGCCGGCGGCGCAGCACGTCGCCGGCTAGCCCTACCTCGAGCGCCCAGGGTCTCGCTGCAGCAGCCAGATGGTGTTGGTCCCGGCAGTGTGCCGCGAGCTGAGCCGACGGGCGTTGAACCGCTCGATCCGGCTTGCTGTGGTGGTCGAGACGCCGTACGCACGGTCGTCTGCCTGCGGGAGCACCCCGAGCGAGTGGCGGGCGACCGGGGTGAAGCCGAGGTCGAGCAACGGTCCGACGACCTCGGCGTTGGTCGCGCCTGGCGCCTCGACCCCGGAGCGGGCGCGGCGGCCGAGGTAGGAGCTGGACCAGAAGTTGCGGTGGTTGTTGACGAGGAGGTAGCCGCCCGGCCGGAGTGCCGCAGCGATGGCGTCGACCGCGTCGTGGCGCAGCGCAGGGTCGGCGTTGGGGAAGAACCGGAAGGCGCTCACGAGGTCGACCGACCCGTCGTCGACGACGGTGCTCAGGGCGCGTACGTCGACCTGCCGGAAGTCGGCCGACGGCACCCGCTCGCGCGCGACGGCCAGCATTGAGTCCGCGACGTCGACGCCGACGATGTCGGAACCCGGCATCGTGGAGACCAGGAGCTCGGTGATCCGGCCCGTCCCGCAGGCGAGGTCGAGCACGGTGCGGGCGCCGGTCATGGTCACGAGGTCGCGCAGCACCGCCTGCTCCAGCTCCCACATGAGGGCCCGCATCGGCATCTCGGCGAAGCCGTCGTCGTAGTCGGAGCCGCGCCCGAGGTGACTGGTGGTGTAGTCGGAGGTCGTGTCGGGACGTCGACGGAGGAGTGCGTGCACACCTGTTGGTTCCCCGCGGCGAGGGTGCGTACGCCTGCGGGCCGGCCTCACTCGACGAGCGGGTCGGTCCGGGAGATGCGCACCTCCTCGATGTCGAGCCGTGCCTGGACCCGGCGCAGCACGATGTCGTCGATCCGCTGCGCGTCGCGCAGCTCGAGCAGCGCCTCGCGCCGTCGGCCGATGAGGGCGAGCTGGAGGCTCGTGTACTGGTCGTCGTGCTGGACGACCGGATCGCCCTCGGACCCCGAGGCGGCGAGCAGCGTGCGCTGCTTGCCCAGCTCGTGCCGGACCCGCGCGACGACGTGCTCGCCGCTGCCGAGCTCGGCGGCGGTGGCCTCGACGGCCTCGATGGCCGCGTCGAGGGTCAGCTCCTCGGCGAGCTGGATCTCCTCGGCGACCGAGTTGTCGTCGGGGAGCCGCGCGAACCGCACCACGGCCGGCAGCAGCAGCGCCTGCAGCAGCGTCAGCACGATCACGCCACAGGTGATCAGCACGATCAGGTCGCGGTCCGGGAAGGGCGCACCGGAGTCGACCGTGTGCGGCACCGCGAGGACGGCGGCGAGCGAGACGGCGCCGCGGAAGCCGGCCACCGCGCTGACCGTGCGCTGACGGGCACCGACCCGCCGGAGCCGTTGCTGCGGGCGGCGGTCGACGAGCCTGATCAGGTACGGCGTGGTGTAGGTCCACGCCCACCGCACCCCGATCACGACAGCTGTCACGACCAGCGTGTCGACCAGGGCGCGGAGCAGCGAGGTGCTGGTGAGGCCCCGGAACGCAGACTGCGCGGAGAGGCCGACGAGGACGAAGAGCACGCTGCTCAGCACCGTCGTCGAGAGCGCCCAGAACGGGAGGATGAGCTGTCGGGTCGCCGCGCCGGTGATCCGCGGCGTCACCTGGCTCATGAAGAGGCCACAGGACACGACCGCGAGCACCCCGGACCCGTGGATGCTGTCGGCCAGCAGGAACGCCGCGAACGGCGTCACCAGCATCGCGATGCTCTCGAGCATCGGGTCGTCCATGCGGCGGCGTACCTGCCAGCTGACGAGACCGACGAGCCCGCCGGCCAGCACGCCCCCGCCGTACGCGAGGACCAACAGCCAGCTGACGTGCCACCCGGTGAGGTGCTCCTCGCCGACCGTCACGCCGACGGCCAGGCCGTAGAGCACCAGCGCGGTGCCGTCGTTGACGAGGCTCTCGGCGCGCAGCACGGTCACGGTGCGCCGCGGCAGGTCGCGCGCCAGCACACCGACCGCGGTGGCATCGGTCGGCGCGAGCGCGGCGCCGAGCACCCAGGCCGGACCCCACGCCAGGCCGAGCGCGTGCGCCGCCACCGCGACCGCACCAGCCGTCGCGAACACCAGGGCGGTGCTGGTGAGGACGACGACCCGCAGGTTGTTGCGGATCTCGCGCAGCGACGTGGTCAGGCTCTCCCAGTAGAGCAGCGCCGGCAGGAAGAGCAGCAGCACGACCTCCGGGGGCAGCTGCGCGTGGCGCAGGTGCGGGACGAAGCCGACCAGGACGCCGACCAGCACCAGCAGGATCGCGGGCGCGATCGGGTAGCGGCGCGCCAGCGCGCCGCACGCCACCAGGGCGACTCCCAGGAGCACGACCATCTCGAGTCCGAGCACGGACCAAGTGTGGCCGAATCGACCGGCTCGGTGGAGGATGAGGCATGAGCCAAGACGACGAGATCCACCAGCGCATCACCGCCCTGGTCGACGAGGAGCACCAGCTCCGCGACAGCGGCGCGTCCCCCGAGCACGTGCAGCGTCTGCGTGAGCTCGAGCGGCAGCTCGACCAGGCGTGGGACCTGCTGCGCCGCCGACAGGCCGCCCGGGAGTTCGGCAAGGACGACTCCGAGGTCACCGAGCAGCCGGAGTCCCAGGTGGAGGGCTACCTCCAGTAGGTGGGCCCGGCGGGATCCGGGACTAGCCGATCCGCGGTGATCGGGGAAGGTCGTCGGCCGTGATCGGCTCGTGGGGGATGATCACGGTGGCGATGGTGCCGCCGTTGGGTGCGGGGTCGAGGGTGATCTCGCCGCCGTGCGCGCGGACGATGTCGCGGACGATGGAGAGACCGACGCCGATGCCCTGGGCAGCGCTGTCGCGGGCGCTGGTGGTGCGGTAGAAGCGGTCGAACGCCTGGCGCCGTTCGACCTCGTTCATCCCGACACCGGTGTCCGTGACGGTGAGGCAGAACCCTCCGGGCAGGTCGTGGAGCTGGACGTCGACCCTCCCGCCGGCGGGGGTGTACTTGATGGCGTTCGAGATCAGGTTGTCGACGACCTGGTCGAACTGAGGGGGGTCGATCCGCCCGGTGACGCCGTCCGGAAGGTCCGCCCACATCCTGACACCTGCTCTCGAGGCGGCCGGGCGGTGACGCAGGACGACCTCCGCGACCGCTGGGCCGACCTCCTGGAGGACGGGCTCGACCGACGCGTGGACATCGCGGTTGGCGACCAGGAGCGTGGAGATCCGGTCACGGAGGGTCTCGGCGTTGCGGGTCATGACGGCCAGGGGAGCCAGGGCCGGAGAGCCTGGCTCGAGTGCGTCCTGGGCGAGCTCGAGGTACCCCATGATCGAGGTCAGCGGGCTGCGCAGCTCGTGGGAGACCGTGGCGAGGAACTCCTCGCGCACGCGGAGGGACTCGACCAGGTCGGTGATGTCCCAGGCCGCGACCACGGCACCCAGGGCTGTTCCGTCCGCGCGGCGTACCCGGCGCGATCCGGCGACGAGCGCCACCTGGCGCCCGCTCGACCCCCACCACTCGAGGTGGCTCGCGACCTCTTCCTCGCGCAGTGCGGTCGGCACCAGCTGGTCCTCGAGCGCGATCCGGTGCGTGCGGTCGGCGGTCCACACGTGCTCCCCGGCGTAGGGAGGCTGGTCGAGCTTGAACCCGCCGATCCTGGCGAAGGTCTCTCCGTGCTCGTTGCCGAGCTTGAGCTCGCCGTCGGGGCCGTAGAACCACACCGCGGCACCGACGGTGTCCAGCACGGCCTGGGCGACGGTGACCTGGTCGTTCGCCGACTGGAGGGCCGCACGCAGCTCGGTCGTGTTCGTGAGCAGGTGGTTGCGGTTGTGGCGCAGCATGGTGGACACGATCTGCGCGACCACGATGAGGGACAGGGCGACCAGCGGCAGCAGCAGGGTGTCGACCCATGCCAGCCGGGTGGTGGGCCAGACGTCCTGACTGACGTAGGAGTAGCCACCGACGAGGCAAGCGCTGGCGAAGGCGGCGACGACGCCCGCCCAGGCAAGCTCGAACCCGAGCCAGACCAGGGGCAGGATCGTGAGCAGCGCGATCGTCGGGATGACCGCCACGCCCCCGATCTGGAGCAGTGTCAGGGCGACGACGTCGGTGGCCGGGATGATCACCCGTTGACGCGGACCCCAGTCCTCCCACCGCACCAGGACCAGAGCGAGCGTCGATGCGCTCAGGAGGGCCAGTGGTGCGATCAACGTGAGAGGCCGATGCTCGACCGCTGGGTCGGGCCACAGGCCGATGACCGCGAAGACGGTGAGAATGACGGTTGGTGCCTGCCACACGGCGAGGACGGTCAGCCTGCTGTTGGCGACCGGGACCCCTTGTGGTTGTAGCAAATGTGTTCTCCTAGGTTCCTGGGTCCCGGAACCCCGATGTCGCGCGAAGGCGACACCCTCCTTCTACCCTTCGCGGGCCTGTCCCAACCAGCGCAGCCGCGCGGCCCGGGTGGGTGATCGACGGCGGCGGCCGCTGGCGTCCGCCGATGTCACAATTCACGGGAGTTCAGCCGCTCACAGCTCGAACGGCTCGTAGCAATCGGACGTCTCGTGGTGGACGACCTGCCCTCGCGTACCTCAGCTGCGCAGGCGAACATGCGAAAGAGGCCCCCGCTCCACCGCGGGACGGCAGGGCGAGGGCCTCGATCGAGGGCTACGACTAGATGTCGTAGAACGGGCCGAACGGGTCACTGACCTGGACGACCAAGGTCCCTTGGGCCGAGTGCTGGTCACGCTGCTCGACCATCGCGACCAATTGACGTCCCAGGCAGAACGCGATGAGGTCGAGCACGAGATGCGGTCTGCCGTTCGGGGCCACTTCCCTGTGAGTTGACTTGCCTGCCGTGCGGGCCAGGGGCACCGCGTCCATAGCGGCGATATGACGCCCCCAGGGAACGCGCGGATTGCAGTATGGAGGGGCGGAGCCCGCCGTGCGGCAAGGTCGCGTGTCAGTCCGTGACGCGGCGTGGTCGGGTTTTGTCGTCCGGCCTGGCGGGGCGCGGCCTAGGTCGACGGCTTCCAGGGAAGGTGCTCGTGCGAAAGCCAGACTGCGTCGGGGCGGAGCGTCGTGATGAGCCTCTGACCCTCGGTGGTTGGTTCGTCAAGCTCACCAAACCACACTGCGGTGTCCCCGGCGATGACGAGGCGTTGTTCGCCGCTGTCGACGACAACGATCTGCGAGCCATCGGTGTGTCCGGGTGCGGGCAGGAGTCTGATGCCGGGCACGATCTCGGTCTCGCCGTCGACCGCTGTGTAGCGCACACCTGGTGCTTCCACCCACTCGCGCAGCGTGTAGTCCTCGAGTGAGAGCGCATCGTCAAGCTCTCGGCGCTGGACATAGACCGGGCGCGACTCGAACAAGTGGTTCCCGCCGCAGTGGTCGGCGTGCAGATGGGTGTTGACCACGATGTCGATGCTGGCGAGTTCGACCTCTTCGGTCCATGCGCGCAGCCGAGGGTCCATGTCGAACAGGGCCGGGTGCTGATCCTTGATGCCGGTGTCTACGAGGATGCGAGTGCCCCTGTGGTCGATCAGGTGCACATAGACGGGCATGCGCCCGCCGCTCCCGGCCTCGATTCCAAAGTCGGCTGTCAGCACTGGCGTCACGGTGGTCGGGTCAGTCATTTGCCCCCTCCCGCCCCAGCTCGTGTCGCCCTGCGTCGCTGCCCGCAGCCTTGGTCGTGCCCACCTCGCTGACTCTTCACGACGGCTACGACCTGTGCTGGGGAGCAGACTCATCGGTCCGCGACCCGCGCCCGGCGGCACTGAGCTGGTGGACGCTGACCCCTGACCATCGACGTTCCGGACGAGGGCAAGGACGTCGTGGGGGGCGAAATCGACGTGGACGGCGGGAACGTGCTGGGTGCGCGAGTCGGCGGAGTGACGCTCCCGGAATCGTGCCGGGACGACGGTGCATGACTGGCGAGCTGACCCTCCGGAAGCATCACTGACTCCCCGTCGCCCGCTGATCGGCAGGACCGCGCAGCGCCGGCGGCATGCCCGGATGGATGAGAAGCGGTCCCCATCGACCGCTCGGGCCATACTCCGATGATGCGCGCCCACCTTGCCTCGGCGATGACCCTTCTGCTTCACGACCTCAAGAAGACGGGTGCGCCGGTCCCGCTGGTCGAGGAGTCCGACTGGCAGGACTATCCCGGGGCGGAGTCGGCAATGTTGCGTAGTTCAGACTTCACCGGCATGGGGGTCTGGATCGACACAGGTGCATCGGAGGCAGCGCAGATTGCCATGCTCGCTGATCAGGTGCAGGAGTGGGTCGTGGAGCTGGCCGAGCCACGAGTGACGAACTGGCCCCAGTGCCCGGAGCATCCTAAGAACCATCCGATGGCCGCCGTAGCGAACGGCAACACCGCCACGTGGGTCTGTCCCAAGTCGAAACGCCAGGTGAGCGAGATCGGCCAGCTCGCACCGCCTGCGTGACACCGGATTCGACATCGTCTCGCACGCTCGCTCATCGGCAGATCCATGCGGCCGACAGGCGGCGATAACACGCGCCTCACGGCCAAGACGCTCAGGAACTCGGCAGGAACTTCATCGCGTCAAGGCTGCAGCTGAAAACCACCCCGCAGAACACCGACCTCCAGATCGTGGCGCTCCTCGCCCAACACCGCCAGACCGATCGACACAGCCAGCTGCAAGTGTTCAGAGCTTCTTCTTGACCTTGAAACTGGTGGTCGATTTCGCGTCCTCGAAGTTGTCGGACACGAAGATCACGGTCACACGGTAAGTGCCCTTCTTCCTCAACTTCGGGCCTTTCAAGCGGAGGGCAGTGCCCTCGTAGGCGTGCTTCTTCGTCGTCTTGAAGCCCTTCGGTCCCGTGATGGCGACCGTGACCGTCCCTTGGGGCTTCACCCCGCCCCGTGACACGACAGCCACCGATAGGGCCGGCCTCTTGCCTTGCTCGACGACCTTAGGGACCGCGACCTTCAAGGCGACACGCCCGCAAGAATCTGGCGCATAGGGCTCGGGTACGCACCCGCCAGCGGAGGCGGTCTGCATCGAGCCTCCAAAGAGGCCAGTCGACAGCAGGACCGCAGCGATCAGACCGAACGCGAACTTCTTCACCAAGACTCCACCTGAACGTTTCGGTCTGGACCGCAATCGAACCACAACACCCGACTTCGTGCTTCCGAGACGCCAGTCAGCGCACGCCCACCGTCTCGTGCCCGATGCCCTCCACCACGCGATCAACTGATCGCGGTGGAGCGCGCCACAGTCGCTGTCGGATCGGGAGCCCGACTCACGGTGTAATGCCGCACTCGGCGGTATCTCGTACCTGAACGGGCAGAAGTGTTGCGGACACGGGTCTTCTGAGCGTGCGGTGAGCGTCAAGGCTGCACTTCCGCCCGTCCGACTACGAGGACCTGCGTCGATCTGGGCGGTGTGCAGCGCCCTCGTCGCCTCGGTCACGTCACGCCGCTCGACGTACCAACTGTGGTCATGCGTGAGTGAGTTGAATGGTCACGAGCTTGCGGTCTGCCGGTCTCACTTCAACCCCGCAAACGCCGCCGGCCCCGACCTCGCGAGGAGGCCGGGGCCGGCGGTTGCGGTACACATCGGGTACACATGCGAGCCGTGGACAGCCGTACATGTCCGCGATGGACATCTCAGTGTTTCTGCAGGTCAGACGATAGCTTCGAGGCTCGGCGCTGGCGCGCCTCGCACCTCAACCAGCGTCAGGCATCAGATGTCGTAGTAGAGCTCGAACTCGTGCGGGTGCGGACGCAGGGCCACGGGAGCGATCTCGTGGGTGCGCTTGTAGTCGATCCACGTCTCGATCAGGTCGGGCGTGAAGACGTTGCCCACCGTGAGGAAGTCGTGGTCGGCCTCGAGGGCCAGGAGGACGGCGTCGAGCGAGGTCGGCACCTGGGCGATCTCGGCCATCTCGTCCGGCGGGAGCTCGTAGATGTCCTTGTCGATCGGGGCGGGCGGCTCGATCTTGTTCTTGATGCCGTCGACACCGGCCAGGAGCAGCGCGGAGAACGCGAGGTACGGGTTCGCCGACGGGTCGGGGAAGCGGGTCTCGATGCGCTTGGCCTTGGGGTTCGAGCCCGTGATCGGGATGCGGACCGAGGCGGAGCGGTTGCGCGAGGAGTAGACGAGCGAGATCGGGGCCTCGAAGCCCGGCACCAGGCGGTGGTAGGAGTTCACCGTCGGGTTGGTGAACGCCAGCAGCGCCGGGGCGTGCTTGAGGATGCCGCCGATGTACCAGCGGGCCATGTCGGACAGGCCGCCGTACCCGGTCTCGTCGTAGAAGAGCGGCTCGCCACCGGTCCACAGCGACTGGTGCACGTGCATGCCCGAGCCGTTGTCACCGAAGATCGGCTTCGGCATGAAGGTGACCGACTTGCCGTTGTTCCACGCGGTGTTCTTGATGAGGTACTTGAACTTCATCACGTCGTCCGCGGCCTTGAGCAGCGTGTCGAAGCGGTAGTTGATCTCCGCCTGGCCGGCGGTGCCGACCTCGTGGTGCGCGCGCTCGACGAGCAGGCCGGAGGCCTCGAGGTTCTTGACCATCTCGTCGCGCAGGTCGCCGTAGTGGTCGTACGGCGCGACGGGGAAGTAGCCACCCTTGAAGCGCGTCTTGTAGCCGAGGTTGTCGCCCTCCTTGCCCGAGTTCCACCAGCCCTCGACCGAGTCGATGTGGTAGTAGCCCTCGTTGGCGGAGGTGGAGTAGCGGACGCTGTCGAAGATGTAGAACTCCGCCTCGGGGGCGAAGAAGGCGGTGTCCGCGATGCCGGTCGTCTCCAGGTAGGCCAGCGCCTTGCGGGCGATGTTGCGCGGGTCGCGCGAGTAGGCCTCACCCGTGATCGGGTCGTGGATGAAGAAGCTCAGGTTCAGCGTCTTCGCCGTGCGGAAGGGGTCGAGGTACGCCGTGGTCGGGTCCGGGAACAGCGCCATGTCCGACTCGTTGATCGCCTGGAAGCCGCGGATCGAGGACCCGTCGAAGGCGAGGCCGTCGTCGAAGACCGACTGGTCAAACGACGAGACCGGGACGGTGAAGTGCTGCTCGATGCCGGGCAGGTCGACGAAGCGTACGTCGACCATCTCGACGCCTTCGTCCTTGATGTACTTGAGCAGCTCGTCGCTGTTCTGGAACATTCGTCCTCCTTGGCCGCGCGTGCTGGCGCCGGCCGACGTGCGTGCTGGATCGACAGCCCGGAGCGGCACTGCGCCGGACAGCCTGAAATTACGTACGGGTCGTTTCTTGACCGTATCGGGTTTATTACCCCCGTGTAACAGGTGCCCAGCAGGAGGGCGTCCGCGAGCGCCGTCCTACGCTGTCCACCGTGTCAGCAACCGCAGCCCTGCCGTACGAGACCGCGTCCTGGGGGCGACGGGTGATCGCCCTGCTGGTCGACTGGTTCGCGTGCCTGGCAGTGGTCAGCCTCTTCACCCCGGTCTTCGGTACGACGGGCGGCCCGGGCAGCACGTACACGCTGCTGCTCTTCGTGCTCGAGTCGGCGGTGCTCACCTGCACGGTCGGCGGCTCGTTCGGCAAGATGGCCACCCGGCTGCGCGTCGTGCGGGTCGACAACGGCGGTCGGCTCGACCCGCTCCGGTCGTTGGCCCGCGCGATCCTGGTCGCCCTGGTGATCCCGCCGCTGGTCTTCCGGCCGGACCGGCGCGGCCTGCACGACATCGCCGCCGGGACGGCGACGGTCACGGTCCAGGTCGCTTCTCCACACGCCTGACGCCGACGGTTTCCCGCTCACCACCGCGGGGGCATGCTGGGTGGCATCCCCTCTCGGAAGGATCCGCCGTGGCCCGTCTCCCGCGCCCCCGTCGTACCGCCGCCGCGCTCGCTGTCGTCTCCCTCCTGTCGGTGGGTCTCGTCGGATGCGGTGAGTCGGACGGCTCCGGCTCGACGGCCGAGGATCCCGCTGCCGCCGCCGTCCTGGCCAACCTGGACAAGGGCGACCAGGTCGACCCCGCCGACTTCGTCGACACGATCTCCGACGGGCTCAAGGCGTCGACGACCGCCCACGTGACGATGAAGGTCGGCCTCGGGTCGATGGGGGAGATGAGCGGCGAGGGCGACCTCGACTACACCGCCGACCCGCCCGCGATGGCGATGACGATGGACCTGCCGATGGCAGGGTCCGGCACGGCGACCGAGGTGAGGTACGTCGACGGCATCTTCTACATGAAGCTCGGGGGGATGTCCGCCGGCAAGTTCTGGAAGCTGGATCCCTCGGCCGACGACAGCCCGCTGGGCGACATGGGCCACGCGCTGGACCAGCTCGACCCGGCGAGGACCCTGGAGCAGATCGAGCCCGCGATCGACCGGGTCACGTACGCCGGCGACGGTCACTACGAGCTGACGGTCGATCCGGCGCGCGTGTCGAAGGCGATGGACCTGCCGGCCCAGGCGTCGGCGCAGCTGCCCGACTCGATCACCTACGACGTCTGGCTCGATGACGAGAACCGGCTGTCCAAGATGCACATGGAGCTGCCGGTCGCTGGCTCGGAGTCGACGGTCGACCTGAGCGCCTCCGACTGGGGCAAGGACGTCACGATCGAGGCGCCGCCGGCGTCCGACATCACCGAGATGCCCGACCTGGGCTCGATGGGCGGCGGGACGACGGGGGGCTAGCGCCCTCGCTGCTGGCCGCGCATGCCCTTCATGCTGGTGGGGATCGGGCCCTTGGGCATCGGGATCGCCGAGCGGTTGGCGTCGAGCGCCTTGAGCCGGTAGAGCACGTCGGTCATCTCGGCGGGCTTCACCTGGCGGCCGAGCTTCTGCACGTGGCGCGCGAGCTTGGAGAGCGGGACCTGACCGGCGTCGTTGCCGCAGACGACCTCGTGGATCGGGATCTCGGAGGCGACCCGCTCGTGCTTGCGGCGCTCGCTGAGCATCAGCTGCTTGAGGCGGTGGGGGTTGCCCTCGCCGACCAGGATGATGCCGGGAGGACCGACCACCCGGTGCACGACGTCCTGCTGCTTGGTGAACGCGATGACGGGGTCGGTCTTCCAGCTGCGCCCGCGCAGCATCCGCAGCGCGGCGGCCGCGGCTCCGGGCTGGCCCTCCATCTGGCTGTACGCCGCCTTCTGGGCGCGCCGGCCGAAGACGATCATCGCCAGCAGCGTGCCGAGCAGCAGCGCGCCGACCACGGAGATGACCGCGTGCAGGATGCCGCTGGCAGGCAGCAGGAAGAAGAAGACGGCGAAGCCGACGGCCGCACCGAGCACGAACGAGCCGAGGATCCACAGGCCGAGGCGGGGGTCCGACTTGGACGCCATCCGGTAGGTCTCGACGAACTGCTTGGTCCGGCTCATCTTGTCCGGGTCGACGGGCTTCGGGTCCTTCGCCATCTTCTGGTGTGCCTCGTTCTGTCTCTGCGTGATGGGGGTCAGGCGGTGGCGACGCCCGCGCGGGCGTCCATCGCCTGACGGTACAGGCGACCGGCACGGTACGACGAGCGGACGAGCGGCCCGGACAGCACCCCCGCGAAGCCGATGTCCTCGGCCTCGTCGCGGAGCTCGACGAACTCCTCGGGCTTCACCCAGCGCTCGACCGGGTGGTGCCGCAGCGACGGGCGGAGGTACTGCGTGATCGTGATGAGCTCGCAGCCGGCGTCGTACAGGTCCTGGAGCGCCTGCGAGACCTCCGCGCGGGTCTCGCCCATGCCGAGGATCAGGTTGGACTTGGTGACCAGGCCGAAGTCGCGGGCCTGGGTGATCACGTCCAGCGAGCGGTCGTAGCGGAACGCGGGGCGGATCCGCTTGAAGATCCGCGGCACGGTCTCCACGTTGTGGGCCAGCACCTCGGGCCGCGACTCGAACACCTCGCGGAGCAGGTCGGGCTTGCCGTTGAAGTCGGGGATGAGGTTCTCGACGCCGGTGCCGGGGTTCATCTCGTGGATGACGCGCACGGTCTCGGCGTAGAGCCAGGCGCCGCCGTCCTCGAGGTCGTCGCGCGCGACGCCGGTGATCGTGGCGTAGCGGAGCTCCATCTTCTGCACGGACTCGGCCACGCGGCGCGGCTCGTCACGGTCGAGCGGCTGCGGCTTGCCTGTGTCGATCTGGCAGAAGTCGCACCGTCGCGTGCACTGGTCGCCGCCGATGAGGAAGGTCGCCTCGCGGTCCTCCCAGCACTCGAAGATGTTGGGACAACCGGCCTCCTGGCAGACCGTGTGGAGTCCCTCGGACTTCACCAGGCTCTGCAGGTGCTTGTACTCGGGGCCCATCTTGGCCCTCGTCTTGATCCACTCCGGCTTGCGCTCGATCGGGGTCTCCGCGTTGCGCACTTCGAGTCGGAGCAGCTTGCGTCCTTCTGGGGCGGGAGCTTGCGTCACAGACGCCAGCCTACGCGGGTGGGCCAGCGATCCCGGGGTCGGGCCATTGCCCGATCGGTAACTTGATGGTTACCTATTCGGATGGACCCGTTCGCGGCGCTCGCCGACCCGGTACGCCGCTCGCTGCTGCGGGCGCTCGCGGCCGGTCCGCGGCGGGTCGTGGACCTCGCCGACGGCCTCCCGATCTCGCGGCCCGCGGTGAGCAAGCACCTGCGGCTGCTCACCGAGGCGGGCCTCGTCACCGCCGAGGACCGCGGCCGCGAACGCCACTACACCCTGCACCGGGAAGGCCTGGTGCCGGTGACGGCGTACGTCGACGCGCTGGTCCTGCCGCAGCCACTGACCGCCAACGCCCTGGACGCCCTGGACACCGAGGTCCGCCGGGTCGGGCGCGACCGACGGCGTACCGCACCCCTCGAGGAGAGCGCATGAGCAGGCAACCGACCGGACGCATCGAGACCGCAGCGGGACGCGCGCGGCTGACGATCGTGCGCGAGTTCCATGCGCCGATCGAGGACGTCTGGGCCGCCATCACCGAGCCCGATCGTCTCGGGCGCTGGATCGGCACGTGGACCGGCGACCCGGCGTCGGGGGAGGTGCGCTTCACGATGACCGCCGAGGACGGTGCGCCCGAGGACGGCATGCGCATCCGGGAGTGCGACCCGCCCCGGCGGCTGGCGGTCTCGACCCAGGTCGGCGACGAGTGGTGGGACCTCGACCTGGACCTGGCCGAGTCCGACGGCGTCACCACGCTCACCTTCACCCAGCCCGACCTCGACGCGTCGATGAGCGACAGCGTCGGCCCGGGCTGGGAGTACTACCTGGACCGCCTGGTCGCCGCCGAGACCGGTGGCGACGTGGCCGCGATCGACTTCGACCGCGACTACTACCCGGCGATGGCCGAGCACTACCGGGCACTACCGGGCGTAGCCCCTACGGCACGTCCCGGCGCCGGAACGTGACGACCGACGGCACCGCGGCCACCCCGAGCAGCACGAGGAGGTACGCCGAGCCGCCGGCCAGCGACAGCCGGTGCTCGTTGCTGCTGCACTCCTCGTTGCCGAGGGAGTCGCTCGTGCAGCTCATCTCGCCGTAGTAGGTGGTGCCGTCGAGGATGACGGCCGCGATGTTGGTCTGCGGCATCCAGCGCTCGTTGTCGGGGAAAGCGATCAGCGCCATCAGCAGCGGCGCCAGGATCGAGAGACCGAAGAGCACCCCGAGCGTCACCACGGTGCTGCGGAAGAGCATCGTCAGCGCGTACGCCGCCAGCGCGCACAGCGCCGCGAGCACGGTGCCGCGGATGCCCTGCTGGTAGCCCTCCCAGACCGCGTGACCCGACGGGTCGAGGCCGCGGCCGGCGGCGAGCGCCCAGAGGCCGGTCCAGTACGCCGCCAGCACGACCGCCGCGAGCACACCGCCTCCGAGCAGCACGGCGAGGCCCTTGGTCACCCAGACCCGTCCGCGGCGGGCCTCGAAGAGCAGCTGGTTGCTCATCGAGCCCGTGCCCCAGTCGTGCCCGGCGAACGTCGTACCGGCGAGCACGAGCAGCACCATGAGCAGGGCGATCACGACCGGCCCGGAGCCGTCCTGGCGCTCGTTGGCGAGGGAGAGGGGCTCCCTCAGGCCGTACCACTGCGCCTGCGGGGTGTACCACTCCCGGCACACCTTCTCCGGGTCCTCGTTGGTCGGGACGCCCTGGCCCTCCGGGTCGTCCAGGCAGGCGCGCAGGTCGTCCTGCGCCGCTGCGGTGTCGCGGTCGACCTGGACCTGCACCGCCTCCCGTTCGGCGTCGGTGACCGGGCGGGTGTTCCACGCGGTGATCGCGAAGACCACGACCGGCACGGCCAGCGCCACGATCACGAGGATCTGCACGGCCCGGCGCCAGCGCAGGCGGGTCAGCTCGACTCCCAGCAGCCGGCGCATCACGCGACCCCGCCCAGCTGGTCGCCCGCGGTGAGCTCGAGGAACACCGTCTCCAGGTCTGGTCGCACCGGTGTCAGCTCGGTCAGCCAGATCCCGGCGGCGCCGAGCGCCTCCGTGACGGCGGCGGGACGGTCGGTCTCGACGAGCAGCTCCGGTCCGTCGACGACCACCAGCCCCGCGGCGGCCAGCGCCGTGCGCGCAGCGGCCCGGTCCGGCACGCCCACGCGGTAGGACGTGCTGGTGCCGATCAGGTCCTCGACGCGGCCGGACGCGAGCATCCGGCCGTTGCCGATGATCGTGGCGGAGGTGCAGACCTGCTGGACCTCGGCGAGGATGTGGGAGCTGAGCAGCACGGTCACGCCGGCCTCGCCCAGGTCCCTGATGGTGTCGCGGATCTCGCGGATGCCGGCCGGGTCGAGGCCGTTGGTCGGCTCGTCGAGGATCAGCAGCTCGGGCGACTTCAGCAGCGTGGCGGCGATCGCGAGCCGCTGCTTCATGCCCAACGAGTAGGTCTTGTACCGGTCGCCGTCGCGGCCGGTCAGCCCGACGGTGTCGACGGTCTCGGCGACCCGGGTGTCGGGGACACCGATCGTGCGGGCGAGGAGGGTGAGGTTCTGGCGGCCGGTGAACTGCGGGGAGAACTTCGGGTTCTCGACCACGGCGCCCACCCGGTCGAGGACGGACGGCAGTCGCTGGGGCACGTCCTCACCGAAGAGCCGCATCGAGCCGGACGTCGCCGTGGCGAGGCCCAGCAGCATCCGGATCGTCGTGGTCTTGCCCGAGCCGTTGGGACCGAGGAAGCCGTGGACGCCGCCGGCCGGCACCGCCAGGTCGAGGTCGTGCACGGCGACCCGCACCCCTCGACGGGTGCGGAACTCCTTGCGCAGACCACTGGTCTCGATCACCAGATCGCTCATGTACGTCCTCCCGGGTCAGTACGTCAGACGACCCAAGCAGCCGGAAGGTTGAGAGCGGGCGGCAACGCGCCGGAGATCAGGGGAGGATCAGGGTCGGGTCGGGGTGAGCAGCTCGATCCGAGGGTGCTTCGCAGGGTCCGGTCGCGCGTCGTAGTCGGGCGTCGCGACGTACGGCGCCCACGCGAGGTAGTCGCCCAGGTGCCGCTCGACGTACGGCGTGACCTCGGCGACCGTGACGTCGCGGCCGAGCTCCTTGCTGAGGGAGGTGACGCCCGCGTCGTCGATGCTGCACGGGACGAACCGGTCGAACCACCCCAGGTCGACGTCGCAGTTGAGCGAGAAGCCGTGCATGGTGACGCCGCGGCTCACCCGGATGCCGAGCGCGGCGATCTTGCGCTCGGGGCCGCGGTCGTCGGCGCGCAGCCACACGCCGCTGCGGCCGGGGACCCGGGCGGTCGTGACACCGAGGTCCGCGCAGACCTGGATCAGCGCCTCCTCGACCCGGCGTACGTAGTCGACGACCTTCACGTGGTCGGGCAGCGCGACGATCGGGTAGCCGACCAGCTGACCGGGACCGTGGAAGGTGATCGTGCCGCCGCGGTCCACGTCGATGACCGGGGCACCGTGCGGGTCGGCGGGCCGGTCGTGTGGCTGGGTGCGCTTGCCGGCGGTGAAGACGGCCGGGTGCTCGAGCAGCAGCGTCGTGTCGGGCTGGTCCCCGTCGGCGACGCGCTGGTGGACCTCGCGCTGGAGGTCCCACGCGGCCAGGTAGTCGACCAGGCCGAGGTGCTCGAGCTTCACGCCACCGAGCCTACGCCGCGGCCGAGGAACCTCAGCTGAGCGGGCAGCATCCGGCGCCAGTACGCCGGGTCGTGGGCGCCGGGCCGGAAGGTGCTGACGACGTGGGCGTCGTCGGGGCTCCGCACCTTCTCCAGGCCATCGACGTAGTCCTGGACCGCCCGGTAGAACGGGTCGCCGGTGCCGACGTCGACCCGGACCGGGATGCCGGCCAGGTCGTCCTGGCGGCCGACGACGGAGTACTCGTCGTACTCCGCGGCGTCGGCGAAGCCGGAGGAGGAGGCGTCGCCGCCGTGCTGCCACAGCGCCGGGCTCGACGCGACGACGGCACCGACCCGGTCGGGCCCGAGCACACCGGCGAGCCGCAGCGCGCCGTACCCGCCCATCGACCAGCCGAGCAGTCCGATGCGGGAGACGTCGAGACCCTGCTCGCCGAGCAGCGGCAGCAGCTCGTCGACCACCATCGCGCCGGTGTCCTCGCCGTCCGGGCGGGGGTGCCAGTACGACGTACCGCCGTCGACGGCCGCGACGGCGAAGGCCGGGACCCCGTCGGCGACGGCCGCGGCCAGGTAGCGGTCCACGTAGAGCGACCGGCCGACGACGGTCTCGGCGTCCTGGTGGAGCCCGTGCAGCGCGACCACCACCGGGAGGTCGACGGGGGCGCCGGGCGGGCGGAGCACCACCCAGTGCGTGTCGACGCCCGGGCGGTACCGCGACACGAAGCTGCCGCGGTGGGTCGGGCCCGGGGTGGCGGCTGGTGGCGGCTCGCTGACCGGACCGTGGTGCGCACCGGCGACCGCGACCCCGGCGGCGGCGACCCCGGTGAGGGCCGCCCCTCCGACGAGGAACCCGCGGCGGCTCAGCATGCGATCAGTGTCCTGTGGAGAACCTGCTCGGGAGTCGTCGACACGGGTAGGAGACGTCGATGAGCCCCGATTGGTTGTCCCTGTGTCTGTCGGCCTGCTTGACCTGGGGCGCGCCCGCTGACGCGTCCGCGGTGCTGCACGGGTGGGACGACCAGCGGGCGGCGTCGTGGGTGGCGGGAGACCCGGCGGCGCTGCGGTCGCTCTACGCGCCGGGCTCGCCGGCCGGGCGGGCCGACGTCGCGATGCTGCGGCAGTGGCAGCGGCGAGGCCTCCGGGTCGAGGGGATGCGGATGCAGCTGCTCGAGGTCGACGTCCACCGCGCGTCGGCTCGCCGGCTCGACCTGGTCGTCACCGACCGGCTCGTGGGGGCGGTCGCGGTCGGGCCCGGCGTACGTCGGTCGCTGCCGCGCGACGGGTTCACGACCCGGCGCGTGGTCCTGGTCAGGTCGGGCGGGGAGTGGCGGGTGGCTCAGGTGGTGGAGGGCGCGAGCGCGGCGCGGACGACCTCGTGGACGGTGCGGTCGCGGAAGGAGTAGCCGCTGTCCTCGAGCACGGTCGGCCGGAGGTTGATCGACCCGAGCACCTCGCCGGCGACCGGGCCGGCACCGGCCTTGACCGCGAAGCCCGGCGCCACCAGGAGCGCCTTGCGGTCGAGCGCCTGGGCCAGCGCCTGGGTGAACTCGACGTTGGTCGGGGTCTCGGGGCTGCAGAGGTTGACCGGTCCGGACACCGCGTCGTGCTCGACCAGGTGGATGGCGGCGCCGACCCAGTCGCGCAGCGAGATCATCGCCATCCGCTGGCGGCCGTCGCCGAGCCGGGCGCCCAGACCCAGCTTGGTCAGCAGGCGGAGCTGCTTGAAGGGCGCGCCCGACCCGTCCATCACCGGAGAGGTGCGCAGGAAGCAGACCCGGGCGCCGGCCTCGACCGCAGGACCGGCCGCCTCCTGCCAGTCGCGGCAGACGGTCGTCATCAGGCTGTCGCCGCGGCTGTCGGACGCCTCGGTGACGACCTCGTCCCCGTGGTCGCCGTACCAGGCGATGGCATTGCCGGCGAGGTACGCCGGGCGCCTCTCGCTGGAGGCGATCGCGTCGGCGAGCACCCGGGTCGTCGTCACCCGGCTCTCGCGCAGCTGCCGGGCCCACGTGCGGGAGTGCACGTTGCCGATCGTCGGGGTGCCGGCGAGGTTGACCACGACGTCGGCGCGCTCGATCACGTCGCGCTCGTAGACCCCGGCGTACGGGTCCCAGCTCGACTCGTCGGGCGACGACGTCGGTCGGCGGGTCAGCGCGATCACCGCGTGCCCGCGCTCCACCAGCTCTGCGCCCAGGTGCCGTCCGAGGAATCCGGAGGCGCCGCCGATCACGACCGTGCGTGCGTCCATGCCTCCAGCCAACCATGGGCCGCCAACACCGGGTTCGCGTGCGCCGCGGCAGCGGATGGGGGAGCATCGGCCCCATGGAACGCGAGCTGGCCACCGACGACCTCTCGCGACAGATGCTGATCGAGGAGCTCGAGCGCCGCGGCCGGGAGCTCGCCGAGGCCCAGTCGATCGCGAAGATCGGGAGCTGGGAGTTCACGGCCGCCGACGAGGTCCTGCGGTGGTCGGACGAGCTCTTCCGGGTCCTGGAGTTCGAGCCCCGCTCGTTCGTGCCGACCGGCGCCACGCTCTTCGAGCGGATCCACCCCGACGACCGCGAGGTCGTGGAGGCGGCGTACGCCGCGATGGGCTCGCGCGGTGAGCCGATGGGCTTCGACGTCCGGGTGCGCCCGGTGCCGGGCCAGCCGACCCGGTGGGTGCGGGTCCAGGGCCGGGCGACCCTGGACGAGGCCGGCGTGCTCGTGCGCGCGGCCGGGACCGTGCAGGACATCACGGAGAGCAAGGAGGCCGAGCAGGGGCTGGCGTTCCTGAGCGCCATGGCGGGCGCCGCCAACGAGGCGCCCACCCTCGGCGACGCGCTGATCGCGGCCGACACGATCGTGCGCCCGTTCACCCAGTGGCCGGCGGTGATCGTCTCCGCGCCGCTGCCGGACGACCCGGAGACGATGGTGCACTTCGACGCCGGCTGGCGCGAGTACGACGCCGAGGTGGCGGCGTTCGCGCAGGCGATGGCCGAGGAGGTCGCCGTACGCCGGGAGGTCCTGGAGCGGGTCGGTCCGTCCGGGACGGTGTTCGTCGCCGGGCCTGCGCTGGTGCGCGACCGGCTCGCGTGCGTCGTCGTGTCCGACAGCGGAGCGGCATCCGCGCCGCGGCCGTACGAGCACGCGATCTTCCGGCAGATGCTCGCGCTGCTGGCGACCGTGGCACAGCGCGAGCAGGTGTCCGGGCAGCTGGCGACGGCGCGCGACGAGGCCCTGGCGGCCTCACGGGCGAAGTCGGAGTTCCTGGCCACGATGAGCCACGAGATCCGGACGCCGCTGAACGGCGTGATCGGGCTGTCGGAGCTGCTCAGCCGCACCGAGCTGTCGCCCCACCAGCGCCGGTTCGCCGACGGCATCGACCAGGCCGGGCGGTCGCTGCTCGCGCTGGTCAACGACATCCTCGACCTGTCCAAGGTCGAGGCCGGCAAGCTCGACCTCGAGGAGGTCGACTTCGACCCGCGCGACGTGATCGAGCGCAGCGTGGCCATGGTCGCCGAGAGCGCCGCCGGCAAGGACCTCGAGCTGGTCATCTCGAGCGTCGACCGGGTGCCGCCCCTGGTGTGCGGCGACCCGGTGCGCTTCGGCCAGGTCATCACCAACCTGGTGGCGAACGCCGTGAAGTTCACCGACGCCGGCGAGGTCGTCGTGACGGCCAGCGGCACGGGCCCGTCCGGCGTACGCGTCGAGGTCAGGGACACCGGCATCGGCATCGCGCCGGAGGTCCAGCAGCACCTGTTCACGGCGTTCTCGCAGGCCGACAGCTCCACCACGCGGCGGTACGGCGGCACCGGGCTGGGCCTGGCGATCAGCGACCGGATCGTCGCCGCCATGGGCGGCACGATCGGCCTGAGCAGCACGCCGGGGGAGGGCAGCACGTTCTGGTTCACGGCGCCGTTCCTGCCGGCCGCAGGGGTCGTCCCACCGGCGATGCGCGAGGGGGCCGTGGCCGGGCTCCGGGTGCTGGTCGTCGACGACCACGCCACCAACCGCTTCATCCTGGCCGAGCAGCTGCGCGCCTGGGACGTGGACGTCACCGTCGCTGCCTCCGCGCACGAGGCCCTCGGCGAGCTCGACGGCTCGCTGCGGCGCGCGGACGGGTACGAGGTCGTGCTGGTCGACTACATGATGCCGGACACCGACGGCGAGCAGCTCGCCCGGACGATCCGCGCCGACGAGCGCTTCCAGGGGCTGCGCATCGCGCTGCTGTCGTCGGCCGTGGAGCCCACCGCGACCTGGCTGGAGAGCGCCGGCATCGACACGTTCGTGTCCAAGCCGGTGCTCGCCTCGCGGCTGCTCGACGAGCTCGCCGCCCTCGGTGGGCGCTTCGACGCGAGCCGCCCGGTCCGTCCCGGGTCGCCGGTGCCGCCGGCCGACGGCGTACGCGGGCGGGTGCTGGTCGTCGAGGACAACGCCGTCAACCAGCTCGTCGCGACCGGCATGCTCCACCACCTCGGCTGCTCGGTGGTGATCGCGGAGGACGGCGCCGAGGCGGTGGCCGTCATCGCGGACGCGCCGAAGGCCTTCGACGCGATCCTGATGGACTGCCAGATGCCCGTGATGGACGGCTTCGACGCGACCCGGGCGATCCGGGCGATGGGAACGGTGCTCGACCGGGTGCCGATCATCGCGATGACCGCCTCGGCCACGGCGGAGGAGCGCGAGCGCTGCCGGCAGGCGGGGATGGACGACTTCCTGGCCAAACCGGTGGACGCCGAGCTGCTCGCGAGCACGCTCGAGCGCTGGCTGCCCGCCGTGGAGGTGCCGGCCGCGGAGGAGACG
Organism: Nocardioides conyzicola; assembly: GCF_039543825.1. Lineage (NCBI taxonomy): Bacteria > Bacillati > Actinomycetota > Actinomycetes > Propionibacteriales > Nocardioidaceae > Nocardioides > Nocardioides conyzicola. The sequence continues at coordinate 241,209 of NZ_BAABKM010000003.1, read as the reverse complement.
GCCCTGGTCGGCGACGCGTCGACGGCCGATGCCCGCCTGCGGGCGCTGATGGACGACGGCTTCGACGCCGAGCTGGTGCTGCGCATCGTCGACCGCTTCGGCTCCAGCGCCCACCAGACGCTGGTCGAGCTCGTCGCCGCGTCAGCGGCGGCCGACGCGGTGGTGACCGCCGAGCGCGCCCACCGCCTGCGCGGCAGCGCCGACAACATCGGGCTGAACCGACTGGCCGCCCGCTGCCTCGAGATCGAGCTCGCGGCACTCGACGGCGCCGTACCCACCCCACGGGAGCTCGACGAGCTCGGGGTCGCCGTCACCGGTGCGATCGACGAGCTGGCCGACGCCAGCGGCTGGCTGCGCTGAGATCCCTGAAATCGCCGAGTCGGCGCCAGATTGCACGAATCTGGCGCCGACTCGGCGTGCTGCTGACTGCTCAGACCTCGAACTGACCGGCCTCGAGGCGCTGCTTGACCTCACGCAGGAAGCGGCCAGCGTCGGCGCCGTCGACCAGCTGGTGGTCGTAGGTCAGGGCCAGGTAGACCATGTAGCGGATCGCGATCGTCTCGCCGAGGTTCGGGTCGTCGATGACGACCGGTCGCTTGACCACGGCACCGGGGCCGAGGATCGCCACCTGCGGCTTGTTGATGATCGGGGTGTCCCACAGGGCCCCGAAGCTGCCCAGGTTGGTGATCGTGAAGGTGCCGCCCGAGAGCTCGTCCGGCCCGATCTTGTTGGTGCGGGTGCGCTCGGCGACGTCGGCGATCTTCTTCGCCAGGCCGGCCACCGACAGGTCGCCGGCGTCCTTGACGACCGGCGTCAGCAGGCCCTTCTCGGTGTCCACGGCGAACGCGACGTGCTCGCGGTCGAAGTAGGTCACCTCGCCGGCCTCGGTGTCGAGGGTCGCGTTGAGCGACGGGTGCTGCTTCAGCGCGTCGATCGCGGCCTTGGCGAAGAACGGCAGGTACGTCAGCTTGACGCCCTCGCGGGCGAGGAAGTCGGCCTTCACGCTCTCGCGCATCCGCGCGATGTTGGTGACGTCGACCTCGACGACCTGGGTCAGCTGGGCCGACGTCTGCAGCGACTCGACCATCCGGCTGGCGATGATCTTGCGCAGCCGCGAGATCTTCTCGGTCTTGCCGCGCAGCGGCGACGGGCTGACCGGCACCGGCGAGGCCGAGGCAGAGGCCGCAGCCGGCGCCGCCGCCGGAGCGGCGGGCGCGGCCTGCTGCGCGGCCTGCTGCGCCCGGGCCGCTGCGTCCAGGACGTCCTGCTTGCGGATCCGGCCGCCGACGCCCGAGCCGCTGACCGACGCCAGGTCGACCCCGTGCTGGCTCGCGAGCTTGCGGACGAGCGGGGTCACGTAGCCCGCGCCCTCGGCGCTGCCGGACGACTGCTCCGGGTCCTCGGTCGACGGGGACTGGGCGCTCGGTGCGGGTGCCTCGGCCTGCTGGGCGGGCTCCGGCTTCTTCTCCTCGGCCTTCGGGGCGGGCTCCGGCTCGGGCTCGGGCTCCGGCTCCGGCTCGGGGGTCGGCTCCGGCTCGGGCTCCGGCTGCTTCTCCTCGGCGGCGGGCGCGGCAGAGCCGTCGCCGACCACGGCCAGCTCGGCGCCGACCTCGACCGTCTCGTCCTCCTGGACCTTGATCTCCAGGAGCGTCCCGGCGACCGGGGAGGGGATCTCGGTGTCGACCTTGTCGGTGGAGACCTCCAGCAACGGCTCGTCGACGGCCACGTCGTCGCCGACCTGCTTGAGCCAGCGGGTGACGGTGCCCTCGGTGACCGACTCACCCAGGGCGGGGAGCGTGACCGACGTACCGCCGCCACCGGCGGGCTTGGTCTCGGCGGCCGGCTTCTCGACCTCCTCACCCGCGGGAGCAGGCTCCTCGACGGCCTCGGGCTCCTGGGCCTTCTCCTCCTCGGGCTCCGGCGCGGCCTCGGGCTCGGCCTGCTGCGACGACTCGCCGCCGCCCTCGCCCTCGTCGCCGATCACGGCCAGCACGGCGCCGACCTCGACGGTGTCGTCCTCGTTGGCCTTGATCTCCAGCAGGGTGCCGGCCACCGGGGAGGGGATCTCGGTGTCGACCTTGTCGGTCGACACCTCCAGCAACGGCTCGTCGACCGCCACCGAGTCGCCGACCTGCTTGAGCCAGCGGGTGACGGTGCCTTCGGTGACGGACTCGCCGAGTGCCGGGAGGTTGACTTCGGTGGCCATGGAGTTCCTTCGCTTCGAGTGCTGGTAGGTCTGGTTTATCAGGCGTGCGCGTGCAGGGGCTTGCCGGCGAGCGCGAGGTGGGCCTCGCCCAGCGCCTCGTTCTGCGTCGGGTGGGCGTGCACCAGGGGCGCGACGTCCTCGGCGTGCGCCTCCCAGTTGTAGATCAGCTGGGCCTCGCCGATCAGCTCGCCGACCCGGTCGCCGACCAGGTGCACGCCGATGACCGGTCCGTCCTTGCGGCGGATCAGCTTCACGAACCCCTGGGTCTTGAGGATCTGGCTCTTGCCGTTGCCGCCGAGGTCGTAGGTGAGGGTCTCGATGCCGTCGACGCCGTACGTCGAGGCAGCGGTCGCCTCGTCGAGGCCGACCGACGCGACCTCGGGGTGCGAGTAGGTGACCCGCGGGATGCCGGCCTCGTCGATCGGCTGCGGGTCGAGCCCGGCGATGTCCTCGGCGACGAAGATGCCCTGCTGGAAGCCGCGGTGCGCGAGCTGCAGGCCGGGCACGATGTCGCCGACGGCGTAGACGCCCTCGAGGTTGGTGCGGCAGCGGTCGTCGGCGAGCACGAACCCGCGGTCCATGGCGACGCCCTGCTCGTCGTACCCGAGTCCCTCGGTGACCGGTCCGCGGCCGACGGCCACGAGGAGCAGGTCGGCCTCGATCACGTCACCGCCCTCGACGGTCACGGCGACGCCGGTCTCGGTGTGCTTGACGCTCTGGAAGGGCGTGCCGGTGCGGAACGCGATCTTGCGCTTGCGGAAGGCGCGCTCGAGGGCCTTCGACGACGCCTCGTCCTCGACGGCCAGCAGCCGGGGGAGCGCCTCGACGATCGTGACCTCGGCCCCGAAGCTGCGCCACACGCTCGCGAACTCGCAGCCGATGACGCCGCCGCCGAGCACGACCACCGACGCGGGGACGCGGTCGAGCCGGAGCGCGTGCTCGGAGGTGATCACCCGCTCGCCGTCGATCTCGAGGCCGGGCAGGCTGCGGGCGTACGAGCCGGAGGCGAGCACCACGTGCGTGCCGGAGTACGTCGTGTCGCCGACGGTCACCTGCTTCGGGCCGGTGAGCCGGCCGGAGCCCTCGATGACGGTGATGCCGCGGCCCTTGATCAGGCCGGCGAGGCCCTTGAAGAGGCGGGAGACGACACCGTCCTTGTAGGCGTTGACGCCGGCCATGTCGACGCCCTCGAGCGTCGCGCGGATGCCGAACGTCTCCGACTCGCGGGTCTGGTCGGCGATCTCCGCGGCGTGCAGCAGCGCCTTCGTCGGGATGCAGCCGACGTGCAGACAGGTGCCGCCGAGGTTGCCCTTCTCGACCAGGCCGACCTTCAGCCCGAGCTGGGCGGCGCGGAGGGCGCAGGCGTAGCCACCCGAGCCCGCACCGAGGATCAGTACATCGAAGTCGGTGTCCGGCACGCGACCATCTTTGCACTTCTGACCCGGCAGTCCACACCGCCCTCTGGCTACCGGGCGGTCACCTTCTCGGGGCTTGTGCCCCCGCTGCGTGCCCGGGGTTGGCACACTTGTCCGTATGTCATGGATGGACCGCCTCCGCCGCGGGTCGAAGGTCAAGATGAGCGCCCCCTCCCGCAACGCGGCGCGCACCGGCTCGACCCGGGTCCGGGCGGCCGACTCGATGGACCTCGACCACCTCTTCACCTGGGTGGCCGAGCGCCGCGGCGTCGAGGGCTTCGTCGAGCCCCGCACCGCGGTCAGTGACGTGACGCTCCTGCTCGTCGCCCACGACGGCGAGTGGACCCGCCGCCGCGTGCCGTCCGCCAAGTGGGCGCACGACTTCTGCAACAAGCAGCAGATCCCGTCGTACGACGCCGCCGTGGTCGGCGTGCCCCAGCGGATGCGCGACTACAACCGGCGCAAGAAGCTGCAGGGCGGGTTGTAGGGCTGACGAAGCTCGCGCCCTACTTCGCCGCCAGCGCCCGGGCGTAGTCGACCACCGTGGCGACGGCGACGCCGGTGCCGCCGGGGGTGACGTGACCGAACGCGCCGCCGGAGTTGAACGACGGGCCGGCGATGTCGAGGTGGGCCCACGGGATCCCGGCGGTGAACTCGCGCAGGAACGCCGCGGCGAAGAGGCCGCCGCCCCAGCGGACCCAGTCGTGCTGGGCGAGGTCGGCGATCTTGCTGCTGTGGATCCGCTCGGTCATGCCCTCGGGGATCGGCATCGGCCACATCTCCTCACCGGCGACGGCAGCGGCGGCGAGCACGTCGTCCACGATCGGCGACGACCCCATCACGCCGGCGACCTTGTCGCCGAGCGCGACCACCATGTGCCCGGTCAGCGTCGCGACGTCGAGGATCATGTCGGGCTTCTGCTCGGTCGCCCAGACCAGGGCGTCGGCCAGGACCAGCCGACCCTCGGCGTCGGTGTTGGTCACCTCGACCGTGGTGCCGCCATAGATCGTGAGCACGTCACCCGGGCGTACGGCGTTGCCGGACACCATGTTCTCGGCCATCGGCACGAACGTGCTGACCCTGATCGGCAGCCCCAGCGCCGCGATGACGTACGTCGCCTGCACGACCGCGGCCGCGCCGGCCATGTCGGACTTCATCTCGTGCATGCTCGCGGCGGGCTTGATGGTGAGGCCGCCGGAGTCGAAGGTGATGCCCTTGCCGACCAGCGCCAGGTGGTGCTGCGCGCCCTTGGGGGAGTAGCTGAGCTCGACCAGCCGCGGCGGTGCGTCCGACCCGGCACCGACCCCGAGGATGCCGCCGCAGCCGAGCTCGGCGAGCGCCTTCTCGTCGTGGACGGTGATCGCGACCTTGGGCGCGCCGCGGCCCTTGGTCAGCTCCTTGGTCGCGGCGACGACCGCGTCGGCGAAGGCCGGCGGGGTGAGGTCGCCGGGCGGCGTGTTGACCCAGTCGCGGGTCGCCGCGACGGCGCCGGCGACCAGCTGCGCCTCCTCGAAGGCGGTCGTGAAGTCCTTGCGCCGCGCCCCCTCGCTCAGCACCACGACCTCGCCCGGCGCCGAGCTCTTCGACTCCTGCTTGGCCCCACCGGACTTGTACGCCGTGAACGCGTAGCCGCCCAGCAGGTGCCCCTCGGTGACCGCGCGGACCAGCTCCGGCGAGCCCGCCGGCAGGGCGACGGCCACGGAGGCCGCGTTGCCGACCGAGCGCGCGGCGACGCCGGCGGCGCGGCGTACGGCGACGGGGTCGGCCTTCTTGCCCAGGCCGACCAGGACCAGCAGCGGCGAGGCGAGGGTGCCGGAGGTCGGGATCTTCACCGTCTCGCCGGCCTTGCCGGTCACCCCGAGGGTGGCGAGGAGCGGGCGGAGCTTGCGCCCGTAGGCCTTGCCGACCTCGTCGGCGCCCTCCGCGAGCTCGGCACCCTTCGCGGTCTGGACGACCCCGACGACCACCGCGTCGCATCGGGTCTTCGCGGGGTTGGCACTGCGCAGGGTGTAGGTCGTCACCGACGCAGGATAGTCGGGTAAGTTCGCCGCCATGTCCGACCTGCTCCGTTCCCCGCTTCACGACCGTCACGAGGCGCTGGGCGCGAAGTTCTCGGCCTTCGGCGGCTGGTCGATGCCGCTCGAGTACCCCTTCGGCGTGGTCAAGGAGCACACGGCCGTCCGCGAGGCCGTCGGCGTCTTCGACGTCAGCCACCTCGGCAAGGCGACCGTGACGGGCCCCGGCGCGGTCGACTTCGTCAACAGCACCCTCACCAACGACCTGCGCCGGATCGGGCCGGGCCAGGCGCAGTACACGCTGTGCTGCGACGACGCGACCGGCGGCGTGGTCGACGACCTGATCGCCTACGTGTACGGCGAGGACCGGGTGCTGCTGGTCCCCAACGCGGCCAACACCGCGGAGGTCGTACGCCGGCTCGCTGCGGCGGCTCCCGACGGCATCACGGTCACCGACGAGCACCGCGACCACGCGGTGCTCGCCGTCCAGGGCACGAAGTCGGACGAGGTGCTCGCGGCGGTCGGCTTCCCCGTCGGCCACGACTACATGTCCTTCGCGGTGGCGCCCTTCGAGGGCGCCGAGGTCGTGGTCTGCCGCACCGGCTACACCGGCGAGCGCGGCTACGAGCTGATCGCCCCCAACGACGTCGCCGTCGCGCTGTGGGACGCGATCATGGCCGCCGGCGCGGCGTACGGCATCCTCCCGTGCGGCCTGGGCGCCCGCGACACGCTGCGCACCGAGATGGGCTACCCGCTGCACGGCCAGGACATCTCCCTCGACGTGACGCCCAACGAGGCACGGCTCGGCTGGGCGGTCGGCTGGAAGAAGGACGCGTTCTGGGGACGCGAGGTGCTGAGCGCCGAGCGCGAGGCCGGCCCCCGGCGGGTGCTCCGCGGCATCGTCGCCACCGGCCGCGGCATCCCGCGCCCGCACATGTCCGTGAGCCTGACCGCCGACATCCCGGTCGGCGAGGTCACCTCCGGCACCTTCTCCCCGACGCTGCGCAAGGGCGTGGGGCTCGCGCTGGTGTCGGCCGTCGTGGCCGCCGACGCCGAGGTGGGCGTCGACATCCGGGGCCGGCGCGAGATCTTCCAGCTCTCGAAGCCGCCCTTCCTCGACCCGTCCGTGCGAGAGGATTGACCCGTGAACCTGCCCGACCAGCCGCCGACCTTCCGCCCGCCGACGCTCGCCGAGCGCCCCTGGTGGTGGCGGCTGGAGAACAGTGCCGGGGTCGAGGTCGCCGTCGCCGGCGAGCTCGGCGAGCAGCGCTTCGCCAGCCAGGCCGACGCCGAGTCCTGGGTCGGTGAGATCTGGTCGGACCTGGCCGCGGAGGGGGTCGACGCGGTGGTGCTCTTCGACGGCGACCGCCGGATCTACGGGCCGATGTCGCTGCACGCCTGAGCAGGATGCGGCCATGCCCGGGAACGATGCGGACTTCGCGGCGTACCTCGCGGCACGCTGGCCGTTCCTCGTGCGCACCCTGGTGCTGCTCGGCTGCGGGCGGCAGGAGGCGGCAGAGGTAGCGCAGGCCGGTCTGTCGCGGTGCTACCGCGACTGGGAGCGGGTACGCCGGTCCGACGACGTCGACGCCTACGTCTACGCGACGGTGCTCGGCTGCCTGCACAAGAGGCGCCGGCGGTCGGGGAAGCCGGCCGTCGAGCCGCCCCCGGTCGAGGTCGAGACGGAGTCCGTCCTCCTGCGACGGGCGCTGGAGGTCGAGCTCGGTGCGCTGGACGCCGACGAGCTGCAGGCGGTCGTGCTGCGCTTCGTCGCCGACCTCAGCGAGGCCCAGGTGGCGGACGTGCTCGACGTACCGCTGGAGTCCGTCCAGGCCCGGGTCACCCACGGCCTCGGGCGAATGGACCTCAACACCCTGTGGGACACCTACCGATGACCCACGAGCGAGCGGTCGAGATCTTCCGCCGCGCGAGCGAGTCGATCGAGGTGTCCGCGGCCCCGGTCGACGGGGTCGTCGCGGACGCCCGGGCGCAGCGTCGGCGGCGCCTGCGCCTGGTCGTCGTCGGCGTGGCGTCCGCTGCGGTCGTGGTCGGCGGGCTGACCTGGTGGGCACAGCGGGAGTCGCCCGCGCCGCCCCCGAAGGACCTGGCACCGGTGGCCGTCACGCGCGCGCCCAACCCCGTGAAGGTGGCGTGGTACGCCAACGGCTCCCTGCACCTCCAGAAGGTCGCCGTCGCGGTGCCACCCCTGACCGACCTCGCCGAGCTCAACGGGGGCGTGGTGTACGGCGACCACGAGGGCACGGTCGCCTTCGTCGCCGCGGACGGCGAGCGCCGGCGGCTCGGGCGCAAGGTGGTGGACAGCCCCCTGCTGGCGTCCCGGGAGGAGGGCTGGGCGGCCTGGGTCGACCCGGGCGACGGCGACGGGGACGCACCGACGCTGGACGTGTACGACGTGAACGCGGGCGAGCTGCTCGACTCGCGGGACCTCCCGTCGACCGACGTACGCCTGGTCGCGATCGACCAGCGGCAGGTCTTCTACGAGGAGGCGGACGGGACCTTCTCGTGGGTGCCGGGAGACGGCCCTCCGGTGCGGCTCGAGCGCGACGGGCTGCTCGACGTCGAGTCCCGCAACCGCGTCTACCAGCTCGACGGGTCGATCGAGATGGAGCAGGGGTTCTTCAACGTCTCGTTCGTCCGGCCCGGCACCGGGGCGCAGATCTCTCCGGGCGGCGTCCTGGTCCTCACCCGGAAGCCCGACCCCGAGGTCGCGGAGGGCCAGCCGTTCCGGCCGCTGTTGTACGACGCACGCTCCGGGGACCGCAAGCGCGCCGGCCTCAGCATCGACGAGCGTGCCGTCGACGCGACGTTCGGCGAGGGCAACACCGCGGTCTACCTGGTCGCGCAGGTCGCCGACCTGGTCGGCGGGTCGGACATCGACGGCAACGTCGACCCGCTGCTGGTGCTGCGGACCTGCGACCTGACCGGCGGCAGGTGCACCGACGTCGCGCCGGTGCAGTCCGGGACGGACCGCCCGATCCTGGCGCACTAGTTTTGGCGCATGGACTTCCGCCAGGTCGACGTCTTCTCCAGCGAGCCGCTGCGTGGCAACCCGGTCGCGGTCGTGCACGGTGCGGACGCGCTCACCGACGACCAGATGGCGGCCTTCGCCCGCTGGACCAACCTGTCCGAGACCACCTTCCTGCTCGAGCCCACCGACCCGGCCGCCGACTACCGGCTGCGGATCTGGACGCCGGGAGGCGAGCTGCCCTTCGCCGGGCACCCGACCCTCGGCAGCGCGCACGCCTGGCTCGAGGCCGGGGGAGTGCCAGCCGGGACCGACCTCGTGCAGGAGTGCGGGGCGGGCCTGGTGACGATCCGCCGCGGGGACACGCTCGCGTTCGCCGCACCGCCGCTGACGCGGTCGGGACCGGTCGACGCCGCCGACGTCGTCCGCATCTGCGCGGCGCTGCGGCTCCCGGAGGCGGCGGTCGTCGAGACGACCTGGATCGACAACGGCCCGGGCTGGGTCGGCGTGCTCCTGGCCGACGCCGCGGCGGTGCTCGCGCTGGAGCCGGACTGGGCGGCGTTCGGCGACCTCAAGATCGGGGTCGTCGGGCCGTACGCCGACGGCCCGCTCGCCGTGGAGGTGCGCGCGTTCTGCCCGGGCTACGGGATGCCGGAGGACCCGGTGACCGGCTCGCTCAACGCCGGGATCGGCCAGTGGCTCGCGGGCGGGCGCCTGCCCTCGTCGTACGTCGCCTCGCAGGGGACCGCGCTGCAGCGGGTCGGCCGGGTGCACGTCGAGCTCGTGGACGGCGACGTCTGGGTGGGCGGCGAGACGCGCACGACCGTTGCCGGAACCGTCGATCTCTGAGGACTACTCTCGGACCGTGCAGACCTACCTCGACCTCCTCCAGCGGATCCTCGACGAGGGCGTGGAGAAGAGCGACCGCACCGGCACCGGCACCCGCTCGGTCTTCGGTCACCAGATGCGCTTCGACCTGACCGCCGGCTTCCCGCTGGTGACCACGAAGAAGGTGCACACCCGCTCGGTCTTCGGCGAGCTGCTGTGGTTCCTGCGGGGCGACACCAACGTGAAGTGGCTGCAGGACCGCGGCATCTCGATCTGGGACGAGTGGGCCGACGACAACGGCGACCTCGGACCGGTCTACGGCTACCAGTGGCGCTCGTGGCCGACGCCCGACGGCCGGCACGTCGACCAGATCGCGCAGGTCGTCGACCAGATCCGGGCCAACCCCGACTCGCGCCGCCACATCGTCTCGGCCTGGAACGTCGCCGACATCCCCGACATGGCGCTGGCGCCGTGCCACACGATGTTCCAGTTCTACGTCGCTGACGGGCGGCTCAGCTGCCAGCTCTACCAGCGCTCGGCCGACGTCTTCCTCGGCGTGCCCTTCAACATCGCGTCGTACGCCCTGCTCACCCACATGGTCGCCCAGGTGACCGGGCTCGAGGTCGGCGACTTCGTGCACACCCTCGGCGACGCCCACCTCTACTCCAACCACCTCGAGCAGGCGCAGCTGCAGCTGACCCGCACCCCGCGGCCGCTGCCGCGGCTGGTGCTCGACACCTCCGTCACCGCGCTCGACGCCTTCGACCTCGAGCACATCAGCGTCGAGGGCTACGACCCCCACCCGGGGATCAAGGCGCCCATCGCCGTATGAGGATCGTCCTGGTCGCCGCCGTCGCCCGCAACGGCGTGATCGGCAACGGCCCCGACATCCCGTGGCGGATCCCCGGTGAGCAGCGCGCCTTCAAGGAGCTGACCATGGGGCACACCCTGCTGATGGGGCGCACGACGTACGACTCGATCGGCCGGCCCCTGCCCGGGCGCACCACGATCGTGCTCACCCGCGATCCGTCGTGGTCCGCCGACGGCGTGCTGGTCGCGCACGCGCTCGAGGACGCTCTCGCGCTGGGCGCGACGCTGCCTGGCGACCTGATGGTCGTCGGTGGGGCGCAGGTGTACGCCGCCGCGCTCCCCGTCGCCACCGACCAGGTGATCAGCGAGGTCCCGCTCGAGCCCGAGGGCGACGTCCGCTACCCGGCGTACGACCCCGCCGCGTGGCTGGAGACCTCCCGCGAGGTGTTCGAGGGCTACGAGCGGGTGCACCTGGTGCGCGCGGCCGATCGGCTGTAACGCCGGGTTACTGGCTCTGGCCGGGTGCTGCAACCTGGTGGGTAGAGCCAGTAACCCGGCGTTACATGCGCCGTGACAGGTTGACCCCATGGAGCTGCGCATCTTCACCGAACCCCAGCAGGGGGCCACGTACGACGACCTGGTGGCGGTCGCCCAGGAGGCCGAGAGGCTCGGGTTCGGGGCGTTCTTCCGCTCCGACCACTACCTCGCGATGGGCACCGACGGGCTGCCAGGGCCGAGCGACGCGTGGATCACGCTGGCCGGCCTCGCCCGCGACACCAGCACCATCCGACTCGGCACGATGATGACCAGTGCGACCTTCCGGCTGCCCGGCCCGCTGGCCATCAGCGTGGCCAACGTCGACCAGATGAGCGGCGGCCGGGTCGAGCTCGGCATCGGCGCGGGCTGGTTCGAGCAGGAGCACACCAAGTACGGCATCCCCTTCCCGGGCACGGGGGAGCGGTTCGACCGGTTCGAGGAGCAGCTCGCGATCATCACCGGCCTCTGGGCGACCGAGGGCGGCTTCTCGCACCAGGGCGAGCACTACACGGTCACCGACTCGCCCGGGCTCCCCAAGCCGACCCAGGCCAAGCCGCCCGTCCTCATCGGAGGCGTCGGCAAGAAGCGGACGCCGGCCCTCGCCGCGACGTACGCCGACGAGTTCAACCTGCCCTTCGTCGACGAGGCCACCACGAAGGCGCAGTTCCAGCGGGTCCGCGAGGCCTGCGAGGCGCAGGACCGCGACCCGGCCACGATGCGCTGGTCCAACGCCCTGGTGCTCTGCGTCGGCGCGGACGAGGCCGAGGTGGGGCGTCGCGCCGAGGCGATCGGACGCGACAAGGACGAGCTGCGCGACAACGGTCTCGCCGGCACGCCGCAGGAGGTCGTCGACAAGATCGGGCGGTACGCCGCGCTCGGCGCCGAGCGGCTCTACCTGCAGGTGCTGGACCTCGCCGACCTCGACCACCTGCGCCTCGTCGCCGCCGAGGTCATGCCGCACGTCTGAGCCGTTTGTCGGCGCCGGGGGCCGGGTAGTAGGCCGTCACGCCGGGCCGATCGACCCGGCGGTCTCGGCTGGAGGTTCCGATGCGACGTCTCGTTCTCGTGGTGGTCTCGACGCTGGCCCTGCTGGTCCCGACCGGCTCGGTCGTGGCCCAGACACCCGACAGGTCGGCGTCCCACGACTCCGCCCGGGCGGGCGGCCTGCACAAGGTGAAGCGCCACTACGTGACCAACTTCGTCTTCCGGTCCAAGAAGCTGAAGCGCTGCGTCTTCGTCGAGGCCGAGGGGAACATCGTCGGCCAGTGGCGCTACGCCTACGGTCCGGACTCCCCGGACAAGGACACCCTGGAGTGGAAGAACATCCGGTTGACCAACCCGTCGGTCAAGGCGACCGGGTGGCCGATCCGGGGCAAGGGCTGCGACAGCACCAAGCGGTGGAACATGAAGGCCGACCTGTCCCAGGGCTGGTTCCAGTCCGGGTGCGACCTCGACGTCTCGGTGTCGGTCGGCTTCCCGTGGAGCGTGAGCGCGACGCCGGAGTACAGCTGCGACAGCGGCCGGGTCGGTCACCGCACGTCCACCGAGGGTCCCAGCAAGAAGACGCTCGCCCAGTACAACTCCGGGGCGCCCATCCACTTCGAGGGCACCCTCGCCGGCGTGCGGACCGGCGGGATCGGCTTCCGCGGGGTCGTGTCGGTGCGGATGCACACCAAGCGGGCCTCCGACCTGGTGCGCAGGTCGGTCAACGTCACGCTCAACAAGTGACGCGCGACGTGGCGCGTCGACCGGCTGACCGGACCGCATCCCCGGGAGCGATAGCCTGTAGCACATGACGTCCGCGCCCGCCGCTCCGTTCGGCCACGTCCTCACGGCCATGGCCACCGCGTTCCACGCGGACGGCTCCGTCGACCTCGAGGGCACCGCCCGGATCGCGTCGTACCTCGTCGACAACGGCCACGACGGCGTCGTCGTCTCGGGCACGACGGGGGAGTCGCCGACCACCACCACCGAGGAGGACGGCGCGATCCTCACGGCCGTCAAGGACGCCGTCGGTGACCGGGCGACCGTGATCGCCGGCGTCGGCACCAACTCCACGGCGCACTCGATCGAGCTCGCCGAGCAGGCGGCCAAGATCGGCGCCGACGGGCTGCTGCTCGTCACGCCCTACTACAACAAGCCCGGCCCGGCCGGCGTCCTGCACCACTTCACCTCGGTCTGCCAGGCGACCGACGTCCCGGTGATGCTGTACGACGTCCCGGGGCGCACCGGCACCCAGATCGACCTCGCGACGTTCGAGGCGGCCAAGCGGCTCGAGACCGTCGTCGCGGTCAAGGACGCCGTCGGCGACTTCGCCCGCGGCGTGCGGCTGACCCAGCTCGGGTACGCCGTCTACTCCGGCGACGACATCAGCAACCTGGCCTGGCTCGCGCACGGCGCGGTCGGCTTCGTCTCGGTCGTCGGCCACGCCGCCGGCCCGCAGACCAAGGCGATGGCCGACGCCTTCTGGGCCGGCGACACCGCCGAGGCCCTCACCATCTTCACGCGACTGCTCCCCGCGATCGACGCCGTCATGGGCGTCCCCAACTACGGAGCCACCACCGCCAAGGCAGCACTTCAGCTGCTCGGCGTCCTCGACAACCGGAACGTGCGCGGGCCCCTGGTGCCGCTCACCGACGACGAGGTGGCCGCGCTGCGGACCGGCCTCGCCGCTTCCGGTCTCCTCTAGAACGGACCCCACTTGAGTCATCCGCACCCCGAGCTGTCCACCCCGGCCAAGCTGAAGAAGGGTGGCCTCCGGGTCACGCCCTTCGGCGGTCTCGGCGAGGTCGGCCGCAACATGACCCTCTTCGAGTACGACGGCCGCCTGCTGATCGTCGACTGCGGCGTGCTCTTCCCCGAGGACCACCAGCCCGGCATCGACCTGATCCTCCCGGACTGGTCCTCGATCAGCGACCGCCTCGCCGACGTCGAGGCGCTGGTGCTGACCCACGGTCACGAGGACCACATCGGCGCGACGCCGTACCTCCTCCGCGAGCGGCGCGACATCCCGCTCGTCGGCTCCAAGCTGACCCTCGCGCTGCTCGACAGCAAGCTGCGCGAGCACCGGCTCCGCGAGACCGTGCACCACGTCGTGAAGGAGGGTGACCGGCTCACCCTCGGCCCGTTCGACCTCGAGTTCGTCGCCGTCAACCACTCCATCCCCGACGCGCTCGCGGTCGCGATCCGCACCGGCGCCGGGATGGTGCTGCACACCGGCGACTTCAAGATGGACCAGCTGCCGCTCGACGGCCGGATCACCGACCTGCGGGCGTTCGCCCGGCTGGGCGAGGAGGGCGTCGACCTCTTCCTGACCGACTCCACCAACGCGGAGACGCCGGGCTTCACCCCGTCGGAGAAGAAGATCACCCCGGTCATCGACCAGGTCTTCCGCGAGTCCAGCCAGCGCATCATCGTCGCCTGCTTCGCCTCCCACGTGCACCGCGTCCAGCAGGTCCTCGACGCGGCGTACACCCACGAGCGGCAGGTCGCCTACGTCGGCCGCTCGATGGTCCGCAACATGGCGATCGCGCGCGACCTCGGCTACCTCAAGGTGCCGCCGGGCGTCCTGGTCGACACGAAGGACCTGGCCGACCTGCCGCCGGAGCGCCAGGTGCTGATCTCCACCGGCTCGCAGGGCGAGCCGATGAGCGCGCTGTCGCGGATCGCCCAGCGCAACCACAACTTCGTGCACATCGAGGAGGGCGACACCGTCCTGCTCGCCTCGAGCCTGATCCCGGGCAACGAGAACGCCGTCTACCGCGTCATCAACGGCCTGGCCCGCTGGGGCGCCCGCGTCGTGCACAAGGGCAACGCGATGGTGCACGTCTCCGGCCACGCCAGCGCCGGCGAGCTCCTCTACTGCTACAACATCGTCAAGCCGCGCAACGTGCTGCCGGTGCACGGCGAGATCCGGCACCTGCTGGCCAACGCCGAGCTGGCCAGGGCGACCGGCATCGAGAACGTCGTCATCGCCGAGGACGGCGTCGTCGTCGACCTGGTCGACGGCGTGGCCAAGATCGCCGGCAAGGTCGACTGCGGCTACGTCTTCGTGGACGGCTCCTCGGTCGGCGACATCACCGAGTCCGACCTCAAGGACCGCCGGATCCTCGGCGAGGAGGGCTTCATCTCGGTGATCGTGGTCGTCGACTCGGTCAGCGGCAAGGTCGCCGCCGGCCCGGAGATCCACGCCCGTGGCTTCGCGGAGGACGACTCGACCTTCGATGCGATCAAGCAGCCGATCGTCGACGCGCTCAACCAGGCGATCTCCGAGGGCAACACCGACGCCCACCAGCTCCAGCAGACCGTGCGCCGGGTCGTCGGTCGATGGGTCAGCAACACCCACCGCCGCCGGCCGATGATCATCCCCGTGGTGATCGAGGCCTGAGCGGAGACGGGGCGGCGTGTCGAGACACGGGGCGTCTTCGATCAACCTGACCCGGACCGGCTCCCGATTGCCTAGGCTTCGAGGCCCTTGCCTTCGACTCGAGTTCCCGGGAGCCCGTCGTGCTGCATCGAGCCCTGAGCGTCCTGCTCGTCGTACCGTTGGTCGCGGTGTCGTCCCACGCTCTCGCGTCCGCATCGGCTGACGCCTCGAGGCCGCGCTGCCACGGCCTGCTGGCGACGGTGGTGGGCACCCAGGGTGCCGACCGGCTGACAGGCACGGCCGGACGTGACGTCATCGTGGCCCGCGGCGGCGACGACCGCGTCGACGGGCGAGGTGGGGACGACGTCATCTGCGGTGGCGACGGCGCCGACACCCTGATCGGCGGTCCCGGGGGCGATCGGCTGTACGGCGGCCAGGACCTGCGAGAGCGGCACGGTCGTCGCCTCGTGGTGACGGGTGACCGGCTGGAGGGCGGCCCGGGCGACGACCTGCTCGATGCCGGCCCCGCGATCCGCGGCGCCGACCTGATCCGGCAGCTCGACCGCATCAGCTTCGAGCACAGTGCGCGCCCGGTCCACGTCGACCTGGCCGGCGGCACCGCCACCGGCGAGGGGCACGACACGATCGTGCGGGAGCGACGGCTGGAGGTCGACGGCACGCCGTACGACGACGTGCTGCTCGGCTCGCGCCTGCCCGAGACGCTCGACGGCGGTCGGGGCGACGACACGGTCGACGGCCGCGGTGGGAGCGACGCGGTGCTCGGCTACCACGGTGACGACGTCCTCGATGGCGGAGACGGCAGGGACCTGGTCATCGGGACCGCCGGCTGGGAGACACTCCGCGGCGGTGCCGGCTTCGACATGATCATCGCCGGGAGCCCGCACCCGACGACGGTGCTCGGCGGGCCGAGCTTCGACCTGATCGACCGCTCGGTCTGGGGCGGACCCGTCGGCACCATCGACGGCGGTCCTGGAAGCGCCCAGCTCGAGCTCGAGCCCCAGGTCTTCGACGACGAGGACAACGGAGCGGTCGGGGTCCTGGACCGGGGCGCCGGGACCGCGCGCCTCACCTGGGGGAGCCGGGAACGCGTCGTCGAGTTCGCCGGGATCCGTGCCTTCACCCTGTGGGGCGGTCAGCGCTGGACCTTCCTCGGGACCGACGCCGACGACTTCGTCCAGGTGCTCGAGGCTCCGCTGAGCGCTCAGACCCTCGGCGGTGACGACACGATCCTGGGTGGCGACCGCAACGACACCCTCGACGCCGGCGACGGGACCGACTCGGTGTGGGGCGGAGGCGGCCACAACGAGTGCCTCCATGCGGAGAAGGGGGACTGCGACGGCTACCCGTGGGACCGGGAGCCGCGGCTGTCCGCGCGCACCTCGCACCGCGCGGTCCTGGCGTGGGTCACCGCAGCCGATCGTTGACCGATCCGGCTTCCCGGGGTGTCGAGACGAGCCTGGCGGCCCTCCTCGATCACCGGTGACCGAGCAGCGGGTCGCTGACGCGGCTCCGACACGCACTCCTGTGGTCCGTGTGACTGGTGTGGCTCCTGCGTAGGGTGGGGACTATGGCGACCCGTACGTCTTCCCCGCCGGGTTCGCGGAGCAAGAGCACGTCCTCCACCCGGACCACGAGCACGACCCGTAGTCCGGCCAAGGCAGCCTCGAGCACCCGAACCCGGAGTACCAGCCCGAAGCGCAAGCCTGCTCCCAAGAAGGGGGCCGCGAGCAAGCGCAAGCCTGCCCAGCGACGTCCGGCGCCGCGCGCCGTCCGCAGCGGGCCAGGACCGGTCGCCCGCCTCTTCACGATGATCTTCCGCGGCATCGCGGCGGTCTGGCTCGCGGTTGCGCACGGCATCGGCGCCGTCGCGCGCAGCATCGGGCACACCGCTCGCGACCTCGAGCCCGAGCACCGGCGCGACGGGCTCGGCCTCTTCATGTTCGGCGCGGCCGTCATCGTGGCCGCCGCCGTGTGGTGGCAGCTGCCCGGCTCGGTGATGGACGCGGCCCGCACCGTGGTCCAGGGCTCCGTCGGCAAGGTCGGCTTCCTGGTCCCGCTCGCGCTGCTCTTCGTCGGGTGGCGGACCATGCGCGACCCCGAGCACACCGGCCCGGCCGGCCGCCAGGTCGTCGGCTGGACCTCCCTCGCCTTCGGCATCCTCGGCATCGTCCAGATCGCCGAGGGCAACCCGCAGCCCGACCTCGGGGACACCAGCGACCTCCAGGACGCCGGCGGCGCCATCGGGTACGTCGTGGCCAGCCTGCTGCTCGACCTGCTGCGCTCGCCGTACGTCGTCGTGCCGTTGCTCGCGCTGCTCGCGTTCTTCGGCGTCCTGATCATCACCGCGACGCCGCTCTACCAGGTGCCGGTCCGCCTCGCCGAGGCGCGCGACCGCCTGCTCGGCCACGAGCCGCACGACGCGGAGGACCCGGACGCCACGCAGGCGATCCCGGCCGTCCGCAGCCGCCGCAAGAAGGCCGACGACGACGTCGACCCCGAGATGGGCGACCCGGCGTACGACAGCCCGGTGCTCACCGACCGCGAGCTGCGCAAGCGGAAGAAGCGGCTGGAGACCACCGACGACGGCCTGGACATCTTCGCCCCCGACGTGGTGGCGCCGGTCGTGCCGGACGTCGAGGAGCCGAAGGCCGACCTCGAGCCGCCGCCGCACACGCCGCTGCCGCCCCGGGTCGAGCAGCTCGCCCTGTCCGGCGACATCGTCTACTCCCTGCCGGCCAACGAGGTCCTCAAGCCGGGCTCGGTCCACAAGGCCCGGTCCAAGGCCAGCGACGCCGTCGTCGAGCGGCTCACCCAGGTGATGGACGAGTTCGCGATCGACGCCCAGGTCACGGGCTACACCCGTGGCCCGACCGTCACCCGCTACGAGGTCGAGGTCGGCCCCGCGGTGAAGGTCGAGAAGGTCACCGCCCTCTCCAAGAACATCGCGTACGCCGTGGCCTCGGCCGACGTGCGGATCCTCAGCCCGATCCCCGGCAAGTCGGCGATCGGCATCGAGATCCCCAACACCGACAAGGAGGTCGTCTCGCTCGGCGACGTCCTGCGGTCCACCACGGCGCGCACCGACCACCACCCGATGGTGGTCGGGCTCGGCAAGGACGTCGAGGGCGGCTTCGTCGTCGCCAACCTCGCCAAGATGCCGCACCTGCTGGTCGCCGGCGCCACCGGCTCCGGCAAGTCGAGCTTCATCAACTCGATGATCACCTCCATCCTGATGCGGGCCACGCCCGACGAGATCCGGATGATCATGGTCGACCCCAAGCGGGTCGAGCTGAACGCCTACGAAGGCGTCCCGCACCTGATCACCCCGATCATCACCAACCCCAAGAAGGCCGCCGAGGCGCTGGCGTGGGTCGTCCGCGAGATGGACATGCGGTACGACGACCTGGCCAACTTCGGCTTCCGGCACATCGACGACTTCAACAAGGCCGTCCGTGCGGGCAAGGTCCAGGTGCCGCCCGGCAGCGAGCGCGTGCTCACGCCGTACCCCTACCTGCTGGTGATCGTCGACGAGCTCGCGGACCTGATGATGGTCGCCCCGCGCGACGTCGAGGACGCGATCGTGCGGATCACCCAGCTGGCCCGGGCCGCGGGCATCCACCTGGTGCTCGCGACCCAGCGACCGTCGGTCGACGTCGTCACCGGTCTGATCAAGGCCAACGTGCCGTCCCGGCTGGCGTTCGCGACCTCGTCGGTGACCGACAGCCGCGTCATCCTCGACCAGCCCGGCGCCGAGAAGCTGGTCGGCCAGGGTGACGGCCTCTTCCTGCCGATGGGCTCCTCGAAGGCCGTGCGTGTGCAGGGCTCCTGGGTCACCGAGGCCGAGATCGCGCAGGTCGTCAAGCACTGCAAGGGCCAGCTCGAGCCGACGTACCGCGAGGACGTCACCGCTCCCGCGGCCAGCAAGCGGGAGATCGACGACGACATCGGCGACGACATGGACCTGGTGATCCAGGCGATCGAGCTCGTCGTGTCGACGCAGTTCGGCTCCACGTCGATGCTGCAGCGCAAGCTCCGGGTCGGCTTCGCGAAGGCGGGCCGGCTGATGGACATCATGGAGAGCCGGGGCGTGGTCGGGCCGAGCGAAGGCTCGAAGGCCCGCGACGTCCTGGTCAAGCCCGACGAGATCGACGCCGTGATCGCGACCCTTCAGGGGGAGATGTGAGCAGCATGAGCGCAGACGTCCACACCGACAACGACTCCGAGCAGGTCGTCGCTCCGGAGCCGATCGAGGTCCGCCGCAACGGCGCGCTCTCGGGCGGCATCGGCGTGGTCGCGGCGGTCGTCGCGCTCGCCTACCTCACCCGCGCGTTCGGCGACGGCTCCTGGCTCGACTGGGTGCTGGCGCTCGCGATGGGCGCGGTCAGCGCGGCGTACCTCAGTGCCTTCGCCGACGCGCGTACGCCCCTGCTGGTGGCCGACGAGCAGGGCATCCGGATCCGCAAGGGTCGGCGCTGGCACGGGTTCCCGTGGGCGGCGGTCGAGGAGGTCGCGCACCTGCCGCGGCGCGGGCTCCTGCACGACGGCCGGCTGACGGTGCTCGCCCGGGAGGCGGACGCCGAGATGTCGGTCCCGCTGTCCCTCTCGACCTGGGTCGCCGGTGCCGACGACCTCACCGTCGCGCTGGCGGACCTCTCGGGCGACCCGGACGTCGTGGTCGAGCTCGTCGACGACGTGGACGACGACGTGGACGACGACGTGGACGGGACCGAGGAGGAGTGGGCCGACGACACGACCGGCAGTTGGGTCGACGACGCGCCGTACGACCAGACGGCCGACGAGTGGGTCGACGAGCCGCACCCCGTGCTGTCCGACCCGCGGCCCACGCTGGCCCGGGGCCTGGACTTCCTGGCCGACCGGCTGCGCCTCGGCCGTCCGGGCGACGACGCGGTCGGCGACGAGCGGCCCGAGCCCACGGTGGCGCTGCCGCTCGTCGCGAGCGCGACGCCGCTCCCGCTGCGCGACCCGGTGGGTGGCGCGCGCGTCGAGGCCCGGTTCGAGGGCGCGGCCGCGCTCCAGCTCGACGCGGCCGACGCCGACGACACCGGCGTGATCGACCTGCCCGAGCTGGCCGAGCTGCGCCGCGGTGACGTCGACCCGATCCTCGTCGAGCCGGCGCCGATGGACCTCCAGGTCGTCGAGCCCGCTGCCGACCCCGTGGTCGGACCCGAGCTCGCCTCCGCCCGTCTCCGCCTCCACCTGACCGTCGACCAGCTCGCGGACCGCACCCGGATCCGCCCCCACGTCATCGAGTCGATCGAGGTCGACGACTTCGTGCCGTGCGGCGGCGACTTCTACGCCCGCGGCCACCTGCGCACCCTCGCCCGGGTGCTCGGTGTCGACGCGGCGCCGCTGCTCGAGGCGTACGACGAGCGCTACGCCGACGCCCCCATCGACGCCCGTCGGGTCTTCGAGGCCGAGCTCGCCACCGGGGCCGAGGGCCCCATCCGCAGCATGCGCGGCGGCCCGAACTGGTCGGTGCTGATCGCCGCCGTGATGGCACTGGTGCTGATCTGGTCGATCGCGCGGCTGATCATGGACAGCCCGGTCGAGCTCACCAACAAGCCGGTCCTCAACGGCTCCCCGTCGTCGCAGACCAAGCTCGGCCCGGCCGTGCCGGTCCTGCTCGACGCGTCCTCCGGCGGCACCCACGTCGTCGTCACCGATGGCGCCGGTGAGGTGGTCTTCAACGGCGACCTGGCCTTCGGTCAGAAGCGCACGGTGAAGGCCGCACCGCCCGTGCAGGTGCAGTCGTCCGACGGCGCCCTGCAGGTCACGGTCGACGGCAAGGGGCGCGGCCCGCTGGGTGCCGAGGGCCAGCCGGCCCAGAGCACCTACGCGGCGGCGAAGTAGCGATCACCTCTTTCGGGTGAGCTTCGTGCTCGCGGGGTTCGGCGACGTCGTCGAACCCTAGGGTTGGCCGCACTCTGCGACGGGGTGTCCGTCGCTCTCGACGGAGGGTGCTCGGTGAGCTCGACGCTGGTGGATCGACGACGGGTGCCGGTGGAGCACCGCTGGCTGGGTCTGGACAAGCGGTCGGTCCCGTACGCCGCGGTCGCGTTCGCGGTGATCGCGTTGTGGGCGTGGGTGCTCCCGTGGGTCGACGACCAGGTGGCCTGGGACGACACGACCCGCACCGGGCAGGCGTTCCAGGTCACCACCGAGGTGAGCATGACGGTCCCACCGGGCTGGGGCGTCGTCTCAGGCCTGAGGACCACCGACGAGCCGCGCGGGGGTGACCAGGCGCGAGAGGTCGAGCAGACGGTGCTGGTCAAGGACGGTGTCGTGTTCTCGGTCCAGCAGGGCCCGTTCGGCGAGAGCCCGGTCCGGTTGTTGGACCAGGTCGAGCGGATCACCGGTGCGGGAGACTCGGGGTACTACGTCTCGGGCGAGACCCGCGACATCACCACGGCCGGCGGGCTGCGCGGGGTCGCCTCCGACTTCACGACGGCCGACGGCGCCGGGACGGTGACCGCCTTCGTCGTCGGCGGACAGGGCATCGAGATCCAGGTCGCCGGCCCGGAGGCACAGGTGACCGCCCTGCAGCCGGAGACCGACGCCATGATCGACTCGCTCGCCCGGGACGGCGGCGACTCCTGATGAGCACGACGACGAGCACCCCCGAGGTCCAGGACCTTCTCGCTCGCCGCGAGGCGGCGATCGAGGAGTCGGGTTGGGGCGCCCGGTTCCACCTCTTCCAGCCCCGCAACCTGTGCCTGTGGGTGTACCTGCTGCTGGTGGTCCTCGGTGCCCGCGAGCTGTACCAGATCGCCGCACCGACGACGGGGGTGTTCGCCAAGGCCGACATCGCCGGCGTCGCGGCGGCCAGCACCTTCTGCCTGCTGCTCCTCTTGTTCCTCCACCACGTGGACCGCTACGAGCGCACCCCCGCCCTGCTGGCCGCGACCGCCTTCATCGGTGGTGGCATCGGTGCCACCTGGGCCATGGCCCTGCCCGGCAACGCCGCCCTGATGAACATCTACACCAAGACCTTCGGACAGGTGTGGGCCGCGGACTGGAAGGCCGGGCTCACCGCACCGTTCGTGGAGGAGAGCGCCAAGGGGGCGGTGTTCCTGCTCATGCTGGGCCTGGCGCCGTTCGTGATCCGCACCGTCTACGACGGCCTCATCGTCGGCGCCTACGTCGGGCTCGGCTTCCAGGTGCTCGAGGACATGCTCTACGGACAGAACAGCGCCTACTCGAACTTCGGCGTCGACCAGGTCGGCGCGGTGCTGCAGACCTTCTTCATCCGTTCCCTGTCCGGCATCGCGTCGCACGCGATGTACACCGCGATCTTCTCCGCCGGCATCATCTATCTCATCGGCACCCGAGCCCAGCCCCGCCGCGTCGGACGCGGCCTGCTGCTGATGGCCTCGGCCATGGTCGTCCACGGCCTCTGGGACTCGATGCTCGCCATCTCCAACGACAACGGGACCGTCGTCAGCCTCCTGATGCTCGTCATCACGGTGGTCAGCTTCGTCGTCCTGCTCACGGCACTGCGGTGGGGCGCGCACCGTGAGCGCGGCTGGCTGCACGACGTCCTCGCCCCGGAGGTCGCCAACGGCACCCTCACCGAGCTCGAGATGGCAGCCCTGGCGGGCGAACGCGCCCGGCGGCGCAAGGACCGCAAGGCGGCGCTCCGGGGACGACCCGACGGCGTGAGCAAGCGGCGCGAGAAGCACGTCCTCGCCGCCAGCCTCGACCTCGCCCACGACCTGAGCGAGAGCAACGGCGAGGACACCCCGGCCGTGCAGCACTCGCGCGCGGAGATCCGACGACTCCGGAGCCGCTGAGCTAGGAGAGCCGGTAGCGCCGCTCCGGACGGCCGCTGCCGCCGTACTGCAATCGCACCGTGGCCTGGTCACGCGCCACGAAGTGCTCGAGGTAGCGCCGCGCGCTGACCCGGGAGATCCCGACCTCCTCGGCGCACTCGGTCGCCGAGACCTCGCGACCGTCCGCGAGGGCCGCCAGGACGGCCTGGGCGGTCTCGACGCTGAGCCCCTTCGGCAGCACCTCGCGGCCGCGGCCCAGCGGTGCGAAGAACACGTCGATGTCGTCCTGGCCGGCCCGGTCGACTCCGGTGAGCGCCAGGTGCGTACGGCGGAACGCGTCCAGCCGGGCAGCGAGGTCGTCGTACTCGAAGGGCTTGACCAGGTAGTGCGCGGCGCCCGCGGCAGCGGCGGCGCGCACGGTGTCGGCCTCGCGGGCGGCGGTCACCACGAGCACGCCGACGTCGTTGCCGGCGCCGCGGAGCCGGCGGAGCACCTCGATCCCGCTGATGTCGGGCAGGTGGACGTCGAGCAGCACGAGGTCGGGTCCGAGCCGGTCGATCTCGGCGAGCGCGGTCGCGCCGGTCGCCGCGGTGCCGACGACGCGGTAGCCGGGCGCGCGCTCGACGAAGCGCGTGTGGATCGACGCGACCATGAAGTCGTCGTCGACGACCAGGACCGTCAGCTCTGCTGGCTCAGCGGGGGTGTCGTCGGGCATCCGGGTCCTCGATCGTCACGGGCAGCCGCGCGGTGAAGACCGCGCCGCCGTCATTGTGCACGGACACCGAGCCGCCCCGTCGCTCGCAGACGACCTGCACGAGCGCGAGGCCGACACCGCGTCCGCTGGCGTCGCTGGGCTTGGTGCTGAAGCCGCGGTCGAAGATCTCGCCGATCCGGTCCGCCGGGATGCCGGGTCCGCTGTCGGCGACCTGGACGACGGTGACCTCCCCGTCCACGGTGAGGCGTACGTCGACCCGCGCGGACTCGGCGCCGGCCACCGCGTCCACGGCGTTGTCGACCAGGTTGCCGAGGACGGTGCCCACGTCCGCGGACAGGTCCGCGTCGAGCCGGGGGAGCCGGCTGTCGTCGCTGAGCGCGAGCTCGACCCGGCGCTCGGCGGCGAGGCTGGTCTTGGCGACGAGCAAGGCCCCGACCGACGGGTCCTCGACCCGGTGGAGCACGAAGTCGCTGATCTGCGCGCGCCGGCGGGTCAGGGTGCCGATCAGGCGCCCGGCCTCGTCGTACTCCTCGAGCTCGAGCAGGCCGGAGATCGTGTGCAGCTGGTTGGCGAACTCGTGGGTCTGGGCACGCAGCGTCTCGGTGACGCTCTCGCGGGCGCTGAGCTGGCTCTGCATCGCCAGCAGCTCGGTGCGGTCGCGCAGGGTCGTGACCGTGCCGGCGGGCCGGCCCTCCTGGACCACCTGGTTGCGGTTCAGGACGAGCACCCTGCCGGCGACGACGGCGACGGCGTCGCGGACGTCGTCGCTGCCGAGGAGGAGCTCGAGCACCCGCAGCGGGACGTCGAGCTCGGCGAGCAGCCGGCCCTGGCTGCCCGGCGGCAGCTCGAGGAGCTCGCGCGCGCTCTCGCTCAGCACCGTGACGGTGCCGGCCTCGTTGACGGCGATGACGCCCTCGCGCAGGGAGGTCAGCAGCGCCTCACGCTGGTCGGCCAGGTCGGCGATCTCCGCGGGCTCGAGTCCCCGGGTGCGCCGCTTGATGAGCCGGGCGAGGAGCCACGCCCCGGCCAGCCCGAGGGCGAGGCCGACGCCGAGGAAGACCGCGAGGTCGGGGAGCGTCTGGCGCAGCCGCTCGGTGAGCGAGGGGTACTGCTCGGTGACGACCGCGATGCCCACCTGCTCCGGTGGCACCGGCGGGACCGCCGACGCGTCGCCGGGACTGTAGACCGGCACCTCGGCCGCGATCGCCCGGTCGCCCAGGTCCGTGACGTCGCCCGCCCAGGCGCGGCCCCGCCCGGCGTCACCGGGTCCGAGGTCGACCCGCCCGCCCGAGCGCGTGGGATCGGTCGTGACGACGATGCGTCCGGTGGTGTCGGTCAGGTAGACCGCCGACGCCCCGACGTCGTCCTGCCGTTGCTGGGCGTAGAAGGCCAGGGCGAGCGGCTGGGTGCGCTCGGCCAGCCCCTGCTGCACCGCCGGCGTGCTCGCCAGGTTCTCGGCCGCGGCGCGCAGCCGCGCACCCCGCGCGTCGCGGAAGTCGGCGTCGCTCTGCCGGAAGGACACCACGCTGGTCACGGCGACGACGAGCAGCAGCAGGACGACCTGGAGCGCCAGGAACTGCCCGGCCAGGGTCCGCGGTCGCGGTGCCCGCGCGAGTGACCACAAGTTCCGCAACCTCCTTTGCTTCCCGAAGGGTGACGGCCGCCACAGCCCGGGTAGAGCGTAGGTGCCGTTCGACCCACCGAGAGGAGCCTGCCATGGCCGCCCGACCACGCACGCGACGCCGATTCGGTCGCAGGGCGCTCGCCGTCCTGACGGCCGTGGTCGTCGCCGCGGCGACGTCCTCCTGCGGGGTGACCCGGGGCGACGACACCCGCGACCTGGCCATGTGGATCCCCAACAGTCCCGGCGGCGGCTACGACCAGACCGGCCGCGCGGCCGTCTCGGTGATGGAGCAGGACGACACCACCGGCGGCACCTTCGAGGTCACCAACATCCTCGGCGCCGGCGGCTCCGTCGCGATGTCCCGGCTGATGGGCGCCGCGGGCGACGAGCACACGATGATGACGGTCGGGCTCGGCGTGGTCGGCTCGCTCTACTCGTTCGGCCAGGACTACAAGATCAACGACGCGACCCCGCTGGCCCAGCTGATCGAGGACCAGGAGGGGGTGCTCGTCCCGGCCGACTCGGAGTTCAAGACCGTCGACGACTTCGTCGAGGCCTGGAAGGCGGACCCGAGCTCGGTCGTCGTGGGCGGCGGCTCGTCGCCGGGAGGCCCGGACCACCTCTTCCCGATGCAGCTGGCGGAGGCGGTCGGGATCGACCCGAAGGACGTCACCTACGTGCCGTACGACGGCGGCGGCCCGCTCACCAGCGCGCTGCTGGGCGAGAAGATCGACGTCGGCTTCTCCGGGCTCGGCGAGTTCGAGGGGCAGATCGAGTCCGGTGACCTCCGGGCGCTGGCCGTGTCCGGTGCCGAGCGGCTCGAGGGGGACACGGTGAAGGACATCCCGACCCTCCAGGAGTCGGACATCGACCTGGTGTTCACCAACTGGCGCGGCGTCCTCGCGCCTCCCGACATCTCCGACGAGCGGCGCGACGAGCTCATCGCCTACCTGCAGGAGATGCACGACAGCCCGGAGTGGCAGGCGGCGCTCGAGAAGAACGGCTGGATCGACGCCTTCCGCACCGGCGACGAGTTCGACGAGTTCCTGGTGGAGCAGGACGAGCGGGTCGCCTCGACCCTGAAGGAGCTGGATCTCATCTGATGACCACGACAACGCACCGTGAGGCACCCGAGCAGGCCCCCGACCGCGACCTCGCCCAGCTGGGGCTGGCCGCCGTGGCCGTCCTGGTCGGCGCCTACACCGTCTACGACGCCACCACGCTGACCGTCGGCTTCGCCGACCCGGTCGGACCGCGGATCTTCCCCTACGTCATCGGCGCCGGCCTGGTGCTGCTGGGCGTGCTCCTCGCCGTCGCCGCCCTCCGCGGCGACCGGCCGCAGGCCGAGGAGGGCGAGGACGTCGACCTCACCGCACCGGCCGACTGGCTGACCGTCGCCCGCCTCGTCGGCGTCATCGGGGTCACGATCCTGACCGTCGACCTCCTCGGCTGGGCGATCAGCGGCGCCCTGCTCTTCATCGGCTCGACGTGGACCCTGGGCAGCCGGACGCTCGTGCGCGACGTCATCGTCGGCATCGTCCTCGCGGTCGCGAGCTGGTACGCCTTCTACTCCGGCCTCGGCATCCCGCTGAGCCCGGGCGTCCTGGACGGGGTGCTCTGAGCCATGGACAGCTTCGGACTCCTGCTGGGCGGCCTCGAGGCCGCCGCCACGCCCGAGAACCTCATGTACGCCGCGATCGGCGTCCTGCTCGGCACCTTCGTCGGCGTGCTCCCGGGCATCGGCCCCGCGATGGCGGTGGCGCTCCTGCTGCCCGTCACCTTCGGCCTCGAGCCGACCTCCGCCTTCATCATGTTCGCCGGCATCTACTACGGCGGCATGTACGGCGGGTCCACGACCTCGATCCTCCTCAACACGCCCGGCGAGTCCGCCTCGGTGATGACCGCGATCGAGGGCAACCAGATGGCCAAGAAGGGGCGGGCGGCCCAGGCCCTCGCCACGGCTGCCATCGGGTCGTTCGTGGCCGGCACCATCGGCACCCTGCTCGTGGTGTTCTTCACCCCGCCGCTGGCCGAGGTGGCGGTCAAGATCGGCGCCCCGTCGTACTTCGCGATCATGCTGCTGGCGCTCGTGATGACCACCAGCGTCCTGGGGTCGTCCCGGCTGCGCGGGTTCCTCTCCCTCTTCCTGGGCCTGACGATCGGGCTGGTCGGCCTCGACCTCAACACCGGCCAGCCGCGGCTGAGCCTCGGCACCACCCAGCTCGCGGACCGGATCGACATCGTCGTGGTCGCCGTCGGCATCTTCGCCCTCGGCGAGGCGCTGTGGGTGGCGGCGCACCTGCGTCGTCAGCCGGTCCGGGTCACCCCCGTCGGGCGACCGTGGATGGGCCGCAGCGACTGGTCGCGGTCCTGGAAGCCGTGGCTGCGGGGGACCGCCTTCGGCTTCCCGTTCGGGGCGATCCCCGCCGGTGGCGCCGAGATCCCCACCTTCCTCTCCTACGTGACCGAGCGCCGGCTGGCGCGCGACCCCGAGGAGTTCGGCCACGGCGCGATCGAGGGCGTCGCCGGACCGGAGGCAGCCAACAACGCCTCCGCCGCCGGCATGTTCGTGCCGATGCTGGCCCTCGGTGTCCCGGTCACCGCGACCGCGTCGGTGATGCTCGCGGCGCTGACGGGCTACGGCATCACGCCGGGGCCCCAGCTGCTGAGCGACGAGTCCGACCTGGTGTGGACGCTGCTCGCCAGCCTCCTCATCGGCAACACGCTGCTGCTGGTGCTCAACCTGCCGCTCGCACCCCTGTGGGCAAAGCTGCTCCGCATCCCGAGGCCGCAGCTGTACGCCGGCATCCTGTTCTTCGCCTGCCTGGGTGCGTACGCCACCAACCAGGACCCGTTCGACGTGTTCCTGCTGCTGCTCTTCGGCCTCCTCGGCCTGGCGATGCGCCGCTTCGGGCTGCCGGTGCTGCCCCTGATCCTCGGGGTGATCCTCGGTCCGCTGATGGAGACCAAGCTCCGCGAGGCGCTCACCATCTCCGACGGTGACCTGTCCGGGCTCTTCGACGAGCCGCTGGCCGTCGCGGTCTACGTGCTGATCGCCCTGATCCTGGTCGCGCCGCTGGTCCTCCGCCGGATCCGGCCGCACCCCGACACCCCGGCGGCCGAGGTCGCCCGGGCCCGAGCCGAGCAGGACGACGAGAGGGTCGAGCGATGAACCACGCCGAGCGCCACATCGTGGTCGCCTGGTCGCCGGACGACTACGGGCGCGCCGCTCTCGCGCACGCGGTGGCCGAGGCCCGGATGCGCGGGCACGGGATCGTGGTGGTCAACGCCTCGCGCGGGGACGCCCTGGTCGACGACCGGTTCGCCAGCGACGACGAGCTCCGCGAGGTGCGAGCGGGCCTCGAGGAGGCCGGCCTGCCGTACGACGTGCGGCAGTCGGTCGGCGCGGACGTCGGTGACCAGGTGCTGGCCGTCGCGGACGAGGTCGGCGCGGAGCTGATCGTGCTGGGTCTGCGCCGCCGGACGCCCGTCGGCAAGCTGATCATGGGCAGCGCCGCGCAGCGGATCCTGCTCGGCGCGCACTGCCCCGTGCTCGCGGTGAAGCCCGCCTGAGCGGTCGCGAGTTCGTCGCGGGCACCGCTCGGTTGCCATACTCGGACGGACATGACGACTGAAACGAGCCCTGCCCCCGCCGAGCTGCTCTCGGTCGCGATGGTGACCCTCGGGTGCGCCCGCAACGAGGTCGACTCCGAGGAGCTCGCCGGCCGCCTCGAAGCCGGCGGCTTCCTGCTGGTCGAGGACCCGGCCGACGCCGACACCGTCGTGGTCAACACCTGCGGGTTCGTCGAGTCGGCCAAGAAGGACTCGGTCGACACGCTGCTGGCCGCCGCCGACCTCAAGACCACCGGCCACACCCGGGCCGTGGTGGCCGTGGGCTGCATGGCCGAGCGCTACGGCAACGAGCTCGCCGACTCGCTCCCGGAGGCCGACGCCGTCCTCGGGTTCGACGACTACCCCGACATCGCCGCGCGGCTGCGCTCGATCGTCGCGGGGGAGGCGCACCAGGCGCACACCCCGCAGGACCGCCGCAAGCTGCTGCCGATCACCCCCGTCGAGCGTGCGCTGTCGACCGCACCGGTCCCCGGGCACGCCTCCGGCCCCGCATCGCTGCGTCGGCGCCTCGACTCCGGCCCCACCGCCTCGCTCAAGCTCGCGAGCGGCTGCGACCGGCGCTGCTCCTTCTGCGCGATCCCGTCCTTCCGCGGCTCGTTCGTCAGCCGCCGGCCCTCCGACGTGCTCCAGGAGGCGCGCTGGCTGGGGGAGCAGGGCGTGAAGGAGCTCTTCCTGGTCAGCGAGAACTCCACGTCCTACGGCAAGGACCTCGGCGACCTCCGGCTGCTCGAGACGCTGCTGCCCGAGCTGGCCGCCGTCGACGGCGTCGAGCGGGTCCGGGTGTCCTACCTCCAGCCCGCCGAGACCCGGCCCGGGCTGGTCCAGGCGATCGCGGCCACGCCCGGCGTCACGCCGTACTTCGACCTGTCCTTCCAGCACGCCAGCGCGGACGTGCTGCGCCGGATGCGGCGCTTCGGCGACCCCGAGAGCTTCCTCGGGCTGCTCGAGCAGGTCCGGGCGATCTCGCCGTACGCCGGCGTGCGCAGCAACGTGATCGTCGGCTTCCCCGGCGAGACCGACGAGGACCTGCAGACGCTCTGCGACTTCCTGGTCGCCGCTCGCCTCGACGTGACCGGCGTGTTCGGCTACTCCGACGAGGACGGCACCGAGGCCGCGACGTACGACGCCAAGCTCGACGAGGACGAGGTGCGGGCGCGGGTCGAGCACGTCGGCGCGCTGGTCGAGGAGCTCACCTCCCAGCGGGCGGCCGACCGGATCGACGAGACCGTCGAGGTGCTGGTCGAGCGTGTGGGGGAGGACATCGAGGGCCGCGCGGCCCACCAGGGCCCCGAGGTCGACGGGTCGACGTACCTCCTCGACTCCGACGCGCAGGTCGGCGACCTGGTCCGCGCGGTGGTCGTCGGGTCCGAGGGCGCCGACCTCTACGCTCGGGTGCTGTGATGGCCGAGGTGGAGACGCAGCCCAGCAACTGGAACGTCCCCAACGTGCTGACCACGGCGCGGATCGTGGCGGTGCCGTTCTTCGCCTGGGCGCTGCTCGTCGACGGTGGCGACTCGGTCACCTGGCGCTGCGTCGCGTTCGCGATCTTCGTGGTCGCCATGATCACCGACAAGATCGACGGCGACCTGGCCCGCAAGCACAACCTGATCACCAACTTCGGCAAGATCGCCGACCCGATCGCCGACAAGGCCGTCACCGGGATGGCCTTCATCGGCCTCTCCATCGTCGGCGACGTCTGGTGGGCGGTCACGATCATCGTGCTGATCCGGGAGTGGAGCGTCACGCTGCTGCGCCTGTCGATCCTCAAGCGCGTCGTCATCGCGGCCGCCGACCTCGGCAAGATCAAGACCACCGTCCAGGCCGTCGCGCTCGCGACGCTGTGCCTGCCGCTGCGGGACCCCGACCTCCCTGGCTGGCTGGAGACGCCGGGCGACGTGATCTTCTACCTCGCCCAGGTGCTGCTGGCCGTCGCCGTGGCCCTCACGCTGTGGTCCGGCTGGGAGTTCTACCGCGACGTCTGGAAGCAGCGCGCGTCCCTCCGTAAGTAAAAGATTTCGGCCCGGGACGCTCACGGTCACCGGATCGATGTCGATCTGTAACAACTTGTTCACAGGATCTCTTGCGAGAGACCGGCGTTTCAGGGTTAGGGTCCCTTCATCTCGGTCCGCGCCGGAGGGCTTCCCCCGTCGCCGACCAGTTCTCGGGGATTTCTCTTGCTGTTCTCGGTTCTGGTGGCGAACCTTCCCGACGCTCGCGGTTCGATGGCCTCGCCCGTCCCGTCTGCCTAAAACTCGGAGAGCCCCTTTCATGCTTGCTTCGCGGAAGCGACTCACGGGGGCCGTTGCGCTCGCCGTCGTCGCCAGTGGTCTGCTGCTCACCCCCTCGGCTCCGGCCGCGGCCAACCCGGGCGGCACCGGCCTGGTCATCAGCGAGGTCTACGGCGGAGGTGGCAACACCGGCGCGACGTACACCAACGACTTCGTCGAGCTCTACAACCCGACGGACGCCGCCATCGCGCTGACGGGCATGTCCCTGCAGTACCGGGCGGCCGCCAACACGGGCACCCCCGCCTCCAGTGCCATCACCAACCTGAACACGGCCGGGTCGGTCCCGGCGCACGACTGGTTCGTGGTCAAGCTGGCCACCGGCGGGGCCAACGGCGTCGCCGTGCCCGACGTCGACTTCGCCGGCAACACGTCCACCAACCTGAGCGGCACCACGGGCCAGGTCTTCCTGGCCAACAGCACCACGGGGATCGACCCCGACGGCGCGGGCAACACCACGATCACCGACGCAGCGGTGATCGACTTCGTGGGCTTCGGCTCGCCGACCATCAAGGAGGGCGCGACGGCCGCTCCCTCGCCGTCGAACTCCACCTCGATCGCGCGCACGGCGACGGGTGCGGACACCGACGTCAACGGCACCGACTTCAAGGTCGCCAACCCGATGCACCCCGGCGCCGGCACCTCGCCGCTGACGGCGACCGCGCCGGGCGCCAAGACCGGCGTCGTGGGCACGCCCATCACGCCGTTCACCCTCGCCGCCACGGGCGGCACGACGCCGTACACGTGGAGCGCGACCGGCCTGCCCCCGGGCATCACCGTCGCCGCGGACGGCGGTGTCTCCGGCACCCCGACGACCGAGAGCTCCTACACCCCGGAGGTCACGGTCACCGACTCGTCGACCCCGACCGCTGGCACCGACGCCAAGACGTTCTCGTACACGATCGGCGCCGAGCCGCCGCCCGTGACCGCGATCAAGGACATCCAGGGCACGGCCGCCTCGTCGCCGCTCGTCGGCGACACGGTCTCCACCCAGGGCGTCGTCACCGCGGCGTACCCGACCGGCGGCATCAACGGCTTCTACCTCCAGACCCCCGGCGCGGACACCCCCGACGCCTCCGACGCGATCTTCGTGTACGGCGGCGCCAGCGGCTTCGGCTCCTACCCGGCCATCGGTGACTCGGTCGACGTGACCGGCACCGTGGCCGAGAACTTCGGCCTCACCGAGCTCACCAGCGCGACCTGGACGGCGCACGGCTCCAGCCTCGGCGACGTGACCCCCAAGACCGTGGTCCCCGGCACCGACTGCCCGCTGCCCGGCAGCGCCTGCGACACGACCGCCGCGCTCGACACGGCCCGCGAGGCGGCCGAGGGCGAGGCCTTCCAGCCCACCGGCAGCTGGACGCTGACCGACGTGTACGACGGCGGTCCCGCCTACACCGTCGGCACCAACTCCAGCTCCAACTTCGGCGAGCTGGGTGCCGCCGCCGAGAGCAGCAAGGCGCTGATCGCGCCGACGGAGCTGTACGACGTGCAGACGCAGGCGACCGAGATCGCCAACCGCAAGAAGTGGAACGACGCGCACCGGATCGTGATCGACGACGGCTCCAGCACCAACTACACCACCACGACCGGCTCGCCGTTCCCGTGGATGACGTCGTCGTACGTGCCCCGTGTCGGCGCGGCGATCACCTTCCCCGCCCCCACCATCCTGATCAACGACTTCAGCCAGTGGCGTCTCCTGCCGAGCACCCAGGTCGTGGGCCAGCCCTCTGGGACCCAGCCGCAGCTGCAGCAGACCCGGGCCGCCAACGCGACCCCGGCCGACGTCGGCGGTGACCTCAGGCTCGCCACCTTCAACGTGCTGAACTTCTTCCCCACGGACGGCAACGAGTACGTCGCCGCCGGCGGCGGCAACGCCTGCACGTACTTCACCGACCGCGCCGGCGCCCAGGTCACCACCAACTCCTGCGGCAACCCGTCCACGAGCTCGGGCAACGGCCCGCGCGGAGCGGCCAACCCGGCCAACGTGGCGCGCCAGCGCGACAAGATCGTCGCGGCGATCAACACCGCCAACGCCGACATCGTCTCCCTCGAGGAGCTCGAGAACTCGGCCAAGTTCGGCAAGAGCCGCGACTTCGCGATCACCCAGCTCGTCAACGCGCTGAACGCGGCGTCGACGGCCGGCAAGTGGGACTTCGCGCCGTCGCCCACGGGCGCCGACCTCCCGGCCCTGACCGACGAGGACGTCATCCGCACCGGCTTCATCTACCAGCCCGCCCGCGTCTCGCTGGTCGGTGCCTCCAAGATCCTGGTCGGCAGCTCGGCCTTCGCCAACGCCCGCGAGCCGCTGGCCCAGGCGTTCAAGAAGGTCGGCTCCTCCAACAGCAACGCCTTCGTGGTGATCGTCAACCACTTCAAGTCCAAGGGATCGGGCACCGACGACGGCACCGGCCAGGGCAACGCCAACCCGGACCGCATCGCCCAGGCGGACGCGCTGGTGACCTTCGCCAACGACTTCAAGACCGAGCGCGGCCTGTCCAAGGTCTTCCTGGTCGGCGACTTCAACGCCTACTCGCACGAGGACCCGATCGACCACCTCGTCTCGGGTGGCTACACCGAGGTGCACTCGACCACCGACCCCGACGAGGAGACCTACAACTTCGACGGGCAGATCGGCTCGCTCGACCACGTGCTCGCCAACGCGGCTGCGCTCCCCGACGTCAGCGGCGCCGACGTGTGGCCGATCAACGGCTACGAGTCCGTCTACTACGAGTACAGCCGCTACAACTACAACGCCACCAACCTCTACGACAGCGGCCCGTTCCGGTCCTCCGACCACAGCCCGGAGATCGTGGGCATCAGCGCCGCCAGCGAGCCGGCGACCCGGGACATCCAGATCCTGGGGACCAACGACTTCCACGGCCGGATCCAGAACGACGCGGCGTCGGCGTCCGCCGGCGCGGCGGTGCTGGCCGGTGCGGTCAAGCAGCTGCGTGCCGCCAACCCGGACACGGTGTTCGCTGCGGCGGGTGACCTGATCGGTGCCTCGACCTTCGAGTCGTTCATCGCGAAGGACAAGCCGACGATCGACTCGCTCAACGAGGCGGGTCTCGAGGTCTCGGCAGCGGGCAACCACGAGTTCGACCAGGGATACAACGACCTGGTCAACCGGGTGATGGCGCCGTACAACGCCGACACCAACCCGTACGGCGGGGCGAACTGGAAGTACATCGCGGCCAACCTGCGGCTCAAGAGCGACAACAGCCACGCCCTTGCGCCGACGTTCACCAAGAACTTCGGTGACGTCAAGGTCGGCTTCGTCGGTGCGGTCACCGAGCACCTGCCGGAGCTGGTCTCCCCGGGCGGGATCTCCCAGCTCGACGTCACCGACATCGTCAACGAGGTCAACGCCTCCGCCAACGACCTCAAGGCCGACGGCGCGGACGTGATCGTGCTGCTGGTCCACGAGGGTGCCGCCGGCACCGACTGCGCCACGATGGACGACGACCCGACGTCCGACTTCGGCTCGATCATCGCCGGCGTCAACGACAAGGTCGACGCGATCGTGTCCGGGCACACCCACCTGGCGTACAACTGCTCCTTCCCGGTCGCCGGGTGGGCCGGTCGCCCGGTCACGGAGCGCCCGGTGGTCTCCGCCGGTCAGTACGGCATGGCGCTCAACAAGCTCGTCTTCACCGTCGACACGGCCACCGGCCAGGTCCAGGCGAAGACGCAGGCGCTGCTGCCGCTGAAGTCGTGCGCGACCTCGACCAGCTGCACCAACTACCCGGCCGACTCGGCGACGCAGACGATCGTCACCAACGCGGTCAACAACGCCAACGTGCTCGGCGCCCAGCCCCTGGGCAAGATCGGTGGCGCCTTCTACCGGGCCAAGCTGGCGGACGGCACGACCGAGAACCGTGGTGGTGAGTCCACTCTCGGCAACCTGGTCGCCGAGGTGCAGCGCTGGAACACCCGCAACCCGGAGTCCGGCGCGGCGCAGATCGCGTTCATGAACCCGGGCGGCCTCCGAGCCGACATGGTCGGCGACGGCACGGGCGCGTTCCCGCGGACGTTGACCTACAAGCAGGCGGCCAACGTCCAGCCGTTCGCCAACAGCCTGGTCAACGAGAAGCTGACCGGTGCGCAGATCAAGACGGTGCTCGAGCAGCAGTGGCAGCCCAGCGGATCGTCGCGGCCGTTCCTCAAGCTGGGCATCTCGAAGGGCTTCACCTACACCTTCAACGACGCCCTGCCACAGGGGTCGCGGATCACCGGGATGTGGCTCAACGGCACCAAGATCGTGCCCGCCACGGTCTACTCGGTGACGGTGAACTCGTTCCTCGCCACCGGTGGTGACAACTTCTTCGAGCTCAACAACGGTGCCGGCAAGCAGGACACCGGCAAGACCGACCTTCAGGGCATGGTCGACTACATGGCCGCCTTCGGCGCCGACCCGGACGTGGTCCCGGTCGACTCCAAGCAGAACGGCGTCGGAGTCACCCTCCCGGTCAGCGCCCCGGCGTCCTACGCGCCGGGCGACCACGTCCAGCTCAACGTGTCGTCCTGGTCGATGTCCGGCCCGGGTGACGTCAAGGACAGCGAGGTCACGGTCAAGATCGGTGACGCGACGATCGGTACCGCGACGCTGGACAACGCTCCGCAGTCCGCGCTGCCCGGCTTCGACACCACGGGCAAGGCCGCCGTCGACGTGGTGCTGCCGGCAGGCCTGCCGGACGGCACGACGACCCTGCGGCTGGTCGGTGCCACCACCGGCACCGAGGTCCCGGTCGACATCACCGTGGACGACGGGGTCGACGACATCCAGATCCTGGCGACCAACGACTTCCACGGCCGGATCCAGAACGACGCGACGTCGGCGTCCGCCGGCGCGGCGGTGCTGGCCGGTGCGGTCAAGCAGCTGCGCGCGGCCAACCCGGAGACGGTGTTCGCCGCCGCGGGTGACCTGATCGGTGCCTCGACGTTCGAGTCGTTCATCGCGAAGGACAAGCCGACGATCGACTCGCTCAACGAGGCGGGGCTCGAGGTCTCGGCAGCGGGCAACCACGAGTTCGACCAGGGGTACGACGACCTGGTCAACCGGGTGATGGCGCCCTACAACGCCGACACCAACCCGTACGGTGGCGCGAACTGGAAGTACATCGCGGCCAACCTGCGACTCAAGAGCGACAACAGCCATGCGTTGGCGCCGACGTTCACCAAGAACTTCGGTGACGTCAAGGTCGGCTTCGTCGGTGCGGTCACCGAGCACCTGCCGGAGCTGGTCTCGCCGGGCGGGATCTCCCAGCTCGACGTGACGGACGTCGTGACCGAGGTCAACGCCTCGGCCAACGACCTCAAGGCCGACGGCGCGGACGTGATCGTGCTGCTGGTCCACGAGGGTGCGGCCGGCACCGACTGCGCGACGATGGACGACGACCCGACGTCCGACTTCGGCTCGATCATCGCCGGCGTCAACGACAAGGTCGACGCGATCGTGTCCGGGCACACGCACCTGGCGTACAACTGCTCCTTCCCGGTCGCCGGCTGGTCCGACCGTCCGGTCAAGGAGCGCCCGGTGGTCTCCGCCGGTCAGTACGGCTACAACCTCAACAAGCTGGTCTTCAGCGTGGACCGTGCCACCGGCCAGGTCCAGGCGAAGACGCAGGCGCTGCTGCCGCTGAAGTCGGGCACGACGGGGAGCACGTTCAACTACCCGGTCGACGCGGCCACGAAGACGATCGTGGACAACGCGGTCGCCAACGCCAACGTGCTGGGTGCCCAGCCGCTGGGCAAGATCGGTGGGGCGTTCAACCGCGCGAAGCTGGCGGACGGCACGACCGAGAACCGTGGTGGTGAGTCGACCCTGGGCAACCTGGTCGCCGAGGTGCAGCGGTGGAACACCCGTAACCCGGAGTCCGGCGCGGCGCAGATCGCGTTCATGAACCCGGGCGGCCTCCGAGCCGACATGGTCGGCGACGGCACGGGCGCGTTCCCGCGGACGTTGACCTACAAGCAGGCGGCCAACGTGCAGCCGTTCGCCAACACGCTGGTCAACGAGAAGCTGACCGGTGCGCAGATCAAGACGGTGCTCGAGCAGCAGTGGCAGCCGGACGGTGCGTCGCGGCCGTTCCTCAAGCTGGGCATCTCGAAGGGCTTCACCTACACCTACGACAGCACGTTGCCGAAGGGCTCGCGGATCACCGGGATGTGGCTCAACGGCGAGAAGATCGCTCCGGCCACGGTCTACTCGGTGACGGTGAACTCGTTCCTGTCCACGGGCGGTGACAACTTCCTCGAGCTCAACAACGGCACGAACAAGCAGGACACCGGCAAGACCGACCTGCAGGGCATGGTCGACTACATGGCCGCCCTCGGCGACGAGACGCCGGTGCCGGTCGACTTCAGCCAGCGCGCGGTCGGCGCGTCGTTCCCGGGTGACGCTCCGGCGTCGTACCAGCCGGGCGACGAGGTGGCGTTCTCGCTGTCCTCGCTGTCGATGACCGGTCCTGGGGACAAGGTGGACCCGGAGGTGACCGTGCGACTCGGCGGCGAGCCGCTCGACTCGTTCGAGGTCACCACCACCCGTCAGACGGCGCTGCCGGGCTTCGACGAGGTCGGCACCGCCCAGGTCGTGGTGACCCTGCCGCCGGGACTCAGCGCCGGGACGAAGACGCTGTACGTCCGCGGTGGCGAGACGGGCACCGAGGTCCCCGTCGAGATCGTGGTCTCGACGACTCGTGAGATCTCCGCGGGCGACGACCAGTCGATCACCTGGGGCGACAGCACGTCGATCCCGGTCGCGGTGACCGGCAACGACGGGGTCGCGACCGGCACGGTGCGGCTCTTCGACGACGAGACGCAGATCGGCGACCCGGTGACGCTGGACGACACCGGTCACGCCTCGGTCCCGGTCCCGGCGAAGTCGCTGGAGCCGGGGGAGCACACCCTGCGGGTGGAGTACGACGGCAACTACCCGTCGGGCTCCGACCAGGTCAAGCTGACCGTGGCGAAGGCGACGACGACGGTCTCGGCCGGCGACGTCACCCTGACCTACGGCGACCCGGCCACCGTCACCGTGACGCTGGGCGACCCGACCGCCACGGGGACCGTCACGGTCCGCAACGGCGAGACGGTCCTCGGCAGCGCCCCGGCGTCGGAGGGAGTCGCGACGGTGACCCTGCCGGCCGGCTCGCTCGAGCCCGGGGTGACCACCCTGACGGCGAGGTACGCCGGTGATGCTCACTTCGAGGCCGACACCGACGCCTTCACCGCCACGGTCGCGAAGGTGGCGCCGTCGGTGAGTGCCGGCAACGTGTCGCTGGTCTACGGCAAGGCGGGGACCGTGACGGTCAACGTCGGCCCGAGCGGCGCCACCGGCACCGTCCAGCTCTTCGAGGGAGCCAAGAAGGTCGGCGCGGCGACCGCCGTGTCCGCCGGGGTCGCGAAGGTGACGCTGCCGGCGCGGTCGCTCAAGCCGGGGTCGCACACCCTGACGGCCGTGTACTCCGGTGACGACCACGTCGCCTCGGGCTCCAACGCCTTCACGGTCAGCGTGGCCAAGGCCGCGTCGTCCACGAAGGCCAGCGCCAGCCCGGCGACCGCGAAGGTCAAGAAGACCGTGGTCACGCTGAAGATCAGCGTGACCGGTCCGACCGGCGTGGTGGGCACCGGCAAGGTCAAGGTCAAGATCCCGGGCCAGGGCACGAAGACGGTGACCCTCAAGTCCGGGAAGGCGACGCTGAAGCTGGCGAAGTTCACCAGCACGGGCACCAAGACCATCCGGGTCGACTACGCGGGCGACGACTTCCTGAAGTCGAGCTCCGACACGGTGAAGGTCAAGGTCAAGAAGTAGCACGCGGACGTTGGCCCGCCCGAGAGCCTCGGGCGGGTCAACGTCGCTGTGCGGCCTCGGCGATGTCGAACGCCGCGTGCACCAGGGTCAGGTGGCTGAAGGCCTGCGGGAAGTTGCCGACCATCCGGCGGCCGGCGGCGTCGTACTCCTCGGAGAGCAGGCCGACGTCGTTGGTCAGGTCGCAGAGCCGGTCGAAGAGGGCGGTGGCGTCGTCCAGCCGGCCGGCGCCGGCGTACGCCGACGCCAGCCAGAACGAGCAGGCCAGGAACGGGTGCTCGTCGCCGGCCAGGCCGTCGACGCCGGTCTGGGTGCGGTAGCGCAGCAGCAGGCCGTCGCGCATCAGGTCGTGCTCGACCGCCTCGATGGTGCCGAGCATCGCCGGGTCGTCGCCCGCGATGATGCCGATCTGGGGGAGCACGAGCAGGGCGGCATCCACCTCGGTGCTGCCGTAGTACTGCACGAACGTGTTGCGTCGGGCGTCGAAGCCGTGCTCGAGCACCTCGTCGCGGGCTCGGTCGCGCAGTGACCGCCAGCGCTCGACCGGCCCGTCGAGGTCGAAGTCCTCGACCGCGCGCACCGCGCGGTCGAAGGCCGCCCAGACCATCGCCTGGGAGTGCGTGAACCGCTGCTGCGGGCCGCGGATCTCCCACAGCCCGTGGTCCTTGCGTCGCCACGTGTCGGCGAGGTGCTCGACCAGCGAGCGCTGCACCGCCCACGCGGCGGGGTCCGCGTGACCGGTCGCCTGACGGGTCTGCTCGAGCGAGATCATCACCTCGCCGAGCACGTCGAGCTGCCGCTGGAGGGCCGCACCGTTGCCGATGCGCACGGGCGTCGAGTCGGCGTAGCCCGGGAGGTGGGAGAGCGTCTCCTCGGTCAGCCGGCGGCGGCCGTCGACGGCGTACATGATCTGCAGGTCCTCGGGATCGCCGGCGATGGCGCGCAAGAGCCAGGCCCGCCACAGCTGGGCCTCGTCGACGTGGCCGGCCCGGACCAGCGCGCCGATGGTGAGGGCGGCGTCGCGCAGCCAGCAGAAGCGGTAGTCCCAGTTGCGCTCGCCGCCCGGGTCCTCCGGCAGGGAGGTGGTGGGTGCGGCGACGATGCCGCCGGTGTCGGCGTCGGTGAGCAGCCGGAGGGTCAGCAGCGAGCGGCGTACGACGTCCACGCGGGGCACGTCGTCGCGGCACTGCGCCGCCCACCGGTTGCTCTCGCGCACCGAGGCGTCGGTGCCCTCGTCGGGGGCGCCGATGCCGTCGAGGGGGGCGTACGACGGCAGCCAGGTGGTCGAGAAGGTGAGCACGTCGCCCGCGGTGACCTCGAACTCGTCGACGTGCCGGTGGTCGGCCGCCCGGGGGAGACGCGGCCCGCGGAGCACCAGCCGGTCGGGTCCGGCGGTCGCGGTGATCACGGCCTCGCCGTGCACGGTCTGCCGGCGGACCCACGGCCGGATGGCGCCGTAGTCGGTCCGCACCAGCCACTCGTGCCGCATCCGCACGGTGCCGCGCACGCCGGCGAGCCGGCGCACCAGGTCGGAGCGGCCGTTGCCGCGCGGCATCGCGTCGGTGAGCGTGACCTCTCCGGTCGCGGTCGTGAACGTCGTCTCGAGGACGGCCGAGGCCTCGACGTAGCGACGGCGTACGTCGTAGTCGTCGCCCGGGCAGAGCTGCCAGTGCCCGTGCTCGTCGCTGCCGAGCAGGCCGGCGAAGCAGGCCGGGGAGTCGAACCGCGGCAGGCAGAGCCAGTCGACGGAGCCGTTGAGCCCGACCAGGGCCCCGCTGCGCCGGTCGCCCACCAGTGCGTAGTCCTCGATCGGGAGCGCCATGCCCTGGACACTAACCTTGCGGGTGTGACGGACCCGGCTGAGAGCGTGCAGCGACTGCTCCGCGTCGCGGGGCAGACGGTCGCCACCGCCGAGTCGCTGACGGGTGGCCGGCTCGCGGCGCTGTTCACGGACGTGCCCGGTGCCTCGGACGTGTACGTCGGCGGCGTGGTCACCTACGCGACCGAGCTCAAGGCGTCGCTGCTCGGCGTCTCCGCGCGGATCATCGCCGAGCACGGTGTGGTGTCGTCGGAGTGCGCCCAGGCGATGGCCGCGGGAGTGCGGGCGCTGACGGGGGCGACGTACGGCGTCTCGACCACCGGCGTCGCCGGCCCCTCGGAGCAGGAGGGCAAGCCGCCCGGCACGGTCTTCGTGGGCATCGCCGGCCCGGACCTCGTCGTGGGGCTGGCGCTGGAGCTGCGCGGGAAGCGTGCCCAGATCCAGGACCGGACCTGTCGCGAGGCGCTGGCGACATTCGAGCAGGTCCTGCGACGGGAAGAAACACCCCTCGGGTAGCGTTGCGCCCACAGGCCGGCTCGTTCCGGCCGATGGACGGTCGCAACCGGAGGAGGCGCGCATGGTGCTGTTTCGACGGCTGCTCGGCGACGTGCTCCGCGACGCCCGCATGCAGCGCGGCATGACGCTGCGTGAGGTCTCCGCCGACGCCCGGGTCAGCCTGGGCTACATCTCCGAGATCGAGCGCGGCCAGAAGGAAGCATCCTCCGAGCTGCTCGCCTCGCTGTGCGCCGCCCTCGACGTCCCGCTCTCCGACGTGCTGCGCGACGTCTCCGACCTGGTCGCCCTCGAGGAGGCCGCCGCGGAGCTCACCCGGATCCCGGTCGCCCCGCGCGCCGGCCAGGTCGTCAACTCCGCCGCCTGAGATCGCGCGAGTTTCATCGGTCAGCCGATGAAGCTCACGCTTGGACGATGAAGCTTTGTCGTCCAAGCACCAGTTTTGTCGGCCAGCCGATGAAACTCGCGGCGCCGACCTACTCGGTGGGTCGCACGTGCGAGGCCGCCACCCAGCCCAGGTGGGCGTGCGCCTTGAGGTTGCCGCCACCATCGACCCACACGACCAGCGCCTCCCAGTTGCCGCGGTGGTCGACGCGCCAGTCGATCAGGACGCCGGCGTAGCGGTAGGAGGGGTTCTCGGTCACGTTGACCCAGACGTGGCGCGGCTTGGTGTGACCACGCTGCCCGGTGCCGTCCGTCGCCCTCACCAGCACAGGTTAGAACATGTGTTCGAATGCCGGGGTGGTGGTCTACCGGGGTGGCTGGCAGCGCGGGCACCAGTAGGCGACCCGCGCGCGGCCCGGTTCGCCGAGCTCGGCGTGCTCGATCGGGGTGCCGCACCGCAGGCAGCGCTGGTGCAGGCGGCCGTAGACCCACAGGCTGCGGCCGCGCCGCTTGTCGCCGGTGGTGCAGATCTGCGGCTGGTGCCGGTTCTGGTCGAGCATCGAGCGCGCCAACCGGACCATGCGCAGCGGGTCGGCGACCGCACCGACGGGCGTACGCGGGTCGTAGCCGGTCAGGAAGCACAGCTCGGTGCGGTAGATGGTGCCGATGCCGGCCAGGTTGCGCTGGTCGAGCAGGGCCTCGCCGAGGGGGCGGGCCGGGTCGACGAGCAGCCGGCGGACGGCCTCTTGCTCGTCCCAGTCCGGACCGAGGAGGTCGGGGCCGAGGTGGCCGACCACGTCGTCCTCCCGCTCGCGCGGCACCAGCTCGACCACGCCGAGCTGGAAGCCGACCGCGGTCCGTTCGGCCGTCCCGAGCACGACTCGGACCAGGTGCTCCGGCTTGCCCCAGCGCTCGGCCGGCCCGAAGACCCGCCACGAGCCCTCCATCTTGAGGTGGGTGTGCAGGGTCCAGGCGCCGGCCGCGCCGTCGATACGGGTCAGCAGGTGCTTGCCGCGCGACACCGTCTCGGTCAGCGTCGAGCCAGCGAGGTCGACGGTCGCGATGGCGGGGACCCGGAAGTCGGTGCGGGTCAGCTCGCGGCCGGAGAGGCCCCGGTCGAGGCGTTGCGCCGTCCGCCAGACCGCATCGCCCTCAGGCACCGGCCGACCTCAGCCGCAGCCCCTTCGGCGTGGCCACGAACCCCGCGGCCTGCAGCGCCTCGCGCAGCGGGGTCGAGCCGGAGCCCAGCAGCTGCGCGCCGTCGACCTTCTCGACCGTGAGGCGGCCGAGCGAGCCGCGGCGTACGGCGTCGCCGAGCGAGGCCGCGGCCGGGGTCAGCAGGTCGGCGTCGTCGGTCCAGGTGAGCAGCGTCCGTCCGCCGCGCTCGACGTACAGCGTGAGGACGCCGTCGACGAGCACCACGATCGCGCCGGCCTTGCGGCCGGGCCGATGGCCGCCCTCGGCGCCCTGCGGCCAGGGGAGGGCGGCGCCGTAGGGATTGGCCGGGTCGGTGGCGGCCAGCGCGACCGCCTGGGGCTTGGCGTCGGTCGGCAGCTCGGAGAAGGTGCGCAGCCGGTCGACCGAGCCGGCGGTGCCGAACTGGGCGGCCCCGAGACCGGCCACGAAGTAGCCGCGGCGGCAGCGACCGGAGTCCTCGAACGCCGACAGCACCTTGTAGACGGCGGCGAACCCGCCGGCGACGCGTTCGCTGACCACCGCGCCCCGGGTGACCACGCCGTGCCGGTCGAGGAGGTGCTCGGCGGTCGCGTGCGCGCGCCGGGTCGGGTCGGTGTCGAGCTCGGGCAGCAGCGCCCAGCGACCGGCCGTCTCGGGCGGTCCGGTGCGGGCGGGCATCCGGCCCCGACCACCGGTGGTGCTCGACATGCGTACGCGCGGCGGTGGCCGCTTGCTGCGGTGGGCGGGCGTGCCGCCGCGGGTGAGCGCGCGCAGCGGGGTGAGCGTGTCGTTGCTGATCCGCCCCGCCCACACCAGCTCCCACAGGGCCGCCGATAGCGCCGCGTCGTCGGTGGACCCGACGGCCTGGGCGAGCTGGCGGAAGAACCACGCTCCTCCGGGGGCGAGGGCGTCGAGCACGGCCTGGTGCAGCTCCGAGTGCTCGAAGGGCTGGTGGTCGGGCAGCGTCAGCGGCGCCTGGTCGGCGAGGTGCAGCGACACCCACCCGTCGGCGCCGGTCAGCGCGGCGTGGCCGGCCCAGATGACCTCGCCGGAGGCGGTGAGCTCGTCGAGGTACGACGGCTCGTAGTCGCGCACCCGGCTGCCAAGGACCAGCGGCTCGAGCGCGGAGGCGGGGACGGCGCAGCCGGCGAGCTGGTCGATCACGCTCAGCACGCCGTCGACGCCCCGGAGCCGTCCGTTGACGTGCTGCCACGCGGACAGGAAGCGACCCAACGACTCCGGCTCGACCGGCTCGATCTCCTGCCGCAGCCGGGCCAGCGAGCGCCGACGCAGCTTGCGCAGCACCTCGGCGTCGCACCACTCGGTGCCCGAGCCGCGGGGCCGGAACTCGCCGTCGAGCACCCGGCCCTGCGAGGCGAGCCGCTGCAGGGTCAGGCGGACGACCGCGACCCCGAGCCCGAGCCGGGTCGCCACGT
The DNA here is from genome assembly GCF_039543825.1 of Nocardioides conyzicola. Classification (NCBI taxonomy): domain Bacteria; kingdom Bacillati; phylum Actinomycetota; class Actinomycetes; order Propionibacteriales; family Nocardioidaceae; genus Nocardioides; species Nocardioides conyzicola. The sequence continues at coordinate 196,837 of NZ_BAABKM010000003.1, read as the reverse complement.
CGTCGACGGTGAACGGTCCGTGGGTGCGGGCGTAGCGGGCGACCAGGTCGGCCAGCGGGTCGTCGACCGGCTCGGCGAAGACGTCGGGCGTGCCGGGTGGCACCGGCACCCCGAGGCCGTCGCGCAGCCGGGCGACGTCCTCGACCGCGGTCCACCGCGGCTCGCCGGCCATCCGCACCTCGACGATCCGCCGGCTCTGGCCCAGCGCCGTCAGCCAGCCGTCGGTGTCGGCGCCGTCGACGGAGCGGGCGGCCACCTCGGCGGTCGACTGGGGTCCGAGCAGGCGCAGCAGGTCGGCGACACCCTCGGCGTCGCGGGCGCGCCTGTCGGGGGCGAGCCGCTGCAGCTCGGCCTCCACCTCGGCGAGCACGTCGGGGTCGAGCAGCTCCCGCAGCTCGGCGCGGCCGAGCAGCTCGGCGAGCAGGCCCTGGTCGAGGGCGAGCGCGGCGGCCCGGCGCTCGGCGATGGGGGAGTCGCCCTCGTACATGAACTGGGCGACGTAGCCGAAGAGCAGCGTGCGGGCGAACGGCGACGGCGCGTGCGTCGCCACGTCGACGACCTGGACCTCGCGGCGGTCGATGCCGCGCATCAGGGCGGTGAGCGCGGGCAGGTCGTAGACGTCCTGGAGGCACTCGCGGACCGCCTCGAGGACGATCGGGAAGGACGGGTACTGCACCGCCACCTCGAGCAGGGCCGCCGAGCGCTGGCGCTGCTGCCACAGCGGCGAGCGGCGGCCGGGGTCGCGGCGCGGCAGCAGCAGCGCCCGGGCCGCGCACTCGCGGAAGCGGGACGCGAAGAGCGCCGAGCCGCCGACCTCCTGGGTCACCAGGGCGTCGATCTCGTCGGGCTCGAAGACGATGACGTCACCCGCGGGAGGCTCGGCGTCGGTGTCGGGGATCCGGATCACGATGCCGTCGTCGGAGGCCATCGCCTGGCCGTCCACGCCGTACCTCTCGCGGAGGCGGGCGTTGATCGCGAGCGCCCAGGGCGCATGCACCGGGACGCCGTAGGGCGAGTGCACGACCAGTCGCCAGTCGCCGAGCTCGTCGCGGAAGCGCTCGACCAGGAGCGTCTGGTCGCTGGGCAGCAGGTTGGTCGCCTCGAGCTGCTCGTGGAGGTAGCCCACGAGGTTGGCCGCGGCGAACTCGTCGAGGCCGTCGGCGCGAGCGCGCTCCTCGGCCCGCCCGCGGGGCAGGGCGCCGAGCTCACGGGTGAACGCGCCGATCGCCTGCCCGAGCTCGGCGGGTCGGCCGAGGGTGTCGCCCTTCCAGAACGGCAACCGGCCCGGGATGCCCGGGGCGGGCGTCACCAGGACCCGGTCGTGGGTGATGTCCTCGATCCGCCAGCTGGTCGCGCCCAGGGCGAAGATGTCGCCGACCCGTGACTCGTAGACCATCTCCTCGTCGAGCTCGCCGACCCGGCGGCCCGGGCCCTCGCCTCCCACCAGGAAGACGCCGAAGAGCCCGCGGTCGGGGATGGTGCCGCCGCTGGTGACGGCGAGCCGCTGCGAGCCGGGCCGCCCGGTGATGGTGCCGGTGACCCGGTCCCAGACGATCCGCGGGCGCAGCTCGGCGAACTCGTCGGAGGGGTAGCGGCCGCTGAGCAGGTCGAGGGTCGCGTCGTACGCGCTGCGCGGGAGGTTGCCGAACGGCGCGCTGCGCTTCACCAGCTCGAAGAGGTCGTCGACCTGCCAGGCCTCGAGCGCGGTGGTCGCGACGACCTGCTGGGCGAGCACGTCGAGGGGGTTGGTCGGCACCCGGAGCGACTCGATGGCGCCCGTGCGCATCCGCTCGACGGCGACCGCGGTCTGCGCGAGGTCACCGCGGTGCTTGGGGAAGAGCACGCCGCGGGACACCTCGCCGACCTGGTGGCCGGCGCGGCCGACCCGCTGCAGCGCGCTGGCCACGGACGGCGGTGACTCGATCTGGATGACCAGGTCGACCGCGCCCATGTCGATGCCCAGCTCGAGGCTGCTGGTCGCCACCACGCAGGGGAGGCGGCCGCTCTTGAGGTCGTCCTCGATCAGCGCCCGCTGCTCCTTGGACACCGAGCCGTGGTGCGCCTTGGCGATGAGCGCGGGCGCGCCGTCGGCCTGCCCTGACTGGGCCACCACCTGGGCCGGCACCCCGCCCTGCTCGAGCACGAGACCCGCGCGCTCGCTCGCGATCTCGTTGAGCCGGGCGGTCAGCCGCTCGGCGAGGCGCCGCGAGTTGGCGAAGACGATCGTCGAGTGGTGCTGCTCGACCAGGTCGACCACCCGCTCCTCGACGTGCGGCCAGATGCTCTGGGTGCGCTGGGGGTCGTCGGCGTCCTCGTCGTAGTCACCGCCCGGGGCCGTCATGTCCTCGACGGGGACGACGACCCGCAGGTCCCATTCCTTCGACGACGGGGGAGCGACGATCTCGACGGGCGCGGTGCCGCCGAGGAAGCGGGCGACCTCGTCGAGCGGACGCACCGTCGCGCTCAGACCGATCCGCTGGGCCGGCTGCTCCAGCAGCGCGTCGAGGCGCTCCAGGCTGACCGCGAGATGGGCGCCGCGCTTGGTGCCGGCGACCGCGTGCACCTCGTCGACGATGACCGTCTCGACGCCGCGCAGCGACTCCCGCGCCTGGCTGGTGAGCATGAGGAAGAGCGACTCGGGCGTCGTGATGAGGATGTCCGGGGGAGCCGTCGTCAGCTTGCGCCGGTCGGCCGCCGGGGTGTCGCCGGAGCGGACGCCGACGCTCACCTCGGGCACCGGGGTGCCGAGCCGGTCGGCCGTGTGGCGGATGCCCGTCAGCGGTGCCCGCAGGTTGCGCTCGACGTCGACGCCGAGGGCCTTGAGCGGGGAGATGTAGAGGACCCGGCAGCGGTGCCGCTTGTCCTCGGGCGGAGGTGTGCTGAGCAGCCGGTCGAGCGACCAGAGGAACGCGCTCAGCGTCTTGCCGGAGCCAGTGGGTGCCACCACCAGCGCGTGCCGCCCGGCGCCGATCGCGTCCCACGCGCCGACCTGCGCAGGCGTCGGCTCGGCGAACGCCGCACCGAACCAGGTGCGGGTCGCCTCGCTGAAGCGCTCGAGAGGACCGGTCACCGGACCATCTTTGCTCACGGCACCGACAGTGCCCCCGACGCCGGCGTCCACTCCCTCCGCAGCCCTGGCAGCGCGCCCGTGCCCGCTCCGTCACGGAGGTCCCCGGCGCGTCCCACTCGGTGATGGTCTCCCGGCCCGACGAGGTCGTCGCCGTGATCCGGCAGGCGCTGGACGAGCTGGCGGGCTGAGTCGGTCCTCAGCCGCCCGCCCGCTCACGCACCACCGACGGCTCGTAGGTCGACCGGAGGAAGTCGAGCAGGTAGGCGTCGGGATCGGGTGCCTCCCGGACCAGGTGGTAGGGCAGCAGGAACTCCCCGAGCGCGTCGTCGTACGACGCGCCGGCGGGGGAGACCTGGGCCCGCGCGAACCCGGGTGGCTCGGGGTAGGAGTAGGAGTAGAAGCTCCCCTCCGGACTGCCGCCCGGCCAGAACCCGGCGCTGGAGACCTCGGCGCAGTAGGCCTCCCACATCACCCGGTCGGGACAGTTCGGGACGCCGCCCGGGTGCCGGGCGGCGTCTCGACCGGAGAAGCGGGTGACCGCGAGGTCGAACGCGCCCCAGAAGAAGTGGACCGGGCTGCACTTGCCGCGGAACTCCCCGCGGAAGGCGGTGAGGACCCCGTGCGCCTTGACCAGGGACAGCCAGAACAGGTGCGCGGCGTCCGCGTCGTACGACGCGTGATGGACGTCCTGGGCGAACGGGGTGGCGTCCTCGACCTCGACTGGTCTCGCGCTGATCGGCGCGTCCACGTCGAGCTCTCGCAGGCGGCCGCGGACCTCCTCGTGGAAGTCGGCGACCGACCGGGCGTAGAGCTCCACCGTGCGGCGCCGCCCGTCCGTGCTGTCGAGGAGGAGCCGGTGGTCGACGAAGTCGAACTGGATCTCGAGGCCGCGGCCGCCGACCGGCATCAACGAGGTGGTCAGGCCCGTCCCGTTGACGTAGAGCGCGACGTGCCACCAGTGGTTCTCGAAGGGCGAGAGCGCCAGGCGCACCTTGCCCACCACCTGCGTCCAGCGGTGCAGCGTGTCACGCGTGTCGACCCAGTCGTCGACCAGGAGCTGCGGCCAGCTCCCGTCGTGCCCGTTCACGACGGGTCAGGAGCCCAGGGTCGTGATCGCGGTGCGGATGACGTCCGCCACCTCCTGGGGGTGCGCCAGCATCACGAGGTGCGAGGAGTCGATCTCGACGGTCGTCATGCCGGCGCGCTCGTAGCCGAACCGCTCGACGTCGGGGTTGATCGTCCGGTCCGACGACGACACGACGCCCCAGGCCGGCTTGGTCTTCCATGCGGCGACGGACGCCGCCTCGCCGAAGGCGGCGCCGGCCAGCGGTCGCTGGGAGACGGCGAGCACCCGCGCCAGGTCGGGATCGACGTCCGCGGCGAAGATCGCCGGGAACTTCTCGATGTCGACCGACACGTCGGTCCCGGGTTCGCTCCCCGGCTGCGGGAAGGGCGTGTAGACCAGGGCCTCCGCGAGCGGCGAGTCGGGGAACCGACCCTGGAGCTCGCCGAGGCTCTCGCCCTCGTCGAGCGCGTAGCCGGCCAGGTAGACCAGGCCGACCACGTTGTCGGTCGCGCCGGCGACGGTGATCACCGCGCCGCCGTACGAGTGGCCGACGAGCAGGACCGGACCGTCGATCTGGGAGACGACCGAGGCGATGTACTCGGCGTCGCCGCTCAGGCTGCGGTTGGGGACAGCGGGCACGCGCACGGCGAGGCCGTCCGCGAGCAGCTCGGGCACGAGGGCGCCGAAGCTGGAGGCATCGGCAAAGGCGCCGTGGACGAGGACGACTGTGGGGCTGGGCATGGCAGGACTCCTTCGGGTGGTGGGTTCACTCGTCGTACAGGGCGGCGCGCAGGAAGTCGGCTCCCTGGGCCGTGGCGGCCTTGGCGGCATGGGTGTCGCGCAGGGCGTTGACCATCACGAAGTCGTGGATGATGCCCTGGTAGCGCACCGCCGTCACGGGTACGCCGGCGGCGCGCAGCTTGGCGGCGTACGCCTCGCCCTCGTCGCGCAGCACGTCGGCCTCGCCGACGATCACCAGCGCCTGCGGCAGGTCGGCGAGCTCCTCGAGGCTGGCGCGCAGCGGCGACGCGGTGATCTGGGCGCGGTCCTCGGGGTCGGTCGTGTACTGGTCCCAGAACCACTGCATGGCGTCACGGCGCAGCCAGTAGTCGGTGGCGAACTGGTGGTAGGAGCCGGTGTCGAACGACGCGTCCGTGACCGGGTAGTAGAGCAGCTGGGCGGCGAGCCGCGGACCGCCGCGCTGCTTGGCCATGATCGTGATCGCTGCGGTCATGTTGCCGCCGACCGAGTCGCCGGCCACCGCGATGCGGTTGGTGTCGAGGTCGTGCTCGGACCCGTGCTCGCCGATCCACTCCAGGGCCGCGTAGATCTCCTCGATGGCAGTCGGGTACCTCGCCTCGGGGGAGCGGCTGTAGTTGGTGAAGACGGTCGCCGCCTCGGCGCGGGTGGTGAGCTCGCGCACCAGCCGGTCGTGGGTGTGGGCGTCGCCGAAGACCCAGCCGGCCCCGTGGGTGAAGAGGATCACCGGCAGCGGACCGACCGACCCGGCTGGCCGGTAGACGGTGATGGAGACCTCGCCGGACGGACCGCCGGCGATGGTGAGCTCGTCGGTGTCGACGGCGGGCGCGGGGATGTCCCCGTCCTGCACGGAGTCGACGGTCGTGCGACCCTCCTCGATGGAGAGGTCGAAGAGGTACGGCGGGTTGGCGGTCGCCTCGACGAACTCCTGGGCGGCCGGCTCGAGCACGGGCTTGATGTCGGTCATGACACGAGCCTTCGCGACCGGACAGGGGGACGCATCCGTCAGGTGACGTACCTGCCGGCTACGTCATCGGTCCGGGGTCGGGCTGGTCGAGCACGTCGCGCAGCTGCGCCCGGGAGGCGACGCCGAGCTTGGGGAAGGCCCGGTAGAGGTGGGTCGACACGGTCCGCGGCGACAGGAAGAGCCGCCGCCCGATCTCGCGGTTGGTGAGTCCCTCGGCGGCGAGCCTGACGATCTGGCGCTCCTGGGCGGTCAGCTGGTCCCAGGCCGGCTCCGGGCCGGGCTGCGCGACCCCGGCCGCCCTCAGCTCGGTCTCGGCGGCGTCGGCCCACGCCCGGGCGCCGAGCCGGGTGAACGTCTCGTGGGCCGTGGCCAGGTGCGCCCGCGCCTGCGTCGTACGACGTCGGCGCCGCAGCCAGACGCCGTACCCCAGCTGGGCGTGGGCGAGCTCGAAGGGCCAGCGCGCGGCGTCGGGGTTGGACGTGGCGAGCTCGAAGTAGGCCTCCGCCTCGTCGCCCTCGGCCAGCAGCGCCAGGGCGCGCTGGAGGATCACCGTGTAGCGGGCGTTGCCGGTGCCGTCGAGGTGGGCGTGGGCGCGCTCGACGACGCCACGCACGGCCTCGCGCTCACCGACCCGCGCCGCGACGGCGGCCAGGTCGCCGAGCGCGCGGTAGCAGACGTGCGGGTGCATCGGCGTGCCGTCGCGGTCGAAGAGCGACCGGGCGTGCCGGTAGCTCTCCTGGATGTCGCCGGAGGCGAACGCGGCACGCGCCAGCGTCACCCTCAGGTTGGCCTCCAGGGCCGCGCACTCCCCGATGTCGAGCGCGCGCAGGACCGCCTCCGCCTGGGCCCGGGCGGCACTCGGCTCCCCGGTGACCGCGGCGACCCTGACCAGCAGCTCGCGGCCCACGAGCCGGTAGTAGCCCAGGCCGTCGGCCTCCGCGATGTCGATCATCGACCGGGCGGTGTCCGCGGCGTCGGCGAAGGCTCCCCGGTCGAACTGCACCTGGCCCAGCGCCATCAGTGTCTGGATCAGCTGGCCGGCGCCGATCGAGCGGCGCATCATCGCGACCGCCTTCTCCAGCCGGCGGCTCGCGACCTCGGGCTCGTCCAGGACCCAGGCCGTCACGCCCAGCAGCACCTCGTGCGGGACCACGAACTCCGGCCCCAGCTCGAGGTCGAGGGGGCGGGTGTCGCGGACCCGCGCGACCAGCTGGGGCGGTCGGGACAGCGGGGCCAGCGCGACCTCGATCCAGGCCTGCGCGGCGCGCGTCACCTCGTCGAACGCCCCGCCGGTCGGCCGGGTCTCGCGGACGTAGCGGTCGTACCAGGCACGCACCCGGTCGGCGCCCCGCCCGGTCTGGTAGCTGAGGGAGGCCAGCGTGGTCAGCGATGCCCAGCCGGCGTCGACGTCGACCGAGATCAGCTCCTCCAGCGAGCTCTCGAGCGCGTCGAGCGCGGCGGCCTGCCGCATCGACTGCGCCATCGCGTACGCCATCCGGTGCCCCGCGACGGCGCGGATCGCGGGGTCGGAGCTCTCGTCGCGGATCCGCTCCGACAGCGCCTGCAGGCGGGCGATGTGGCCGGTGTGCGTCATCAGCTCCAGGGCGCGGAGCATCCGGGAGTCACGGTCGCTCCGGCGCGGGCTCAGCTCGGCGGCGCGGACCATCGCGCGGCCCGCCTCGGCGTACGCGCCCCGGGCGTGGGCCGCGCTCGCCGCGGTCGCGAGCTCCGCGGCGAGCTCCTCGTCGGGCCTCGAGCTCGCCGCGGCCCGGTGCCAGGTGCGGCGCGGCTCGTCGTCGACGTACACCGCCGCGAGCTGGTGGTGGGCGGCCACCCGTTCGGCCGTCGAGGCCTGGTCGTACACGGTCGAGCGCGCCAGCGGATGCCGGAACCGGACCCGGCCCTCGACCACCGTGACGAGCCCGACGCTCTCGGCAGGTGCGAGCGCGGCGGGCACCGACCCGGTGGGCAGGGCCTGACCGAGCACCTGGACGTCGTTGCCGCCGGCCGCGGCCAGCAGCAGCGCCGAGCGGGTCCGGCTCGGCAGTCCTGGCAGCTCGGCCGCGAAGGCGGCCTCGACCTTCGGTGGCACCGAGGGCGTCTCGCCACCGGCGCTCGTGGTCGGCGTCGCGACCCGGGCGAACTCGCACAGCGCGAGCGGGTTGCCGGCGGCACGCTCGATCACCGCGGTCCGGACGGCTGCCTCGAGGGGGATCCCGAGGCCGTCCAGCAGGGCGCCGGCGCGGTCGAGGTCGAGCGGGCGCAGCGCGACCGTCGGGGCGTCCTCCAGCCCGGGCGCACCCGTGGCCGACCGGGTCGAGGCCAGGCAGGCGACCGGGGTGTCGGCGACCCGGTTGGCCGCGAAGGACAGCACCGACCACGAGCTCTCGTCGAGCCACTGCTGGTCGTCCACGAGCACCAGCAACGGTCTCGCCGCGCCGAGGTCGACCAACCAGCCCAGCACGGCGAGACGCAGGCCGAGTGCGCCGGCGGCGCCGCCGTCGACAGGCTCCGCGAGCGTCGCGACGAGCTCGTCCGCCCGTGCCCGCAGCGGCGCCGGTACGTCGAGCCCCCGCGCCGTCAGCAGGTCGACGATCCCCGCAAAGGGCACGCCCTGCTCGGTCGGACGACCACGCAGCCGGACCACCTGCCAGTCAGCGGCGACAGCCAGGTCGGCGACCCCGGCCAGGACGGTCGACTTGCCCGCCCCCGGCTCCCCGGTGACGCAGACGGTGCGCGGTGGTCGGGCGAGCAGCTCCCAGGTCGTGAGCACCTCCGCCGTACGACTCCCGAGATCCTCCGCCACCATCGAAGTGTTCCAGAGGCATCGAGCCGTCCTGGGTCGAGAGCCGAGGGGCGGACGCCACGCAGTGGTCAGGCCCAGCGGGTCTGACGCGACGCGGGCCGGGGGAGCGTGCCCTCGGCGAGGACCTGCTCGTGGACGGCGTCGAGCGCCCGGGTGAGGCCGGGCAGCAGCTCGTCGGGGAGCCCGTCGAACACGAGCCGCTTGACCAGCGCCACGTGGCCCGGTGTCGCCGCCCGGATGGCGTCGCGACCGGCCGGGGTGAGGACCGCGTCGGTCGCCCGGCGGTCGGCGACCGAGCGTTCGCGGCGCACCAGCGAGCGCGTCTCCATCCGGCGCAGGTGGTGGGAGACGCGGCTGAGCTCCCAGCCGATCCGGATGCCGAGGGCGCTGACCTGCAGCCGGCCGTCCGGTGAGTCGGCGAGCGCGTTCAGGACGTCGTAGTCGGCCAGCGAGAGGTCGCTGTCCTGCTGCAGCTGGCGGTTGAGCTCGTAGTCGAGCCGCAGCACGACGCGCATGTAGGCGAACCACGCCGCCTCCTGCTCGGTGGTCAGCCCCGCGTCGGTCCCCGGCCGTGCACCGCTCGTCATAGGACCAGTATCTCCGGATCCCTGGAATACATGACATGTCAAGCAAGTTGGCACCGTCATGAGCATCATGAGCAACGCAGTCGTCCTCGCCGGGTACGGCGGTCCCGAGGTCCTGGTCCCCGGCACGGTCGAGGTGCCGGACCCCGGACCGGGTCAGGTGCGGGTCGCCGTGCGGTACGCCGGGGTCGGGCCCACCGACCTCGAGATCCGCGCCGGCCACCTGGCCCCGGTCTTCCCGAGCCCGCCCGGCACGGCCCTCGGCTTCGAGGTCGCGGGCACGGTCGAGGCGGTCGGCTCGGGTGTCACCGGCACCGCCGTCGGTGACGAGGTCGCGGCCTTCCTGCCGGGCCTCGGCGGGTACGCCGGTGTCGTGCTGGCCGACCACTGGGTCGCGCGGCCGTCCCACGTGGACCCGGCCGACGCTGCGGCCCTCCCGGCGAGCGGCGAGGCCGCCGCGCGCGTGCTGCGTCAGCTGGGCGTCCGCGAGGGCGAGACGCTCCTGGTCCTCGGCGCCACCGGGTCCGTGGGGACCCTGGCCACCCAGCTCGCCGTCTCCCGCGGTGCCCGCGTGGTCGCGGCGGTGCGCGAGAGCGACCTCGCGCTGGCGACCCGTCTCGGGGCCGTGCCGGTCACGTACGGCGACCACCTGGCCGAGCAGGTCCGCGGCGCCGGCCTGCGTGTCGACGCCGTCCTCGACGCGGCCACCGGTGCCGACCTGCGCACAGCGGTCGAGCTGGCGGGCGGCGCCGAGCGGGTCGTCACGCTGAGCAACCACGAGGCCGCGTCCCTCGGCGTACGGCTCTCCGGCCCGGACCCGGCGCACGCCGACGCCGCGCTGGCCGAGGCCATGGCCGCGCTCGCGAGCGGTGGCCTGCGGCTGCGGCAGCACACGGTGCTGCCACTTGCCCGCGCCGCCGAGGCGCACGATCGGCTCGAGGCCGGGGAGCGCACCAAGTTCCTGCTCCACGTCTGAACCGTCACCACACCCAGGAAGAAGGACTCATCATGAACGCACTGCAGGGCAAGGTCGCCCTGGTCACCGGCGGCACCTCCGGCATCGGACGGGCCACCGCCCGCCGCTTCGTCGAGGAGGGCGCCGTCGTCTTCGTCACCGGCCGTCGCGCCGCCGAGCTGGAGGCCACGGTCGCCGAGCTCGGCCCGCAGAGCCACGGCATCCGTGCCGACGTCGGCCGGCCCGAGGAGCTGGCGGAGGTCTTCGCCCGGATCGAGGAGCTCGGCCGTGGGCTCGACGTCGTCTTCGCCAACGCCGGCGGCGGCTCGTTCGCCACGCTGGCCGACCTGACCCCCGAGCACTTCGACGAGACGTTCGCGACCAACGTGCGCGGCACCGTCTTCACCGTGCAGGCCGCGCTCCCGCACCTCAACCAGGGTGCCTCGGTCGTCCTCGCCGGCTCCTCGGCCGCGACCAGCGGCACCCCGGCCTTCGGGGTCTACGCAGCGACCAAGGCGGCAATCCGGTCCTTCGCCCGGACCTGGGCCGCCGAGCTCGCCGAGCGCGGCGTGCGCGTGAACGTCGTCGTGCCCGGGCCCATCGACACCGAGGGGCTGCGCGGGCTCGCGCCCGACCACGGCCAGGCCGAGCAGCTGGTCAAGCAGCTTGGCAGCGCGGTGCCACTGGGTCGTGTCGGCCACCCCGACGAGGTCGCCGCCGCGGTGCTCTTCCTGGCCTCGGACCAGAGCAGCTACATGACCGGATCGGAGCTCTTCGTGGACGGTGGCGACGAGCAGCAGTAGCCGGCCTGCGCCACACTGGCCCGCGTGAGCGACGTGCTGCGGACCCCCGACGACCGCTTCGTAGGACTCCCGGGCTACCCCTTCGAGCCGCACTACCTCGACGTACGCGCCGAGGGGATGGACCCGGTGCGGATGCACTACCTGGACGAGGGCCCGGCGGACGGACCGGTGGCGCTGCTGCTGCACGGGCAGCCGACCTGGTCCTACCTCTACCGCACGGTCGTGCCGGTGCTGGTCGCCGCGGGGATCCGGGTGATCGCGCCCGACAACATCGGCTACGGCCGCTCCGACAAGCCCGCGGTCGCGACCGACTACACGTTCGCGCGACACATCGAGTGGACGCGCAGCCTCGTCACCGGCCTGGACCTGCGCGACATCACGCTCGTCGCCCAGGACTGGGGCGGGCCGATCGGCTTCAGCGTGCTGGGCGCGGAGCCGGACCGGTTCGCGCGGGTCGTCGCCGCCAACACGATCCTGCACACCGCCGACCCGGCGCTCGCCGACCGGCTCACCTGGGCGGTGCACGGCGTCGGCGACTCCCGGGTGGTGCTCGAGGAGGGTCTCGTCGACTACCTGCTCTACACGCAGCGGGCGCCGCTGCTCCGACCGAGCGACTTCATCGGGGCGGCCACCGCGACCCCACCCGCACCGGAGGTGCTGGCGGCGTACGACGCGCCGTACCCCTCGGTCGAGCACACCGCCGGGCTGCGGCAGATGATCGCCCTGCTCCCGCTGACCCGCAACGACGTCGGCGCGCGGATCGGCCGGCGGACGATGCGCGCGCTCGAGGAGTTCGACCGGCCGTTCGTGACCGCCTACTCCGATGGCGACCCGGCGACCCGCGGCTGGGAGACGGTCTTCCAGGAGCGCGTCCCCGGCGCGCGGGGGAGACGCCACGTGACGATCGAGGGCGCCGGGCACTTCCTGCAGGAGGACGCGGGCGCGGAGCTGGGCCGGATCGTCGCGGACGTGATCGCGACGACGTGACGCTGCCGGCAACATCGGCGGCATAGCCTCTGCCCATGACGTCCGCGCCACCGTCCGAGCCCGTCCTCGACGAGGGTCAGTTCCGCAGGCTCGCGACGTACGGCGTCCCGCAGGAGGTCGCCGTCGGTGACGAGCTCTACGCGACCGGCGACGCGTCCTACGACCTGATCCTCCTGGAGACCGCGTCGGTGGACATCGTCCGTGACGCCACCGCGAGCGAGGCCGAGCACGTGGTGACGCGGCGGAGCCCGGGTGACTTCCTCGGCGAGCTCAGCCTGCTGACCGGGCAGGCCGTCTACCTGACCGCGCGGGTGACCGTGGCGGGCCGGATCGTCCGCATCGACACCGAGACCTTCCGCCGGCTGCTGAGCGAGCAGGTCGACATCGCCGACGTGCTGCTGGAGGCGTTCAGCGTGCGTCGCGACGCGCTCAAGGAGGCGGCCGGCAGCGCGCTCGAGCTGGTCGGCTGGCCGACCGCCGTCGAGACCCGGGAGCTGCGGGCGTACGTCGGCCGGCTCGGGCTCCCGCACTCCTGGTTCGAGGCGGGCTCGGTCGCCGGGCACGCGCTGATGGCGGCGATCGAGGTGAGCGAGGCCGACCTGCCCGCGGTCGTCGTCGCCGGCCGGGTCCTCCGCACGGCGACGCCCGGCGAGGTCGCCGAGGTGCTCGGCCTGACCTACCGCCAGTCCGTCAGCGACGTCGACCTGGTGGTCGTCGGCGCCGGCCCGGCCGGCCTCGCCGCGGCGGTCTACGGCGCGTCCGAGGGGTTGGTCACCGTGCTGCTCGACGCGGCCGTGCCGGGTGGGCAGGCGGGGACGAGCTCGCGCATCGAGAACTACCTCGGCTTCCCGCAGGGCATCAGCGGTGACGCGCTGGCCCGGCTGGCGATGGTGCAGGCGCTCAAGTTCGGCACCCAGATCTATGCGCCCTGCCGGGTCGAGGGCCTCGAGGTGACCGCCACCGGTCCCGTCCTCCGGCTGGTGGACGGCACCGAGATCCGCACCCGCGCCGTCATCGTCACGTCCGGCGCGCGCTACCGGCGCCTCGACGTGCCCGGCTGGGACGAGTTCGAGGAGCGCGGCTGCGTGCACTACTCGGCCACCGAGCTCGACGTGCGCGGCTACGAGTCGCAGCCCGTCGCCGTCATCGGGGGCGCGAACTCCGCGGGACAGGCCGCCCTCTTCCTCGCCTCGCGCGGCTCCCACGTCGACCTCGTCGTGCGCCGTGACGACATCCGCGCCACGATGTCGAGCTATCTCGTCGACCGGCTCGAGGTGCACCCGATGGTGCGGATCCGTACGGCGAGCAACGTGCTGGCGCTCGAGGGTCGCGACCGGCTGATGTCGGTGGTCGTCGGCGGCCCCGACGGCGACGAGAAGGTCGAGTGCCACGCCGTCTTCTGCTTCGTCGGTGCGGACCCGGCGACCGACTGGCTCACGGGCGTCGAGCTCGACGAGGACGGGTTCGTGCTGACCGACGTGCGCCTCGGACCGGACGCCGGCGCCGACCGGCTGCCCTTCCAGACCAACCTGCCGGGGGTGTTCGCCGCCGGCGACGTGCGCGCGGGCTCGATGAAGCGGGTCGCCGCCGCGGTCGGTGAGGGCGCCAGCGCGGTGGCCTCCGTCCACGTGGTGCTGGGGCGGCAGGTCGAGGGGCCGCGGACGTGAACGGCTACCCGGAGCCGCCGGCGGTGGGCTCGGAGGCGGCGACCCTCGTCGGCTCGCTGGAGCGGATGCGGGCGACCTTCGCGTGGAAGTGCGCCGACCTCGACGCTCGCGGCCTCTCCGCCCGGATCGCCACCTCCGAGCTGTCGCTCGGCCGGCTGCTCAAGCACCTGGCCTACATGGAGGACCTGAACTTCACGCGCGACCTCGGCGGCTCCGACCTCCCGGAGCCGTGGTCCCGGGTGGAGCCGTCGGTCCGCGCCGCCTGGGTCTTCACCTCCGCCGACGACGACGCACCGGACACGCTCTACGCGCTGTGGCAGCGAGCGGTGGGCCGGTCGCGAGCTGCGGTGCGGTCGGTCCTGGCGGACGGCGACCCGGGCTCGACGTACGACGTGGGTGGGCGGCACCCGGTCGCCGTACGACGGCTCCTGGTCGACATGATCGAGGAGTACGGCCGCCACACCGGGCAGGCCGACCTGCTCCGCGAGGCCGTCGACGGTCGGGTCGGCGAGGACCCGCCCGGACCCGCGTTCGCGTGCGAGCTGCCCCGCTAGCGGCGGACCCGGTAGCGCAGGTGCAGCACCCGGTCGCCCTGGATGACGACGCTCGGGTCCTCGAGCAGGTGCTGCGAGTCGACGGGCCCGAAGTACCTCTTGCCGCTGCCGAACACGACCGGCACGACGTCCATCGCGACCTCGTCGACCAGGCCGAGCGCGAGCGCCTGACCGCCGACGTCGCCGGCGCAGAGCGCGACCACCCGGTCACCGGCCCGCGCCTTCGCCTCCAGGACCGCGGCGGTGACGTCGTCGAAGAACGGGACGTCGGCCTCCGGGTGCCAGCCCTCCGGCTTGGGGCGGTGGGACACGACGACCAGGTGGTCGCCGGCCGGCGGCTGCGCCTCCCAGCCGTTGGTCAGGTCGAAGAGGTGACGTCCCTGGACCGTGGCGCCGATGCTGGCCCAGAGCGAGCGGACGTAGTCACGGGAGCGCTCGCTGACGCGGAAGCCCGCCTTGTCGGTGAGAAGAGGGACGTCGCCGTTGAAGTACCAGTCGAAGAGCGGGCCGACCTCGTCGTGGTCGTCGGCGATGAAGCCGTCCATCGACACCACTGCGTGCATGATCACCGTTGCCATGTCGGGGCAGACCCCGCGACGTCGGCCGACTCATCGGGGATCAGTCACCGAGGACGGCGTCCAGCTCCATCTCGACCTTCCAGCGCGGGTCGAGCAGCCCGGCGACCACGACCATCGTCGAGGCCGGCTGCACGCCACGGAAGAACTCGCCGTGGACCGCACCGACGGCGTCCGCGTCGGCCGCGTCCACGACGTACTGCCGCGTCCGGACCACGTCGCTCACCGAGCCGCCGAGCTCCTCCAGGGCGGCGAGCATGATCTCCCAGCAGCGGCGGGCCTGCACGGCGGGATCGGGGTCGACGGAGCCGTCCGGCCACACCGGCGCCGTACCGCTGACGGCGATGGTGCTGCCGACCCGGACGGCGCGGCTGAAGCCGATCGTGTCCTCGAAGGGCGATCCGGAGCGGGCCGAGGTGCGCGTCATGGCCACACCCTAGAGACGCAGCTCCCACAGCTCGGTGTCGATCCAGGTGTCGAACTTCCGGCCGACGTCGTGCAGCACGCCGACCAGCTCGAAGCCGCATGCGCGGTGCAGGCCCTGGCTGCCCGGGTTGGGCAGCGCGATCACCGCCACCACGAGGCGTACGCCGTCTGCGCGCAGCAGCCGCAGCAGCTCGTCGTACAGCAGGCTCCCGATGCCGGCGCCGCGCGCCGGCGAGGCCAGGTAGACCGAGGTCTCCCGGGTGTGGACGTACCCCGCGCGCGGGCGATAGCTGCCGGAGAACGCGTAGCCGATGACGTCGTCGCCGTCGGTCGCCACGAGCACGTGGTCGCCGACGTGCGTGCTGTGCAGCCGCTCCTGCCAGTACTCCAGACCCGGTGGCTCCGTCGCGAACGTCGAGATGCCGTGCCGGACCTCGACGTCGTAGATCGCCTTGATCGCCGGCAGGTCGGACTCGGTGGCGGTGCGGACCAGGACCATGGCGCCATCTTCCCGGATGCTGGCCGTAACTCGCGCGCGAAGCGTCGGACCCGCCTGGGAGGATGACGCCATGAGCGAGGCGACCATCGAGCCGGACACCAAGGACTGGACCTGGGTCCTCGACCGGCCGTGCCCGGAGTGCGGGTTCGAGGCCGCGGCCGTCACCGTCGACCGGATCCCGGCCGTCATCCGGGACAACGCGACGACGTGGGAGGCGGTGCTCACGCTCGGCGACGTGGCGACCCGGCCCGACCCGAGCACGTGGTCGCCGCTGGAGTACGCCGCGCACGTCCGCGACGTCCACCGGATCTTCGACGTGCGGGTCGGCCTGATTCTCACCGAGGACGACCCCACCTTCGCCAACTGGGACCAGGACGAGACCGCGGTCGCCGAGAGGTACGCCGAGCAGGACCCGGCGACCGTCGCCGCCGAGCTGCTCGACGCGGCCGAGGCCGTCGCGGAGCGCTACGAGTCCGTGCCGCCGGGAGCCTGGGGCCGGCGCGGCTACCGCAGCAACGGCAGCGAGTTCACCGTCGAGAGCATCGGGCTCTACCACCTGCACGACATCGTCCACCACGCCTGGGACGTCCGGGCCGCGGTCGCCCGCGCGACCGTCGAGGCCTACGACGCCCACGCCGCGGCCTACCGCGACGGCTCGCTGGCCCACGACGACCAGGTGCTCGACCAGCTGCACGCCTTCGCGGCGGCCGTCGGCGCGGGCGGTCGGGTGCTCGAGGTCGGCAGTGGACCCGGACGCGACGCCGTCTCGCTGGAGGCGGCCGGCCTGTCGGTGCGGCGCACCGACATCACCCCCGCGTTCGTCGACCTGCTGCGCGCCGCCGGCCACGACGCCGACGTGCTCGACCCGCTGACCGACGACCTCGCGGACCCGCTGCGCCCCGGCACGCCGTACGACGGGGTGTGGGCCAGCGCCTGCCTGCTGCACGTGGACCGGAGCGACCTGCCGACGGTGCTCGCCCGGCTCGCGGCCGCCACCCGGCCGGGTGGGGCGCTCGCGCTGGCGCTGAAGGAGGGCGACGGCGACGCGTGGTCGACCCACGGCCACGTCGGCGCCCCGCGGCGGTTCGTCTACTGGCGCGAGGACGCGCTGCGCGAGGTGCTCGAGGCGGCGGGGTGGGCGGTCGGCCAGGTGCAGCACTCGCGGAGCACCCGCAACGGCGAGCCGTGGCTCGACGCCGCGGCGGTGCGCCGATGAGGCACACCGAGTTCTGGGCCCGGATGGAGCAGGCCCTGGGGTCGTCCTACGCCCGCTCGTGGGCGATGAGCTTCGTGATGCGTGAGCTCGACGGCCGCACCGCGATCGAGGCGCTCGACGCCGGCGTCCCGCCCAAGGAGGTCTGGCTCGCGGTCTGGCGGACCCTCGAGCTGCCCGCCACCCAGAAATGACCACGGCGGTCGGCGTCGACCTCGCCGAGGTCCAGCGGCGCACCATCCGGACCCTCGTGGTGGTCCAGGCGGTCGGCGCCCTCGGCATCACGATCGGCATCGCCACCGCCTCCCTGCTGGCGCGCGACCTCTCGGGGTCCGAGAGCCAGGCGGGGTTCGCGCAGACGGCGCAGGTGCTCGGGACCGCCTTCGCGGCGTACCTCCTCGCCCGGCTGATGTCCCACCGCGGCCGCCGGATCGGCCTGGTGACGGGCTACCTGCTCGGTGCCACGGGAGCCGTGCTGGCGGTGGTCGCCGGCGTCATCGGCTCCATGGCGCTGCTCCTCGTCGGCGCGCTGCTGCTCGGGTCGACCACCGCGGCCAACAACAGCGCGCGGTACGCCGCCACCGACCTCGCCGAGGACGCGCACAAGGGCCGGGCGCTGTCCACGGTCGTGTGGGCGACCACGATCGGCGCGGTCCTCGGACCCAACCTCACCGGCCCCGCCGGGGGACTGGCCGACCTGCTCGGGATCCCCGAGCTGACGGGACCGTTCGCGCTCGGCGCCATCGGCATGCTGGCGGCCGCGGTCGTGGTCGGCGTGCTGCTCCGGCCCGACCCGCTGCTGCTCGCCCGCGAGGTCGCCGGCGTCGCCGAGTCGCCGCCGGCCGGTACGGCGTGGGCCCGGGCGATCGTCGCCGCCCGCGAGCGTCCGGTGCTGTTCTTCGCGACGCTCGGGATGGCGTGCGCGCACGCCGCGATGGTCGGCGTGATGATCATGACGCCGCTGCACATGGAGCACGGCCACGCCGAGCTCGAGGTGATCGGGCTGGTGATCAGCCTGCACGTGCTCGGCATGTTCGCGTTCTCGCCCGTCGTCGGGCTCCTCGCCGACCGCTACGGGCGGCCGACGACGCTCGTGACCGGGGCGGTCCTGCTGCTCGCCGCGATGGTGCTGTGCGCGCGCTCGCCGGAGGGCAGCTCGTGGCAGATCTTCGTGGGGCTCTTCCTGCTCGGGCTCGGCTGGTCGTTCGCGACCGTGTCGGCGTCCACGCTGATCGCCCAGCACGCGCCCCTGGAGGCGCGCACCGACGTCCAGGGCGCGACCGACCTGGTGATGGGCCTGACCGCCGCTGCCGCGGGCGGGCTGGCCGGAGTGGTCGTCGACGCCTGGGGCTACCCGGCGCTCACGGTGTGCTCCATCGGGCTGGTCGCCCTGGTCGCCGTCGCCGGGCTCGGCGCCCGCGCCACCTCAGGAATGGAACCGGTTCCTGCTGGGTAGCCTCGCCGCGACGTCTCCGCCCTCGGAAGGAGACCCGCTCATGGGGACCCTCACCGTCTACGACCCCGCGCTCGACCGGGCCCGGGTCGCGGGACAGCGCCTCTTCGCCGTCGTCGTCATCGTCGTCGTGCTCGCCGTCCTGGTCGGCCTCCCGCCCGCTCGCAGCAGCGTGTCGTTCTGGATCGGCTGCGCCGCCGTCGCCGTCGCGACGGTGGCGACCGTCGCGCTGCCGTGGCGCCGGTTGCCGCCGCTGCTGCTGGCCGCCGTCCCCGCCGTCGACATCCTCGCCGTCGCCCTCCTCCGGGTCGACCTGATGCCGACGATGGCCGCGGCGGGCGTCCTGGCCGCGATCCCTGCGCTGTGGCTGGGCGCCGACTTCGGCCGCACCGGCGTCGCCATCGCCACCGTGGGCGGACTGGCGATCTTCCTCATGCCGGCACTGGCCGGCCCGTGGGTGCTGGGGACCGGGGCCGACGTGGCCCGGCTCTTCCTCTGGCAGCTCCAGACCACCGGGCTGGCGCTCCTCGCCCACGCCATCGTCGACGAGCTGCGGCGACGCGACCTGCTCGGCAAGGCCGTCCTCACCGCCGTCGGCTCCGGTGTGGTCGTGTACGACGCCCGCGGGCGGCTCGTCCTCGCCAACGGTCCCGCGTGGTCGCTGGCCGAGCTCGGCGGCTACGACCTCCGCCTCCCGGGCCGCCCGAGCGACCGGGCGTGGACTGCGGACCGCACGCACCTGGCGCCCGAGCAGCAGGCGCTCGGCCGCGCCTGCCAGGTCGAGCACCTGCCGGACACGATCGAGTGGCTCGGGCCGGAGCGCGACCCGAGCCCGGTCGGCTGGAGCGCGCGACGCATGTACGACGACGACGGCGACGTGCTCGGCACCGTCGTCGTCTGCCACGACCTCACCGCGACCCTCGCGTCGCGCCGCAGCCAGGAGCAGTTCCTCGGCACGATCACCCACGAGCTGCGTACGCCGCTCACCTCGATCGTCGGGTTCGTCGACGTCGCCGAGTCGCTCTGCGACCAGGACGACCGGCTGCTGATGAAGTCCCTGTCCGCGATCCGGCGCAACTCCGACCAGCTGCTCACCCTGGTCGGTCGTCTCCTGCACGAGTCCGAGGACCACCTCGACCTCCAGCCGCGCCGGGTCGACCTCGGCGAGCTGCTGATGTCGGTCCTGGGTCGCTGGCGCACCCAGTGCACGGAGCTCGGCCTCCGTCTCGAGACCGACCTCGCGCCCGGCGTCCTGGTCGACGTCGACCCCCACCAGATCGTGCGGGTCATCGACGCCCTGGTCTCCAACGCCACCAAGTTCACGCCGTCCGGCGGCGACGTCCGGGTCCGGCTCGAGGTGCAGCCCGGCCACGTGCTCTTCGAGGTGACCGACACCGGCATCGGGATGAGCAGCGCCGACCGCGCCCGCGCCTTCGACCGCTTCCACCGGGGCGACGCCGCCCGGGTCCAGGCGATCCAGGGGATGGGGCTCGGACTGCAGACGGTCAAGAAGGTCGTCGAGGCCCACCACGGCAGCGTCGACCTCGACAGCCTGCCGGGCCAGGGCACCACCGTGCGGGTGCGCGTCCCCGAGTCGCAGGGGGCACTGGCAGGCTAGGCGGCATGAGCATCGCGGACGTGGCCGTCATCGGCGGCACGGGGTTCTACGCCTTCCTGGACGACTACGAGGAGCACGCCGTCGACACGCCCTACGGTGCGCCCTCGGCGCCGGTCGCCGTCGGGACGGTCGCCGGCCGCACGGTCGCGTTCCTGCCGCGGCACGGACCGCACCACGAGCACCCGCCCCACGCCATCCCCTACCGGGCCAACCTCTGGGCGCTGCGCTCCCTCGGCGTACGCCAGGTGCTGGCGCCGTGCGCCGTCGGCGGTCTGCGCGCCGAGGTCGCGCCCGGCGACATCGTGGTGCCCGACCAGCTGGTCGACCGCACCTACCGCCGGATCCCGTCGTACGTCGAGACCGGGGCCGTGCACCTGCCCTTCGGCGACCCCTACTGCGGGCGGCTGTCCGCGGCCGTGGCCGCCGCCGACCCGGTGATCAAGTCCGGGGGAGCGATGGTGGTCATCGAGGGCCCGCGCTTCTCGACCCGCGCCGAGTCGCGCAGCTATGCCGGGGAGGGCTGGACGCTGATCAACATGACCGGCCACCCCGAGGCGGCGCTGGCCCGGGAGATGCGGCAGTGCTACACGGCGATCGCGCTGGTCACCGACATGGACGCCGGCGCCGAGAGCGGCGAGGGGGTCGGCCAGGAGGAGGTGTTCGCGCTGTTCCGGGCCAACCTCGAGCGGCTGACCGGGATCCTCACGCGCACCATCGAGACACTGCCCGACCCCGACGGCTGCACCTGCTCCACCTGGGCCGACGGCATCGACCTGACCTACGACGTCCCGTGAAGGTGCTCCTGACCGGCTCCGCCGGCTTCATCGGTACGGCGATCGGCGCGGCGCTGGAGTCCGACGGCCACGAGGTCGTCCGGGTCGACCTGATGCTGCCGATGGCGCACGGCTCGTCCACGGTGCCGCCGGGGACCCACCAGCTCGACGTACGCGACGCGGACGCGTGGGGCGGGCTGCTCGACGGCGTGGACGCGGTCTGCCACCAGGCCGCCGTCGTCGGGGCCGGGGTGAAGGTCGGCGACCTGCCCGACTACGCCTCCCACAACGACCTCGGCACCGCGGTCCTGCTCGCGGCCATGCACGACGCCGGGGTGCGCCGCCTGGTGCTCGCCTCGTCGATGGTCGTGTACGGCGAGGGCCGCTACACCTGCCCCGAGCACGGCGACCAGGCACCGCCGCCGCGTGCGGTCGCCGCCCTCGACGCGGGCGACTTCGAGAACCACTGCCCCGTCTGCGGCGCCGTCCTCGGCTGGTCGCTCGTCGACGAGGGCGCCCGCCTCGACCCGCGCTCGTCGTACGCCGCCAGCAAGCTCGCCCAGGAGCACTACACCTCCGCGTGGGTCCGGCAGGCGGACGCGTCGGCCGTCGCGCTGAGGTACCACAACGTCTACGGGCCGGGCATGCCCCGGGACACGCCGTACTCCGGCGTCGCGGCGATGTTCCGCTCGTCGCTGGAGCGCGGCGAGGCGCCGCAGGTCTACGAGGACGGCGGGCAGATGCGCGACTTCGTGCACGTCGCCGACGTGGCGCGGGCCAACGTCGCCGCGCTCACGTCCGTGGTGGCGTCCGGTGCCGGTCGCTACGACGCCTACAACGTCGCGTCCGGCGAGCCGGTGCCGATCCTCGCCGTGGCCGAGATGGTGGGCGCGGGCACCCCGGCGGGGGTCGCCCCGGAGGTCACCGGCGCCTACCGCCTCGGCGACGTCCGGCACATCGTGGCGTCGCCCGAGCGCGCCGCCGCCGAGCTGGGCTTCCGGGCCGCGATCCGGCCCGCCGACGGGCTGCGGGAGTTCGCCACTGCTCCGCTGCGGGCGTGAGACACCTCTAGGGCTGGATGTTCTCCAGGTCGGACAGCAGGCTCGGGTGGCTCGGCTCCCAGCCGAGCGCCTGCCGGGTGTGGGCGCTCGAGGACGGCTGGTCCATGGCGAAGATCGCGCCCAGCGGGCCGAAGGCGTCCTCCGGAACGGACTCGACGGGGACTCCGAGTCGCCGACCGATGACCGTGACGATGTCACGGACGGCGTCGCCCTCGTCGGCGACCGCGTGCCAGGCGGTCCCGGCTGGCGCCGACTCCAGGGCCAGCCGGAAGAGCACCGCGGCGTCGAGAGCGTGCACGGCCGGCCAGCGCTGGGCGCCGTCGCCCGGGTAGCCCGACACGCCGGTCTGGCGTGCGATCGCGGTCAACAGGCCGGCGAACCCGCCCTCGCCCTCGTGGTGGACCGTGCGCGGCAACCGGATCGCGGTGCTCCGGAGGCCCTGCGCGGCGAGGTCGAGGATCGCCGTGACCGTGCGGCCGCGGCCCCCGACCGGCCCGTCGGTCGGCAGCGGGTCGCTCTCGGTGGAGAGCCGACCCGGCACCCACGGCGTACCCGAGACCGTCACGAGCGGGCGGTCGCTGCCGACCAGCTCCTCGCCGAGGGTGGTCAGGGCGGCCGTCTCCTCGGCGACCGACCGGGCCACGGCGTCGGCGCTGCTGAAGTCGTTGCTGAAGGCCAGGTGGATCACCCCGTCGGCCTGGGCGGCGCCGGCGCGGACGACGTCGAGGTCGGCGAGGCCGCCGCGGTGGGGCGTCGCCCCGGCGTCCGCCGCCGACCGGGCGGACGCCTCCGAGCGGGTGAGGGCGAGGACCGTGTGGCCGTGGCCGAGGAGCTCGGCGACGACGGCAGAGCCGATCAGGCCGGTGCCGCCGGTGACGAAGACGTGCATGGGATCTCCTGCGAAGTGATGGGACTGATGTCCCATCACGCTAGCACGGTGATGGGACAAGAGTGCCATCGCTATGCTGGGGCCATGGCCCGATGGGAACCAGGTGCGCGCGAGCGGCTCGTCCTCGCTGCCGTCGACCTGTTCGCCGAGCACGGCTACGACGCCACCACGGTGACCCAGATCGCCGAGCGTGCCGGCGTCACGAAGAGCACCTTCTTCCGGCACTTCCCGGACAAGCGTGAGCTGCTCGTCGCCGGGCAGGAGGCGCTGAGCCGGCTGCTCACCGACGGCATCGCCGAGGCGCCCGCAGGCGCCACGCCGCTCGAGGCGGTGGCGTCAGGCCTCGAGCGCGCCTCCGGTGCGATGGGGCCGGTGAACCGCGAGCTGGGCCCGCGCCTCAAGGCGGTGGTCGCCACCAGCACCGAGCTCCAGGACCGCGACGCCCTGAAGAGCGTGGGCCTCGCGGCGGCGATGACGGCGGCCCTGGTGGCCCGCGGAGTGCCCGACCCGACCGCACACCTCGCGGCCGAGCTCGGCGTCCTCGCGTTCAAGCGTGGCTTCGCCGAGTGGTCCGAGGTCGAGGGCGGCACCGAGGACCCACTGACGCCGTACGCGCTGGCGGCGCTCGACGAGCTGCGGGCGGCGAGCGCCTCCCTCGGCTGACGGCTACTCCGCGCCCCGCCCGGCCTCACCAGCTCGTGTAGAGCAGCTGCTGCACCACCAGCGCGCTGACGACCTGCACCACCACACCAGGACGCCGCCACCGCTCCGGCAGCAGCGCCGTCGAGACCATCAGCCACGGGACGAACGGCAGCCAGATCCGCTCCACCTCGGCCTTGCTCATCCGCGACAGGTCGGCGACGACGATCGCGGCGGCCGCGGCGGAGACCAGCAGCAGCACCACCCGGTCGGCGCGCCGACGCAGCGCCACGACCTGGGCCAGCCCCGCGCCCAGCAGGGGACCCGCGCACACGACGAGGGCGGCCAGGTTGCCCCACATCCAGTACGACGCGGGGCGGTCCGCGGCGATGCCGTCCCAGTAGCGGTCGTTGAGCACCGGGTACGCCGCCCACCACGAGAAGCCGCCCGCGGCAAACGCCAGGACGACGGCCAGTGCCGACAGCGCCGCCACCGGCAGCGGGAGCCACGACCGCGCCAGCACCAGGACGGCGACGGCCAGCAGCCCGACCAGCGGCAGGCCGTAGGACATCATCACGCCGCAGCCCAGCAGCAGCCCGGCCAGCGCCGACCACGCGACCAGCCGGCCCCGCGACCCCGACACGGACCCGAGCGCCAGGCACGCCAGCCCCCACCCAGCGACGGCGGCGAAGACCGCGTCCGCGGAGACCGCCATGAAGACCGCAGCCGGGGCCAGGACCAGGAAGGGCGCCGCCCGCCGGGCCATCGCCTCGGCACCCAGTGCGCGCAGCGTCACCAGGACCGCGAGCGCGGTGGAGGCGCCGATCACGGTCACCACCAGCCCGGCCGAGAGATCACCCCCCAGCCCGACCTTCACCAGCCCGACGAAGAAGAGCAGCGCACCCGGCGGATGGCCCGCCGGGTGCGTCGGCCAGTTGTCCGGCGCCGAGGCGGGGATCCGGTCGACGTACGTCGACAGCAGCGTGTGCACGTCGGTCACCGCTCGCGCCGACCGCAGGTACTCGTACTTGTCGCCCAGCACCCGCGAGATCCCGGACGTCCCGTCGACGAACGCCAGCGAGAGCGACCACGCCAGCCCCACGACGTACGACGTCAGCAGCAGGCGCCGCCAGGACAGCCGTTCCGCGAGGTCGACGGCGTACCGCCACCCGAGGACGGCGATGGCGACCGCCGGCAGCGTGCCCGGCCCGAGGAGCTTGGGCTGCCAGTAGCCGTGCAGCGGCGCGAGCTCGCCGTCGGCGATGCTGCGCGGCGCGCGCGGCCAGACCTCCCAGTCGAAGAGCGGTGGCACCGCGAACGCGACCGCCACCAGCGCCAGTGCGACGACCAGGCCGACCCAGGGCGCACGCGCTCGGGTCGTCGGCATGGTCTGACAGTAGCCAGGCGGCGACCCGGCATGAGCCTGGCAGCGACGCCGTCACGGCTTCGTAAGTTCTCCGACCGTTTGCCGGGCCCTCGTCCTGTCAACCTTCAGGACATGGAACCCGCCTGCGACCTCATCCTCCCGTGCCGGGACGAGGCGGCCGCACTCCGGGCGCTCCTGCCGGCCGTGCCCCCCGAGTTCGCCGTGATCGTCGCGGACAACGGGTCCGTCGACGGCACCGCCGACGTCGCCCGCGGCCTGGGGGCCACCGTCGTCACCGAGTCGAGTCCCGGGTACGGCGCCGCCGTGCACGCCGGGCTGCTCGCCGCGACCAGCGAGTACGTCGCGTTCATGGACGGCGACGACTCGTTCGACCCCGCCGAGCTGCTGCCCATGCTCGAGGACGTCCGCGCCGGCCGCGCCGACCTGGCCGTCGGCCGCCGTCGCCCGGTCTCGCGCGGCGTGTGGCCGTGGCACGCCCGCCTCGGCAACGGCCTGATCGTGTGGTGGCTCCGGCGCCGGATCGGGATGGACGCGCACGACATCGCACCCATCCGGATCTGCCGCCGCGACGAACTCCTGGCACTGGACGTCCGTGACCGGCGGTTCGGCTATCCCGTGGAGCTGCTGCAGAAGGCGACGCTCGCGGGCTGGCGGTTCGCCGAGCGCGACGTCTCCTACCGACCGCGCGCGGTCGGCACCCGTTCCAAGGTCTCCGGATCGGTGCGCGGTACGGCGCGCGCGGCCCGCGACTTCTGGAGGGTTCTGAGATGACGGACGCACGAGTGCTCGTGGTCGCGAAGGCGCCCGTCGCCGGCCGGGTGAAGACCCGCCTCGGCGCCGAGATCGGGATGGCCGCCGCCGCCGACGTCGCCGCGGCGGCGCTGCTCGACACGTTGGCCGCCTGTCGCGAGGCCTTCGGCCCCGACGCCTGCCTGCTGTCGCTGTCGGGCGACTTCGCCGATGCGGTCCGCGGGGACGAGCTGATCCGGGCGACGGACGGCTGGTCCGTCGCCCGCCAGCGGGGCAGCACCTTCGCGCAACGGCTGGCCAACGCCCACGTCGACGTCCCGCCCGGCGGTCCGGTCGTCCAGGTCGGCATGGACACCCCCCAGCTCACCCCGGCGATGCTGACCGCGGTCGGCGCGGCCACCGAGGAGCACGACGCGGTGCTCGGTCCGGCCGAGGACGGCGGCTGGTGGGTGCTCGCGCTGCGCCGCCCGACCGCTGCCCGGTCGCTGCACGACGTGCCGATGTCCACGCCGACGACGTACGACGACACGCGCCGCGCGTTGGTCGGCGAGGGTCTGGACGTCGCGGTCGCCGACACGCTGCGCGACGTCGACACGGTCGCCGACGCGGACGCCGTGGCCGCGCAGGCCCGCGAGGGTGAGTTCGCCCGTGCCTGGCGCGAGGTGCGCCGATGAGCATGGACCTCCCGATCACGCGTCTCCACCTGGACCAGTGGGACCGGCCGGCCGACGAGATCGACCGGACCCTGCTGTCGTTGTGCGCCGGCCCGACGCTCGACGTCGGGTGCGGACCGGGCCGGCTCACCGCCGCGCTCGCCGAGCAGGGCGCGGTCGTGCTCGGCATCGACGTCGTCAACGGGGCCGTCGGGCGCACGCGCCGCCGCGGGGGAGCGGCGCTGCACCGCGACGTGTTCGACTCCATCCCCGGTGAGGGTCGATGGGAGACCGCGCTGCTCGCCGACGGCAACGTCGGCATCGGCGGCGACCCGGTCGCGCTGCTCCAGCGGCTGCGTGAGGTCCTCGACCCCCGCGGCCGCGTCGTCGCCGAGGTGGCCGCGCCCGGGACGCCGCCCACGAACGACTGGGCTACCTTGGAGTGCGGCGTCGAGCACCTCGTCGTCCGCTGGTCGGTCGTGGGGATCGAGGACATCGCCGGGATCGCCGCGCAGGCCGGGCTCGCCGTCGTCGAGCAGGTCCAGGCCGGGGAGAGATGGTTCGCCGTGCTCGAGGAAGCAGCGTGAACATCCCGACGGAGTCGGCCTTCCGCTCCCGGCTCCGCAGCGCAGCGGTGACCGCCCGGGTCGGCACGTGGCTCGGCATCTGCTTCACGATCTGCTTCGCGACCGGCCTGATCAGCCACTACGCCCAGAACGTCTCCCAGCCGATCCCCTTCCCGACCAGCCCGTCGTGGGGCTACCGGGTCACCCAGGGCCTGCACGTGATCACCGGTACGGCGTCGGTGCCGCTGCTGCTCGTGAAGCTCTGGACGGTCTACCCGCGGCTGTTCATCCGCCCGCCGCGCGACGTGCGCAGGCTGGTGCTCGAGGTGCTGGAGCGCGGCTCGATCGCGGTCCTCGTCGCCGGAGCGGTCTTCCAGCTCGCGTCCGGGCTCGCGAACTCGGCGCAGTGGTACCCCTGGAGCTTCTCCTTCCGGTCCACCCACTACGCGATCGCCTGGATCACCATCGGCGCGCTGGTGGTGCACATCGCGGTGAAGCTCCCGATCATCCGCGGCGCGCTGACGTCCGACGTCGAGGACACGACGTACGACCGGCCGACGGCGACCGAGCCCGGACCGATCTCGCGGCGCACGCTGCTGCGGACCACCTGGCTGGCCGCGGGCGTCGCCGTGCTCGTCACCGCCGGCAGCACGGTCCCGCTGCTGCGCAGGGTGTCGGTCTTCGGCGTCCGCTCGGGTGACGGCCCCGCGGGCATCCCGATCAACAAGTCGGCGGCGGCCGCCAAGGTCGCGCCCGCCGCCACCAGTGCGGCGTACCGCTTCACCGTGGCGTACGGCGACCAGGAGGTCTCGATGACCCGCGAGGAGCTGCTCGCGATGGACCAGACCAGCGAGACCCTGCCGATCGCGTGCGTCGAGGGCTGGAGCGCGAGCGGCACCTGGACCGGCGTCCGCGTGCGCACCCTGCTCGACCTCGTCGGGGCGCCGAGCGGCAGCGAGGTGCACGTCGTCTCGCTGCAGGAGTCCGGCCCCTACAAGCGGACCGTGCTGCAGGGCAACTTCGCCGACGACGACCGCACCCTGCTCGCGCTGGCGCTCGAGGGGGAGCCGCTCGCCCTCGACCACGGCTACCCCGCCCGGCTGATCGCCCCCAACCGGCCCGGCGTCCTGCAGACCAAGTGGGTCGCGCGGCTCGAGGTGTCGGCATGAGGGCCCTGCAGGTCGCGATCGGCGCGGTCGGCGTCGTCCTCGGTGGGTTCGGCGCCTGGTTCCTGCTCACCCGCCAGGACCTGGACCAGCTGACCAACGCGGCGGTCTGGCTCGCGGCCGGCGTCGTCATCCACGACGGGGTGCTCGCGATCGCGACCCTCGTGGTCGGGGCGGTGGTGCTGCCCCGCCTCCCGCGCGCGGCCCGGGCGCCCGCGGTCGTCGGCTTCGTCGTGCTGGGCTCGGTGACGCTGCTCGCCGTACCCGTGCTCGGGCGCTTCGGGGCCCGCCCCGACAACGCGACGCTGCTCGACCGCAGCTACGTGACGGCATGGCTGGTGCTCGCCGCGCTCACCCTGGTGGCGGTCGTCGTCGCGTCGGTCCTACGCTCGCGGGGAGCCCACGACGATGGAGGTACCGGTGGCCCGCGTCCTCGTGGTCGATGACGACCACACCGTCCGTGAGGTCGTCGTCTCCTACCTGCGCGCCCACCAGCACGACGTGGTCGAGGCGGCCGACGGGGAGACCGCGCTGCGGACGATGCGTGACGCGCCGGCCGACCTGGTCGTGCTCGACCTGATGCTCCCGGGCATCGACGGCCTGGAGGTCTGTCGTCAGCTCCGGTCGACCAGCGACGTGCCCGTCATCATGCTGACCGCGCTGGGCGAGGAGACCGACCGGGTGATGGGTCTCGAGACCGGTGCGGACGACTACGTGAGCAAGCCGTTCAGCCCGCGTGAGCTGGTGCTGCGCGTCGACTCCGTGCTCCGGCGTACCGGCTCCGCACCGGCGCCCCAGCGCCTGGTGGACGGCGACCTCGTCGTCGACGAGGGCGCGCACGTCGCCACCCGGGACGGCGAGGTCCTGGCGCTGACCGTCCGGGAGTTCGACCTGCTGCGCTTCCTGCTCGCGCACCCCGGTACGGCGTACTCGCGCGAGGACCTGCTGCAGCACGTCTGGGGCTGGTCGATCGGCGACCACTCGACGGTGACGGTGCACGTGCGCCGACTCCGGGAGAAGGTCGAGCGCGACCCGACCCGGCCGGAGCGGCTGCAGACGGTGTGGGGTGTGGGCTATCGGTGGGAGGCAGCGTCATGACGAGTGACCAGGTGCAGATCGTGGCGGTGGCCGCCGTCTGTGCGGTCGGCGTCGGCGTGGTCGGGCTGGTGGCGGCGTGGCTGCTGCGGCACCTGTCCATCCGCTGGCAGCTCGGCCTCGTCGTCGTGGTCGCGATCGGCTCGGTGCTGGCCGGCGTCGTCGCCGCCGCCCGGATGATGTTCATCTCGACGCACGACTGGGGCGTGGTCGCGCTCGTCGCGGGCGCGGCCGGAGCGGTGTCCCTCGTCGTCGCGTTCGCGGTTGGCCTGGCGATCTCCCGCTGGTCGGAGGCGCTGCAGCGCGACGCCCGGCTGCTGGACGCCCACGGCACGTACGTCGCCGCGAGCCGCGGTCCCAGCGAGTTCCAGGCGCTCTCCGAGGAGCTGGCGCGCACCAGCGAGCGCCTCGAGGAGTCCCGGCTGCGCGAGGCCCGGCTGGAGGAGTCGCGACGTGAGCTGATCTCGTGGGTGTCGCACGACCTGCGCACACCGCTGGCCGGCATGCGGGCGATGACCGAGGCGCTGGAGGACGGCATCGCGGTGGACCCCGATCGCTACCACCGCCAGATCCGCGCCGAGGTCGACCGGATGGTGCGGATGGTCGACGACCTGTTCGAGCTCTCCCGGATCCACGCGGGCGTCCTCCGGCTCACGCCCGAGCCGGTGATGCTCCGCGACCTGGTCAGCGAGGCCATCGCCGGCGCCGACCCGGTCGCCCGGGCCCGCAACGTGCGGCTCGGGGGGAGCGTCGAGGACGGCATCGTGCTGACGGCCGACGCGGCCGGGATGGCCCGCGTGATGACCAACCTGGTCATGAACGCGATCCGGCACACCCCGGCCGACGGCGTCGTCGAGATCCGCGGCCGGGCGCTCCCCGACGGGGTCGAGCTGAGCGTGAGCGACGAGTGCGGCGGGTTGTCGGAGGAGGACATGGGCCGGGTCTTCGACCTGGCCTGGCGCGGCGAGACGGCGCGCACGCCGGAGCCCGCGCTCGGCTCGCGCGAGGCGCGGGGAGCGGGGCTCGGGCTGGCGATCGTCAAGGGCATCGTCGAGGCGCACCAGGGCGTCGTGCACGTGGAGAACGTGGGGGAGCCGGCGCCCGCCGGCTGCCGCTTCCTGGTCCGGCTGCCCGCCTCGGTCCCGGTCTGAGCGACGTCGCGACACGCCGCACCCAGGTGCTGCGGTCGAACAGGTGTTCGGGCTAGGTTGTGTGCACAGGTACGACGCGGACGAGGTTCTCCACAGATGGTGTCAGCGCTGATCAGGCGCTGTCGGTGGCTCGCTCTAGCGTCGCCGACGTACCTGACACCCGACGAGAGAGAAGGATCAGCACATGGCTGGTGCAGACCGCGAGAAGGCCCTGGACGCCGCGCTCGCCAACATCGAGAAGCAGTTCGGCAAGGGCTCGGTCATGCGTCTCGGCGACGAGGTGCGGGCCCCGCTCGCCATCATCCCCAGCGGCTCGATCGCTCTCGACATCGCGTTGGGCCTCGGTGGGTTCCCGCGCGGACGGGTGATCGAGATCTACGGGCCGGAGTCCTCCGGCAAGACCACCGTCGCCCTGCACGCCGTGGCCAACGCCCAGCGTGCCGGCGGCATCGTGGCCTTCATCGACGCGGAGCACGCGCTCGACCCCGACTACGCGAAGGCCCTGGGCGTCGACACCGACGCGCTGCTGGTCTCGCAGCCCGACTCCGGTGAGCAGGCGCTGGAGATCGCGGACATGCTGATCCGCTCCGGCGCGCTCGACCTGGTCGTCATCGACTCGGTGGCCGCGCTGGTGCCCCGGGCCGAGATCGAGGGGGAGATGGGCGACAGCCACGTCGGTCTCCAGGCCCGTCTGATGAGCCAGGCGCTGCGCAAGATGACCGGTGCCCTCAGCAACTCCGGCACCACGATGATCTTCATCAACCAGCTGCGCGAGAAGATCGGCGTCATGTTCGGCTCGCCCGAGACCACCACCGGTGGCAAGGCGCTGAAGTTCTACGCCTCGGTCCGGCTCGACGTGCGGCGCATCGAGACGCTCAAGGACGGCACCGACATGGTCGGCAACCGGACCCGCGTCAAGGTCGTGAAGAACAAGGTGGCCCCGCCGTTCAAGCAGGCCGAGTTCGACATCATGTACGGCAAGGGGATCAGCCGCGAGGGCGGCCTGATCGACGTCGGTGTCGAGTCGGGGCTCGTCCGCAAGGCCGGCGCCTGGTACACCTACGAGGGCGACCAGCTCGGTCAGGGCAAGGAGAACTCCCGCAACTTCCTCAAGGACAACCCCGACCTGGCCAACGAGCTGGAGAAGAAGATCCTCGAGAAGCTCGGCGTCGGCCCCCAGGTCGACCAGGAGGCTCCGCTCTCCGACGAGCCGATCGGCGTCGACTCCTTCTAGTCGATGACCCTTCACGAATCTC
Source organism: Nocardioides conyzicola (assembly GCF_039543825.1). Lineage (NCBI taxonomy): Bacteria > Bacillati > Actinomycetota > Actinomycetes > Propionibacteriales > Nocardioidaceae > Nocardioides > Nocardioides conyzicola. Next base: position 165,449 of record NZ_BAABKM010000003.1, on the reverse strand, counting down.
GACAGGCTCGATCAGCGGGGACCTCTGTGCCGCCCGACTGGCTCGGTGACGTCTCGGTCGGGGTGGACGCGTGGACACGGCGCGCCGCCCCGACCGCACCACCACCCGAGGACGAGGCAGCCCAGGTCCCGGAGGCCGACGCGGAGGCGGTGGCCCGCAAGATCCTGCTCGACCAGCTGACGGGCCAGGCGCGCACCCGCAAGGAGCTCGCCGACAAGCTGGCCGCCAAGAACGTCCCGGCCGACATCGCCACCCGCCTCCTCGACCGGTTCGAGGAGGTCGGGCTGATCGACGACGAGGCGTTCGCCCGGGCCTGGATCGCGTCGCGCGGAGCGACCCGGTCCGACGTGGGACGGCGGCTCGCCAAGCGGGCGCTGGCCCAGGAGCTGCACCGCAAGGGCATCGACAACGAGGTGGCCCGCGAGGCCCTCGACGACATCGACCCGGACGACGAGGCGGCGGCGGCGCGTGCGCTCGTGCGCGCCAAGCTGCGCTCCGTCGAGCGGGTCGACGACGTCAAGGCCACCCGGCGGCTGGTCGGCATGCTGGCCCGCAAGGGCTACGGCTCGGGGCTCGCGTTCGCGGTCGTCCGCGAGGAGCTGGCGGCCGCAGGACGAGAACCCCTGGACGACTGACCGGTCCGACCCGCCACAATGCTCTCGTGGCGACCGAGCGCGAGATCCTGACGTACGAGCTGTTCGGCACCGCGGTGCTGGACCTGGCCCAGCAGGTGGTGGACTCGGGCTACGAACCCGACCTGATCCTCTCGATCGCCCGCGGCGGTCTCGGGCTGGGCATGGGCCTCGGCTACGCGCTCGACGTCAAGAACCTGTCGGCGGTCAACGTCGAGTTCTACACCGGGGTCGAGCAGCGCCTCGAGGTCCCGATCATGCTGCCGCCGACGCCGGCCGCGGTCGACCTAGCGGGCCTGAAGATCCTCATCGCCGACGACGTGGCCGACACCGGCAAGACCCTCGAGGTGGTCCGCGACTTCGTCGCCGACCAGGTGGCCGAGGCCCGCACCGCGGTGATCTACGAGAAGCCGTGGACGGTGATCCGACCGGAGTACGTCTGGCGGCACACCGAGGCGTGGATCGACTTCCCCTGGTCCGCCGCTCCGCCCCTGGTGCACCGGGCGAAGCCGGGGTCGTGACCGACGAGCCGGTCCGCGTCGTGGTGCACGACCGCGGCCGCGACCTGTCCGGCGTCGTCCGTCCGGGCGAGCCGTGGGCGGCCGCGGCCCGGCGTACCTGCGCGAGCATGCACGCCGAGCCGGCACCGAGCGACCTGTCGGGCACGGTCAAGGAGTTCGTCGTCGACCACGACGAGCGGATCACCGTCCGGGCGATGACCCGCGGCGACCTGCCCGACGTGCTGCGCTGGCGGTCCTCCGAGCACGTCCGCCGCTGGTGGGCCTCCGAGGGGGAGCCGACCGCGGACAACGTCGAGGCCCGCTACGGCCCGTGCATCGACGGGATGAGCCCGACCCGGATGTGGGTCGCCGAGGTCAACGGCCGCTCGGTCGGCTTCCTCCAGGACTACCGAATCGCGGACTACCCCGACTACGCGCTGCTCGGACCCGATCCGGCTGCGATCGGCGTCGACTACGCGCTCGCCGAGGAGTGGAGCGGGCGCGGCCTCGGCCCGCGCGTGCTGTGGGCGTGGATGCTGCGCACCCGGCACCGGTTCCCCGACGCCCCGACGTACTTCGCGGCTCCCGACCACCGCAACGCGGCGTCGCTGCGGATGCTGGCGAAGACCGGGTTCGTCGCCGGGCTGTGGTTCGACGAGCCCCAGGAGGACGGCAGTGTCGACACGGTCGTCGGTTGCTCCCTCGATGTGGCCCGCGTCCTGGGATGATCACCAGATGACCGCTCACCCGCTGCGCCTGCCCACCGGCCCCGTCGACCTCGCCGCCCTCCCGACCGACGCCAAGCCCGGCTTCGACGGCAAGAAGAGCGACGGGAAGGCAGCCCTGTGCGGGCTCGGCGACGAGCTCGCCGACCTCCAGGAGCGGCTCTGGGCCGAGGGACGGGCGACCGGCTCCCGCCGCCGGGTGCTGCTGGTGCTGCAGGGCATGGACACCTCGGGCAAGGGCGGCACGCTGCGGCACACCGTCGGCCTGGTCGACCCGCAGGGCGTCCGGATCACGTCGTTCAAGGCGCCGACGAAGGAGGAGCTCTCCCACGACTTCCTCTGGCGGATCCGCCGGGCGGTGCCGGACCCCGGCTACCTCGGCGTCTTCGACCGCTCCCACTACGAGGACGTGCTGATCGCGCGGGTCAACGAGCTGGCCAGCCTCGAGGAGATCGACCGGCGGTACGACGCGATCAACGCGTTCGAGCAGGAGCTCGTCGACGACGGCACGGTCGTGCTCAAGTGCATGCTGCACCTGAGCAAGGACGAGCAGCGCAACCGGCTGCTCGCGCGGCTCGACAACCCCGAGAAGCACTGGAAGTACGAGCCCGGCGACATCGACGCCCGCGCCCGCTGGGACGACTACCAGGAGGCGTACGCGCTGGCCCTGGAGCGGACGAACACGGAGCACGCGCCGTGGTACGTCGTCCCCAGCGACCGCAAGTGGTTCCGCAACCTGGCCGTCGGGCAGCTGCTGCTCGCCGCTCTGCGGGGGATGGACCTGCGCTGGCCGGCGGCCGACTTCGACGTGGAAGCCGAACGGGCCAGGTTGCTCGCGTCGGACGCGAGCACCTGACCCGTTCGGTCGGAGCTGCTCAGTAGCTGTACGTGCTGCCCTTCACGACCCGGGGGACGAAGGTCTTGTTGCCGGTGAAGGTGATCTTCCAGTAGAAGCGACCGTTGCGCGGTGCCGGCAGGATGATCTTGAACTTGCCGCTGCGGGCGGTCTTCACGGTCTTGAAGTGGCGGTACTTCTTGCCGACCTTCTTCTGGATGACGACCTTGATCCTGGCCGCGGGCGAGATCTTGCCCTGGATCCCCGTCCGTCGTCCGGGGACCTCCTTGTAGGTCAGCTTGCGCGTGACCTTGAGCGACTTCGACGACGACGTCGAGGGGGTGAACTGGTAGTCGCCGTAGGTGCCGCCGCTGTAGACGACGCGCAGGGTGCCGGTGGCCTTGACCGGGACCGGGTAGAAGTAGAACGTGTTGCCGTCGGCCTCCGACTGGAGCGACTTCCACGTCGAGCTGCCCTTGGGCAGGAACTGCAGGGTGGCGCTGCCCGAGCCGTAGGGCAGCGTGCCCCAGGTCCCGTCGCTGTTCTGCCCCTGGACCGAGCCGGTGACCGAGATCTTGTCGTTGTACTCGGCCTTCTTCTGGCTGACCTGGATCGTGACCCTGGTCGGCACCGTCGTCGCCGCGGAGGCCGGAGCGCTGGTGGCGACGGCGGTCAACGCGGTCGCGGCGAGAGTCGTGGCGAGCAAGGAGCCGATGAGTCGGCGTACGTGCATGAAGGTGTCCTCCCGGAATGGGGCGCCCCCACCGGACGCCCACCCGCCGACTACCCGGGGAGCGGGCCGACCAAACAATTCCGACGATGGCGTACGGAAATGCGGGGGGCACCGGGCACGCCCTAGGGTGACGGCGTGATCCCGACCGTCTCCGTGACCCGCTACGTGACCCCGCTGCGGGAGGGCGGCAGCCTCCCCGGGATCGTCGAGGGCGACGACCTCGGCACCTACGTGTGCAAGTTCCGCGGCGCCGGCCAGGGCCTGCGGGTGCTGGTCGCCGAGGTGATCGTCGGCGAGCTCGCCCGCCGGATCGGTCTGCGGACCCCGCGGCTGGTGGCCCTCGACCTGGACCCCGCGATCGCGCGCTACGAGGCGGACGAGGAGGTCCAGGACCTGCTCAACGCGAGCGCCGGGCTCAACCTCGGCATCGACTTCCTGCCGGGCTCGTTCGGGTACGACGGCCAGGTCGCCGCGGGGGAGACGGTGGGGGCGAAGGTGCTCTGGCTGGACGCGTTCACCGCCAACGTCGACCGTTCCTGGCGCAACCCCAACCTGCTGGTGTGGCACCGCGACCTGTGGGTGATCGACCACGGTGCGGCGTTGTACTTCCACCACGCGTGGGGTGGGGGAGTGACCGACCCGGAGCGCTTCGCGCGCCAGCCGTGGAACCCCGACGACCACGTACTGGGGGCGTCGGCGCCCGGGCTGCCGCAGGCCGACGCCGAGATCAGCGCGCTGCTCGACGAGGCGGTCTTCACCGAGGTGCTGGCCGAGGTGCCCGACGAGTGGCTCGAGCCGGTGCCAGGTGCCGAGAGCGCGGACGCCGTGCGTGCGGCCTACGTGTCGTTCCTGGTCGCCCGGCTGGGCACCCGGCAGTGGCTGCCGAGCGCGGAGGCTGCGGCGCGATGACCACGCTCGCCTACCAGTACGTCGTCCTGCGCTGCGTGCCGCGCGTCGACCGTGAGGAGTTCGTCAACGTCGGCGTGGTGCTCTACTGCCACGCGACCGACTTCCTCGACGTCTCCTGGCACGTCGACGCCGAGCGGTTGCGCGCCCTCGACCCGAGCGTGGACGTCGACCAGGTCTGCGACGCGCTGGCCTTCGTCGACGGCGTCTGCGCCGGCGACGAGCGCGGGGGAGCGGCCGCGTCGGCGCCGATCAGCCAGCGCTTCGGCTTCGTCAAGGCGCCCCGCAGCACGGTCCTCCAGCCGGGTCCGGTGCACGGCGGCACCACCACCGACCCCGCCCGCCAGCTCGAGCACCTGCGGGAGAAGCTCGTCGGCTAGGTCAGGGCGTGCTCGTGGGCGAAGACCACGATCTGCACCCGGTCCCGCAGGCCGAGCTTGCGCAGGATCGCACCGACGTGGGTCTTCACCGTCGACTCGCTGGCGAAGACCAGGCCGGCGATCTCGGTGTTGGACAACCCCTTGGCGACCGCCGCGAAGACCTCGCGCTCCTTGTCCGTGAGGGAGAGGTACGCCGGCGGGGTCGGCGTCTGCGCCCGGAACTGGCCCTCCAGCAGCGTCGAGAGGTCCGTCGGCGCGAGCACGGCGTTGCCGGCGTGGACGGTGCGGATCGCGTCGCGGAGCATCACCGGCGTCGTGTCCTTGAGCAGGAAGCCGCTGGCGCCGTACCTGATCGCGGTCGCGGCCCGGTCGTCGAGGTTGAACGTCGTCAGGACGACCACCCGCACCGGCGTCTCGCGCCGCGCCGCCCGGTCGGGCAGGAAGATCTGGCGGGTCGCCTCGACGCCGTCCATCTCCGGCATCCGGATGTCCATCAGCACCACGTCCGGCTCGAGCTCGTCGACCAGGCGGACCGCCTCGAGCCCGTCGCCCGCCGACCCCACGACCTCCATGCCGTCCTGGGCGTCGACGATCACCCGGACGCCCTCGCGGAAGAGCTCCTGGTCGTCGACCAGCAGGACACGGATCGCGGGGGTGGTCATCGGGACCTCACCGGCACCCAGGCCGTGGCCGTGAAGGTGGGACCGCCCGCCTCCGTGCGCCGGCGTACGTCGAGCCGTCCGCCCACGGACTCGAGCCGGCGGCGCATGCCGTCGAGGCCCTGCCCGCTCTGCTCGGGGATCGGCTCCGCCATCATCAACGGCTGGGTCTCGGGGGCGCTGGTGTCGATCACGTTGCGCACCTCGATCCGCAGCTCACCCTCCCAGTGTCGTTCGACCTGGATCGGCGCGCCGCGGTGGCCGTGCTTGATCGCGTTGGTGAGCATCTCCTGGAGCACCCGGAAGGCCACCACCTCGAGCTCCGGCGGCAGCGGCTGGGGCGTGCCGACCTCGGTCGAGTCGATCTCGTGGCCGCTGGCGCGCACGCCGTCGACCAGGCTGTCGAGGCCGGCGGTGCGAGCGGGCGGCGCCGTACCGCCTCCGGTCGTCGTGAGCACCTGGCGGACGTCCTGGAGCGAGGTGCGCGCCGAGGTCGCGATGTTGGCCATGGTCTGCTTCAAGGCGCTGGTGTCGGCGTCCTTGAGGTACTGCGCCGACTCGGCCTGCGCCAGGATCACGGCCAGCGAGTGGCCGACCACGTCGTGCACGTCGCGGGCCAGCCGCGCCTGCTCCTCCCGGAGCTCGGCGATCTCCTCGGCCTGGTCGCGCTGCGCCTCGGCGGTGACCTGGGACTCGCGCGACTGCTGGGCGCGGGCCGAGAAGCGCAGCGCGAGCCCCGCCAGCCACGGCACCCCGAGCACCGACATCCCGAGGATGGCCGCCGTGATCTGCCAGCGGTCGCTGAACCGCGAGGTCGTGTCGATCAGGGACCGGAAGCCGGCCGTGTCGAGCGCGCGGTAGAACACGTCCGGCTGGATCCAGAAGACCGAGATCACCGCGGCGGCGGGGATCGAGAGCGCACTCAGCCAGGCGGTGGCGGTGCTGCCCCACCGGGCGGCCCCGAAGGCCACGGCCCCGATCGCCAGCTCGACCATCAGCAGCTGGGTGCCGAAGACGACCTGGAGCGAGCAGACCGCCCACACCAGCGCGAGCGCGGCGCCGGGCAGGTGGCGCGACAGCGCGACGGCGGTCGCGATGCCGAGGCAGATCAGGGCGGCCGGCGGGCGCGGGTCGGACGCGTAATAAGGGTGGTAGAGGTTCAGCGTCTCGACGAGCCCGACCAGCAGGACGACGAGGCCGGCTCCGAGGTCGGGAGCCCACTGGCGCCAGGAGGTCATGCCGTCACCACCCCGCAATGGAACCACGCCCGACGGGGCGCTCAACGGTGGGCGCCGCGGACGAGCTCGTCCAGCAGCTCCGGGTACGACATCCCCGCCGCGGCGAACATCCGCGGCACCTGCGAGTGCTCGGTCATCCCCGGCACCGTGTTGACCTCGTTGAGCACCGGGCCGTCCTCGGTCAGGAAGAAGTCGACCCGGGCGACCCCGGAGCAGCCGAGGGCGTCGTACACCGCGAGCGCCGCCTCCTTGAGCGCCTTGGCCTCGACCCCCTCGAGACGTGCGGGGACGCGGAAGTCCGCGTGGCCGCCGTACTTCGCCTCGTGGTCGAAGACCCCGTCGGCGACGATCTCGAGCGCGGGCGGGACGAAGAGCGACCCGTCGGTGCGTCGGAGCACCGCCACGTCGATCTCGCGGCCGGCGACGACGTCCTCGACCAGCACCCGGTCGTCGAGGGCGAGGGCCTCCTCGAGCGCCGGGCGGAGCAGGCCCGGCTCGGTCACCAGGCTGACGCCGAGGCTGGAGCCGGCGGCGACCGGCTTCACCACGACGGGGTGGGTCCAGCGCTCGTGCCCGGCCGTGGCCGCCGTGACCAGGCGGCCGGGCGCCGTGGCGATGCCGACCGCTGCGGCGACGAGCTTGGTCGTCCACTTGTCCATCGCGATCGCGCCCGGGCGGACCCCGGACCCGACGTACGCGATCCCGGCGAGCTCGCACAGGGCGGCGAGCGCTCCGTCCTCGCCGCGCGGACCGTGCACGACCGGGAAGGCGACGTCGCAGCCACGCAGCACCTGAGCGGCTCCGCACAGGCCGATCGGCCGCAGCCCGCGGTCGCGCCAGGTGCCGTCGCGGCCGATGGTGATCGGCACGACGTCGTACGCCGCGGGGTCGAGCGCGCCCGCCACCGAGGCGGCCGAGGCGAGGGAGACGTCGTGCTCGCAGTTCTGCCCGCCGCCGATGACGGCGACCCTGGTCCTGGTCGGCGGTGTCCTCACGACAGGCTCCTCAGGTGCGGCACCGGGCGGGTCCGGCGCTCGACGCGGGCGCCGATGCCGGTGACGATCTCGTGCTCGATGGTGTCGGCCCACGCCGCCCACTCGGAGACCGTCGGCTCGCCGTGCGTGCCGGGACCGAAGAGCGTCACCGTCTCGCCCTGGTCGATCCCGCGGCTGCCGAGGTCCACGACCAGCTGGTCCATCGAGATCCGGCCGACCACCGGGCGCCGTACGCCCCGGACCAGCACCTGGCCCCGACCCGAGGCGAGCCGCGGCAGGCCGTCGGCGTACCCGATCGGCAGCAGGCCGAGGTGCGTCGCGGCGGCGGTGCGGTGGGTGTGCCCGTAGCCGACCGGGGTGCCCGCCCGCACCTTGCGGACCTGCACGACCGGCGCGGTCAGCGTCATCGCCGGGTGCAGCCGGGTCGAGCCGGAGGGGTCGATGCCGACCAGGCCCGCGCCGACGCGGCTCATCGTGTGGTGCGCCCGTGGATCGTTGAGGGTGGCGGAGGTGGCGGCCAGGTGCCGGTCGCGCGGGCGCAGGCCGGCGGCGCGTGCGGTCTCGAGGCCCCAGGCGAAGCGGGTCCGGCCGAGCGCGTTGCTCTCGTCGCCGGGCTCGTCGGCGCAGGCCAGGTGGCCCATCACGCCGACGACCTCGACCTCGCCCCGCTGCTCGGCCCGCCGGGCCGCCCGGCACAGCTGCCCCCAGCTCGCGGGGTCGGCGCCGTCGCGGGCCAGGCCGGTGTCCAGGTGGAGGTGGACCCGGCTGCGGCCGGGCGCGGCCGCGACGGCCGCGAGGTGCTGGAGGCTGGGCACCGCGACGTCGACGTCGCGCGCCGCCGCCGACCCGTAGTCGGCGTCGACCGGGTTCAGCCAGCTCAGGAGAGGTACGGCGAGGCCCGCGTCGCGCAGCGGCCACGCCTCGTCGAGGGTGGTGACGCCCAGCCGGGTGGCGCCGTGGGCCAGCGCCGTCCGCGCCACGTCGACCGCGCCGTGCCCGAACCCGTCGGCCTTCACCACGGCCATCAGCTCGCCGGCCGCGCGGTCGGCGAGCAGGCGGGTGTTGCGGCCGACGGCCTGCAGGTCGATGTCGAGCCGCGGCCCGCTGCTCGTGCCCGCCCGCGGGGCGATCGCGGTGGCGCTCATGCCGCCACCGCCGCGGCGACCGGGCCGTAGAGCGCGTGCCGGGCGCCGGTCGTCAGCGCCCAGTAGCGGTCGCCGAAGCTCCAGTGCCACCACTCGGTCGGGTAGTTCACGAGCCCGTGCCCGGCCAGCACCGTGGCGAGCAGCTCCCGGTGTGCCCGGGCATCCGCACCGATGCCGTCGGCCGCGAAGTAGCAGCGACCGTCGCTGTCCTCCGGGGTCGCGTCGATCGGCGTGCCCAGGTCGAGCTCGTCGCCGCACGCGTCGACGAGGGTGAGGTCGACCGCGGCGCCGGCCACGTGCGGTGCGACGTCGACCGGCGAGACGAACCTGCTCGTCAGCCGGGCCAGCTCCGCGTCGTCGGCGCCGGGGTGGTGGAGCCGCACCTGCTCGGCGTACGACGCGATGATCGCGCGCTGCTGCTCGACCGGCCGGAACCCCTCGACCACCCGCAGCTGCACGACCCACGGGAGCTGGAGGTCGGCCGCCATCAGCCGGTTCGCGAGGCCGGCGCGCACCAGCGCGCCGGCGGGGGACAGGCTCCGCGGCAGCCGCACCAGCGGCTCGCCGGACTCCACCACGGGCACGGACCGGACGCGCTCGTCCGACAGCAGGATCGTCATGCTTCGACGCTAGGAAACGGGGTGGGTCACCCGCCTCCACCTGAGGTACCACCCGACTGCCCCCAAGTGCCGAGTCGGCGCCACATTGCAGTCGAGTCGGCGCCAGTTTGTGCAAACTGGCGCCGACTCGGCGTCAGACGGGGACCAGCTCGACCGCGCCGACGGCGTAGCGGGCGAGGATCGTGCGGGCCAGCTCCGGGTGCGCACCCAGCGGCGCGGAGACCGCGATCGCACCGGCCTCGAGGGCGAGCTCCGCGGCCCGGTCCGGGAGGAAGCCCGGGGCCAGGAAGAGCGAGGCGACGGCGATGTGCCGGCGTCCCTCGGCACGGAACGTGCGGACGGCCTCGCCCGTCGCCGGCGGCGAGGCGGACGCGAACGCCGCGGTCACGGGCAGCTTGTGCCGGGCGCCCCAGACGCGGGCGAGCCGCGCGACGGCCTGGTTGGCCAGCGGATCGCTCGACCCGGCAGCGGCCAGCACCAGCGCGTCGAGCTCGCGCACCCGGGAGGCCGCGAGCGCCTCCCGCATCCGCAGGTCCAGCACCTCGAGGAAGTGCGCCTCCAGGCCCAGGATCGACGTGGCCCGGATCTGTACGCCGGGGTGCCGGGTCGTCGCCTCGGTGACGGCGCTCGGGACGTCGACCTTGGCGTGGTAGGCCTCGGTGAGCAGCAGCGGCACGACGACGATCTCGTCGTGACCGGCCTTCACGAGCCGGTCGACGACCGTCTGGAAAGACGGCTTCGACAGCTCGAGGAACGCGGCCTCGACCTTGAGGTCGGGGCGCATCGCCTTGACCTCGTCGACGAGGGCCTTGATCGTTGCGGCGGACCGGGGGTCACGACTGCCGTGAGCCAGGGCCACCAGAGCAGGAGCAGCCATCACGCCGCCTCCTTACCTGTGCGTGCTTCGGGGAATGCGAGTGCACGGCCGGCCACGCTGCCGGTCTGCAGGGTGCGGGTCCTCATGAGTGGATCCCGCACTCGGTCTTGTTGGTGCCGGCCCAGCGCCCGCTGCGCGGGTCCTCGCCGGGGGCCACGCGCCGGGTGCACGGCCAGCACCCGATCGAGGGGTAGCCGTCGTACACGAGCGGGTTGACCAGGATGCCGTTGTCGGCCATGTACTTCTCGACCTGCTCGTCGGACCAGCGGGCCAGCGGCGAGATCTTGACCTTGGCCTTCTTGGCGTCCCAGCCGATCACCGGCGCGATGACCCGGTTCTTGGTCTCGGCCCGGCGCAGCCCGGTCGCCCAGGCGTCGTAGTCGGCCAGGCGGGCGGCCAGCGGCTCGACCTTGCGCAGCTTGCAGCACAGGTCGGGGTCGGTCTTGTACAGGTCCTTGCCGTACGTCGCGTCCTGCTCCGCCACCGACTGCACGGGCGTGATCGAGATCAGGTTGACCGGCATCGTCGCCTCGACCGCGTCGCGGGTGCCGATCGTCTCGACGAAGTGGTAGCCGGTGTCGAGGAAGAGCACGTCGATGCCCGGCACGACCTTGGAGACCACGTCGGTCAGCACGGCGTCGCCCATCGAGGACGTGACGCAGAAGCGCTCCCCGAAGGTCGCGGCCGCCCACTCGACGATCACCTCGGCGGGGGCCAGCTCGAGCTCGGCGCCCCAGTGGGACACCAGCTCGCGCAGCTCCTCCGGCGACCGGCCGGCGGTGTCGATCCCACGCTTGTTGCGCGCGGTCGTCGTGGTCACGCTCATGAGTGGGCTCCTGACGGTCGGATCAAGCCGAGCATCTTCAGGCTGAAAGCACGCAGGCATCCTCGGCATTCCCAGGTGCCGTGCGGCGAGCTGATCTCGCCGCTCTCCGAGACGACCTCGTGCGGGCGCAGGTCCTGCTCGCCGCAGAAGGGGCAGTGGAAGGGCACGGCGCGTTCGCTCATGGCGTCGCCACCCCCTCCAGCAGCTTGTCGCCGCGCAGCAGGTCCTCGTCGGCCCGGGCGACCCAGGTGGCGAACAGCTCGCCGTCCTCGCGGTCGGCCAGGAAGTTCGTCACGACGGTGGTGATGTAGTCGTCGAGCCCGGCGCTGGTGACCTTGTGGGCACGCAGCTTGCGGCCGAAGTTGGCCTGCAGTCCGGTCGCGCCGCCGAGGTGCACCTGGAAGCCCTCGACCTGCTCGCCCTCGTGCATGACCAGCTGACCCTTGAGGCCGATGTCGGCGATCTGCGTGCGGGCACAGGCGTTGGGGCAGCCGTTGACGTTGACGGTGATCGGCGTGTCCAGCGTCGGGAAGCGCTTCTCGAGCTCGCCGACCAGGGTGCGCGCGCGCTCCTTGGTGTCGACGATCGCCAGCTTGCAGAACTCGATGCCGGTGCAGGCCATCGTGTTGCGGCGCCAGTTGGACGGCCGGGCCGAGAGCCCGATCGCGTCGAGCTTCTCGACGAGCTCCTCGACGACGGCGGGCTCGACACCCACCAGCACGATCTTCTGGTACGGCGTGAGCCGGGCGCCCGCGACGCCGTACTCCTCGATCAGGTCGGCGAGCTGCACGAGGATCGTGCCGGACACGCGGCCGGCGGTCGGCGCGATGCCGACGTAGAGCTTGCCGTCCTTCTGCTCGTGCACGCCGATGTGGTCGCGGTGGCCGACGGGGGAGCCGGGCGACTCGCAGGAGACCAGCTTGCGGTCGAGGTACTCGTTCTCGAGGACCTCGCGGAACTTTTCGATGCCCCAGTCGGCGACCAGGAACTTCAGGCGCGCCCGCGAGCGCAGCCGGCGGTAGCCGTAGTCGCGGAAGATCGACGCGACGCCCTCCCAGGCGTCGGCGACCTCGTCGACCGGGATCCAGACACCCATCTTCTGCGCCAGCATCGGGTTGGTGGACAGGCCGCCGCCGACCCACAGGTCGAAGCCGGGGCCGAGCTCGGGGTGCACGGTGCCGACGAAGGAGATGTCGTTGGTCTCGGGGGAGACGTCGTGGCCCGGGTGCCCGGTCAGCGCGGTCTTGAACTTGCGCGGGAAGTTGGCGTAGTCCGGGTGCCCGATGAAGCGCCGCTTGATCTCCTCCAGAGCCGCGGAGCCGTCGATGATCTCGTCCTTGGCGACGCCGGCGACCGGCGAGCCGAGGAAGGGCCGCGGCGAGTCGCCACACGCCTCCATGGTGTCCAGGCCGGCGGCCTCGAGCCGCTCCCAGATCGCGGGCACGTCCTCGATCCGGATCCAGTGGTACTGGATGTTCTCGCGGTCGGTGACGTCGGCGGTGTCCCGGGCGAAGTCGACGCCGATGGTGCCGAGGGCGCGTACGGCGTCGTGCGAGAGGAGCGCGCCGTCCGAGCGGACCCGCATCATGAAGAACTCGTCGTCGAGCTCCTCCTCCTCGAGCGTAGCCGTCTTGCCGCCGTCGAAGCCCGGGGCGCGCTGCGTGTAGAGGCCCATCCACCGGAAGCGGCCACGCAGGTCGGCGGGGTCGATCGAGGCGAAGCCGCGCTTGGAGTAGGTGTAGAGGATCCGGTCGCGGACGTTGAGCGGGCTGTCGTCCTTCTTGGACTGCTCGTTCTTGTTCAGCGGCTCGGTGTAGCCGAGCGCCCACTGCCCCTCGCCGCGCTTGGGGCGCGGGATCTCGGTGTGGGCGGCGGCCTTGGCGGTGTAGCGCAGGTCAGACATCAGGCGAGGCATTCCTTGACGACGGTGGCAGCGACGCTCGGACCGGGCGTCGATGCCCTGGTCCGGTCAGCTGCGTGATGGGCGGCTGGTCAGGCTCTGTACGTCAGGAGGGCCAACACATGGAGCTGCGGGTACGCCCGAAGTCCACGTGGCGTCGAACCACGAGGTACGTCTGCGTCGCAGCGGTCATGTCAAGCAGTCTCACGGTCCGGACGCCCTCCCCACAAGGCGAAATCCCATGATGTGGGACGAGGATCCAACATGCGAGACACGGCGGGCCGCGCCGGGCGGCCGACCCCGCCCGGTGCGGCCCACGTCACACTCCGGGGGCGGCCCGAGCCGCTCGATCGGCGTCGTACGGCCCCACTACGCTGAGCCGCATGAGCGACGCGCACCTCTCCGCCCTGACCAGCAGCGCCTACCAGCAGGCCCTCGAGGTGATCGCCTCGGTCGAGCCCCGGATCGCGGACGCCACCCGCAAGGAGCTCGCCGACCAGCGCAGCTCGCTGAAGCTGATCGCGAGCGAGAACTACGCCTCGCCCGCCGTGCTGCTGACCATGGGCACCTGGCTGAGCGACAAGTACGCCGAGGGCACGGTCGGCCACCGCTTCTACGCCGGCTGCCAGAACGTCGACACCGTCGAGGCGCTCGCCGCCGAGCACGCCCGCGAGCTCTTCGGCGCCGAGTACGCCTACGCCCAGCCGCACTCCGGCATCGACGCCAACCTGGTCGCGTTCTGGTCGATCCTCGCCCACCGGGTCGAGGGCCCGTGGCTCGAGCGCCTGGAGAAGAAGAACGTGAACGACCTGACCGACGAGGGCTGGGAGGAGCTGCGTCACGAGCTCGGCAACCAGCGCCTGCTCGGCATGGCCCTCGACGCCGGCGGCCACCTGACCCACGGCTTCCGGCCCAACATCAGCGGCAAGATGTTCCACCAGCAGCAGTACGGCACCGACCCGGAGACCGGGCTGCTCGACTACGACGTGGTCCGCGCAAAGGCCAAGGAGTTCAAGCCGCTGGTGCTGGTCGCGGGCTACTCGGCGTACCCGCGTCGCGTGAACTTCGCCAAGATGCGCGAGATCGCCGACGAGGTCGGCGCCACCCTGATGGTCGACATGGCGCACTTCGCCGGGCTGGTCGCGGGCAAGGTCTTCACGGGCGACGAGGACCCGGTGCCGCACGCCCACGTCGTGACGACCACGACCCACAAGTCCCTGCGCGGCCCGCGCGGCGGCATGGTGCTGGCGACGGAGGAGTACGCACCGAGCGTCGACCGCGGCTGCCCGATGGTCCTGGGCGGCCCGCTCTCGCACGTGATGGCGGCCAAGGCCGTCGCGCTCGCGGAGGCCCGTCAGCCGGCGTTCCAGACCTACGCGCAGCAGGTCGCCGACAACGCCAAGTCGCTCGCCGACGGCTTCATGAGCCGCGGCGCCAAGCTGGTCACCGACGGCACCGACAACCACCTCGTGCTGCTCGACGTGTCGTCCTTCGGCCTCACCGGCCGCCAGGCGGAGTCGGCGCTGCTCGACGCCGGCGTGGTCACCAACCGCAACTCGGTGCCGTCCGACCCCAACGGCGCCTGGTACACCTCCGGCGTCCGCCTCGGCACCCCGGCGCTGACGACCCGCGGCTTCGGCCACGACGAGTTCGACAACGTCGCGGAGCTGATCGTCCACGTCCTGCAGAACACCCAGCCCGGCACCACCAAGGCGGGCGGGCCGTCGAAGGCGTCGTACGAGCTGGGCGACGGGGTGGCCGACAAGGTGAAGGCCGCGTCGGCGGAGATGCTCGACAAGCACCCGCTCTACCCAGGTCTGAACCTCTCGTAGCGAGCGAAGCGAGATACCGACGTGGCCTTCGAGCTGAGTTGACGATCGACGTCGCCTGGCACGACTCGGCGCGCGCCGCCGACGACGCGTTGGCGGCGCACCTGGGCTGGGCGTACGGCGACGGCGAGGCTCGGACCGGACGCCTGTGCGGACGGTGCGGCTCCGCGGCGCACGGCCGACCGTGGGCGACGTACGACGGGCGCGACGTCGCGGTCTCGCTCGCCCGGTCAGGCCCGCACCTGGTGACGGCGGTGGCGACCGACGGAGCGGTCGGCGTCGACGTCGAGTCGGTCGCCGAGGTCGCCGCGCGCTGGCAGCCTGAGCTGGTGCTGGCGCCGGGCGAGGTGGCCGCTGACGCGCTCGAGCAGGCACGGGTCTGGGCGCGCAAGGAGGCCGTGCTCAAGATGTACGGCGTCGGTCTGGCCCGGCCGATGACCGCGGTCGTGCTCGGCGCCGAGGCCTGGATCGACCTGGAGGCGCCCGACGGCTACGTCGCCGCGGTCGCCTGGCTCACACCGCAGCGGGCAGCGGCGGCAGGTCCGTCTGGAAGAGCCACGCGTCGAACAGGTCCGTGAGGTCCCGGCCGGTCTCGCTCTCGCAGAAGCCGATGAAGTCCTCGGTGGTGACCGAGCCGCCGGTGTGCGCGGCGACCCAGGCGCGGAGCAGCTGGAAGAACGGCTCCTCGCCGAGCTCGACGCGCAGGGCGTGGAGGGTGAGCGCGCCGCGCTTGTAGACCCGGTCGTCGAACATCAGCTCCGGACCCGGGTCGGCGAGCAGGAGGTCCTGGTCCTTGCCGTCGAGCTTCTTGTGGTGGGTCCGCGCCCAGTCGTCGGCGCTGTCGCCGCCCGACTCCTCCGACCAGAGCCACTCGGCGTAGCAGGCGAAGCCCTCGTGCAGCCAGATGTCCTGCCAGCGCCGCAGCGTCACCGCGTTGCCGAACCACTGGTGCGCCATCTCGTGCGCGACCAGCCGAATGGTGTCCCACGAGTCGACGCAGAAGTTGCGGCCGAAGGTCGACAGCGACTGCGACTCCAGCGGGATCTCGAGGTCGTCGTCGGTGATGACGGTCGTGTAGCCGTCGAAGGGGTAGGCGCCGAACCGGTCGACGAAGAAGCGCATCATCTCCGGCTGTCGGCCGAAGCTCGCGTCGAAGCCGTCGCCCGCCACGTCCTCGGGCGCGAGCACGCGCAGCGGCACCGGCCCGTCCTGCTCGGTGACGGCGTAGCGGCCGATCTGGCAGGTCGCGAGGTACGTCGCCATCGGCGCGCGCTGCTCGTAGCGCCAGCTGACGGCCGAGCTGCGGCGCGACGTACCGACGAGGTCGCCGCTCAGCGCGACCTCGTAGCCCGCGGGCGCCGTCACGGTGAAGTCGTAGGTGGCCTTGTCGTCGGGCCGGTCGTTGCAGGGGAACCACGACGGGGCGCCGTGCGGCTGGGCCGCGACGATGACGCCGTCGGTGAGCTCCTCCCAGCCGGCGTCGCCGAGGGTCTTGCTCTTCATCACCGCCGGCTGGCCGGAGTACTTGACCCGCACCTCGAACTCGGTGCCGGCCGCGATGGGGGAGTCCAGCCAGATCGCCACCCCGCCGTCGCGGTGGGTGTAGCGGGCCGGCGGCTTGCCGTCGACGCTCACCCGGGAGACGCGCAGGTGGTGCAGGTCCAGGCGGAGCCGGACGACGTCGTCCACGGCCACGCAGGTCAGCGTGGCCTCGCCGTCGAGACGGTTGCCCTCAGGGCGGTAGCCGAGGTCGAGCACGTAGTGCGAGACGTCGTACGACGCGTCCCCGTGGCCGGGCACATACGGGTCAGTCCCTGTCATCGTGCCCACTCATTCCTCTTGGCCCTCCCACGGTCCGACCGGGTTCCCGATCCACCGGGTGCGGCTGGGGACACCTTCCCCCCGCATGACGAGCGACGCCGGCCCCACGGTGGCGTGACGGCCGATCGTCGCGGCCGGAAGGATAACGCTGTTGGGCCCCAGGGTCGCACCCGCCTTCAAGACGACCGCATCCATGGCGAGCACCCGGTCGTGGAAGAGGTGGGTCTGGACGACGCAGCCGTGGTTGACGGTGCTGCCGTCGCGCAGCTCGACGAGGTCGGTCTCCGGCAGCCAGTAGGTGTCACACCAGACGCCGTTGCCGATCCGCGCTCCGAGCATGCGCAGCCAGACGTTCAACGCGACGGTGCCCTGGGTGACCGTGGCGAACCACGGCGCGGCGAGGACCTCGGTGAAGGTGTCGGCGAGCTCGTTGCGCCACACGAAGCCGCTCCACAGCGGGTGCTCGGACGGCCGGTGCCGCCCGACGATCGTCCACTTGGCAGCGGCGGTGACGAGCGCGGCGACGATGCCGCCGGCGAGGAGCACGGGGCCACCGAGGACGACGGCCAGCCATGGTGCGGCGTCCAGGAGGGCCAGCAGCACGACGGCGACGGAGGTACCGAGGAGGGCGGCGAGCAGCAGGGGTACGACGCGCGCGGCCTCGACCAGACCGCGGTAGGTCCGCAGGCGGCGAGGCGGGTCGTAGGTGCGGCTGTCGTCCTGGGTGCTGGCCGAGCGGCGCAGCCGGGTGGGCGGGCTGCCGAGCCACGACGAGCCGGCCTTGGCGATCGCCCGGTGCGGAGCCGCGGACAGCACGGCGACCAGCGACGCCTTGGGCACCTTGCGGCCGGCCGCCGCCATGCCGGAGTTGCCGACGAAGGCCCGCTTGCCGATCTTGACGTCCTCGACCCGCACCCAGCCGCCGCCGAGCTCGTAGCAGCCGATCAGGGTGTCGTCGGCGAGGAACGCGTGGTCGTTGACGGTGGCGAACTTCGGCAGCAGCAGCACCGTCGAGGCCTCGACGCCCACGCCGATGCGGGCACCGAGGAGACGCAGCCAGACCGGGGTCAGAGTGCTCGAGTAGAGCGGGAAGAGCCAGGTGCGGGCGTCGTCGAGCACCCGGAACGTGCCCCAGATGCAGAGCCCGGCGCCGGAGCGGACGGGGTGGACGCCGGCCGTCATGCCGCCGGCGAGGGCCCGCACGAGGCCGAGGACCAGCAGCGCGAGGACCACGTACGCGACGACGGTGGCGAGGGGCAGCCACGGCAGGGCCGCCGTGAACGCCCCGCCGAGCGAGTCGGCGTCCCGGACCGGGCCGAGCACGACGAGCAGCCCGGCCAGCGCGGCGATGCCGGGGAACGCGCCGATGAGGGTCGCCAGCGCGCCGTACCCGAGCAGCCAGGCGCGTCCCGGGGGCGGCGCCTGGTCGTGCCAGGGACCGCGGGCGTGCACGGACTGCTGCTCGGCGGGCGATCCCGACCAGTACTCCGCGGCCGGCACCTCCCCGATGACGAGCGACCCGGGAGCGACCTCCGCGTTGGCGCGGACGACGGCGCCGGGCGCCAGCGTGCTGCGCGCGCCGATCCGGGCACCGCGGCCGACCTTGATCGCGCCGAGGTGGAAGACGTCGCCGTCGATCCAGTGGCCGGTCAGGTCGACCTCGGGCTCGATCGCGGCGCCGGGGCCTACCTGCAGGAAGCCGGTGACCGGCGGCAGCGCGTGCAGGTCGGTGCCCTTGCCGACGCGCGCGCCGAGGAGGCGGGCGTACGTCGTGAACCACGGCGCACCCGCGACGCCCGCGGCCGCGAGCTCCTCCTGGATCCGGCCGGCGATCCAGACGCGGAGGTGGACCTTGCCCCCGCGCGGGTAGGCGCCGGGCGTGATGCCGCGCAGCGTCAGCCGCGCGAGGCCGGCGGCGAGCGCCATCCGGCCGGGCGGGACGAGGAAGAACCAGGTGCTGAGGATCAGCGCCCAGACCGGGTACGACGGCAGGTAGTCGACCTGCTGCGACGCGATGGTCGAGCCGAGCGCGAGCCAGCTGAGCCAGCGGGCGGCCGCGAGAGCGCGCAGGCCGACCAGGGCGACGAGCTGACCGGCCTGGGTCTTGCGGGGGATGGGGAAGACCGAGCGGTCGGTGCGCGAGGTAGTGCCACCGAGCTCCTCGAGGGCCACGGAGAGCGACCCGACCCGCGAGTGCGCGTAGAGGTCGCCGACGGCGACCTCGGGGAAGCGCTCGCGCAGCCGGCCGACCACCTGGGCGGCGGTCAGCGAGCCGCCGCCGAAGTCGAAGAAGTCGTCGCGGACCGAGGTGACCTCGGCGCCGAGGACGTCGGCCCAGATCTCGGCGATCCAGGTCTGGGTGTCGGTGAGACCGTCGGGCTCCCGGGCCTTGCCGGCGCCGGGGATCGGCCAGGGCAGGGCGTCCCGGTCGACCTTCCCCGAGGTGCGGGTGGGGAGGTGGTCGACGACGGCCAGGCGCGGCACCAGCGCCGCCGGCATCCGGGCGCGCAGCAGCTCGAGGGCCGCGGCGTCGTCGTACGTCTCATTGACCGTGAGGTAGCCGACCAGGAGCTGGTTGCCGGACTTCGTGGACCGGACGGCCGCGGCGGCCGAGACGACGCCGGGCAGCCGCAGCAGCTGGCCGTCGATCTCGCCGAGCTCGATGCGCCGGCCGCCGAGCTTGATCTGGTCGTCGGCGCGGCCGGCGAACACCAGCCCGGCGGGGTCGTTGCGCACCACGTCGCCGGACCGGTAGGCGCGGTCCCAGCCGAGGCTCGGCATCGCGGCGTACATCTCGGCGTCCTTGACCGGGTCGAGGTAGCGGGCCAGGCCGACCCCGCCGATGATCAGCTCGCCGGTCTCGCCCGCGGCGACCGGCTGCCCGGCAGCGTCCACGACGGCGAGGTCCCAGCCGTCGAGAGGCAGGCCGATCCGGACCGGGTCGGTGCCGTCGAGGACCGTGCCGCACGCGACGACGGTGGCCTCGGTGGGGCCATAGGTGTTCCAGACCTCGCGACCGGGGGACTGGAGGCGGGCGGCGAGCTCGGCGGGGCAGGCCTCGCCGCCCATGATCAGCAGCCGCACCGTCGCCAGGGACTCCGTCGGCCACAGGGCGACCAGGGTCGGCACGGTCGAGACGACGGTGATGTCGTTGGCGACCAGCCAGGGCCCGACGTCGACGCCGGAGCGCACCAGGGAGCGAGGGGCGGGGACCAGGCAGGCGCCGTACGCCCAGGCGAGCCACATCTCCTCGCAGCTGGCGTCGAAGGCGACGGACAGCCCGGCCATCACCCGGTCGTCAGGCCCGATGGGGGCGTCCTGGAGGTACCAGCGCGACTCGGCGTCGACGAACGCGGCGGCGTTGCGGTGCGTGACGGCGACGCCCTTCGGGGTGCCGGTCGATCCGGAGGTGAAGATGATCCAGGCGTCGTCGGACGGCTCGGGGAGGGAGGACTCGACGTCCTCGTCCGGCTGGTCCGGCCGGGCTGCGCGTCGGCTGGTGATCGCCAGGTCGTTGCCGACGACCGCCGCGACGTCGGCCTCGTCGAAGACCGTCCGCGCCCGCTCGTCGGGGTCGTCGGCGTCGACCGGGACGTACGCCGCGCCCGTGAGCAGCGTCGCGACGATGGCGACGTACAGGTCGGTGGTGCCGGACTTCACCCGGATCCCGACCCGGTCGCCGCGGCGTACCCCCGCCTCGCGGAGGCGGGCGCCGAGCTCGCCGGCGGCCTCCTCGAGCTCGAGGTAGGTGAGCACGTCGACGCCGCTGTCGAGCGCGACGGCGTGCGGGTGCTCCTCGGTGGTGGCCGCGAGGATGTCGGCAAGCGTCCGCGGCGCCGGTGCCCGGTCGGAGGCGAGCAGCTCGGGCAGCATCGTGGGAGACCCTGTCACATCGGCGGAGTGTGACGGGTCGGGGTGAACAGCAGGGGTCGCGGTTTGCCCACTGGTCAGTCGGGTACGCGTGACCCATGCCACAAACCGACGCCGTACCGCCGAAGGCGGCCCCCAAGAACCGCACCCACTGGCTCTACCTGGCGGTGATCGCGGCGGTCGTGCTCGGCATCCTCGTGGGCCTGCTGTTCCCGGACTTCGCGGTCAAGCTCAAGCCGTTGGGCGAGGGCTTCGTCGGGCTGATCACGATGATGATCCAGCCGGTGATCTTCTGCACGATCATCCTCGGGGTCGGCTCGGTCGCGAGCGCGGCCAAGGTGGGCAAGGTCGGCCTGCTGGCGCTGGGCTACTTCCTGATCATGTCGACGTTCGCGCTGACGATCGGGCTGGTCGTCGGCAACCTGATCCACCCGGGCTCCGGGTTGGACCTCAACGACGAGGTCTCAGCGGCCGGGGCCGCGCAGGCGGAGGCCGGGCACGGCAGCACGACCGACTTCCTGCTGGGGATCATCCCGGACTCGCTCTTCTCCTCGCTGACCTCCGGTGACGTGCTGCAGACGCTGCTGGTCGCGCTGCTGATCGGGTTCGCGCTCCAGCAGATGGGCTCGACCGCGAAGCCGATCCTCACGGTCGTGCAGTACGCCCAGAAGCTGGTCTTCCGCGTGCTCGCGATGATCATGTGGGCGGCACCGATCGGCGCCTTCGGCGCCATCTCCGCGGTCGTCGGCGAGACCGGCTTCGACGCGCTGAAGAGCCTGGGCCTGCT
Organism: Nocardioides conyzicola; assembly: GCF_039543825.1. NCBI lineage: Bacteria > Bacillati > Actinomycetota > Actinomycetes > Propionibacteriales > Nocardioidaceae > Nocardioides > Nocardioides conyzicola. Next base: position 144,171 of record NZ_BAABKM010000003.1, on the reverse strand, counting down.
GATGGTGGCCTTCTACCTGACCTGCGTGCTCTTCGTCTTCGGCGTGCTCGGGACGGTGCTGCGCGTCTTCTCGGGCGTCAACATCTTCCTGCTCTTCAAGTACCTCGCCCGCGAGTTCCTGCTCATCCTCGCGACGTCGTCGTCCGAGTCCGCGCTGCCGCGGCTGATCGCCAAGATGGAGCACGCAGGCGTCGACAAGACGACCGTCGGCATCGTCGTACCGACCGGCTACTCGTTCAACCTCGACGGCACCGCCATCTACCTGACGATGGCCACCCTCTTCATCGCCGAGGCGATGGGCGAACCGCTGCGCCTCGGCGAGCAGATCTCCCTGCTGGTCTTCATGGTCATCGCCTCCAAGGGCGCGGCGGGCGTCACCGGCGCCGGCCTCGCCACCCTCGCCGGCGGCCTGCAGTCGCACCGTCCCGACCTGGTCGACGGCGTCGGCCTGATCGTCGGCATCGACCGCTTCATGTCCGAGGCCCGCGCGCTCACCAACTTCGCCGGCAACTCGATCGCCACGGTGCTGATCGGCAACTGGACCGACGGCCTGGACCGCGAGCGCCTCGACCGCGTGCTCGCCGGGGAGCTGCCCTTCGACGAGCGGACCATGGTCGACGACGATCCCGAGCCCGCTGCCCCCACGGCCGAGCCCGACCCGGAGCCGGTGGGCGCCCGGTAGGACGGCGGGTTTCACCGGGTGGCCGGTGAAACCCGCACGACACGCCGTGTCGCGTCGGCGTGTCGTGCGGGCTTCCCTGGTCAGCCGGTGAAACCCGCAGCCGCTCACACGACCGGCGTCGCCCGCTCCACGATCGCCCGCAGGTCGCCGCCGTGGAGCGTGCCGAAGACGCCGTCGTACGACGTGCCGAGGCGGGACGCGCAGAAGACGTCGGCCACCTCGGGGGGAGCGAAGCGCACGAGCAGGGAGCCCTGCAGGCACAGGGCCATGCGTACGGCGAGCCGCCGGGCGTTGACCTCCATCGACGACGGGTCACCCATCAGCGAGCCGAGCAGGGCGAGCGTGTCCTCGACGGCCCGGTCGAGGCGGGCGTCGCCGCCGCGGGCCCGGCCGACCTCGGTGATCCACGCGTCGAGCACCTCGGGCTCGCGGCCGAGCGCGCGCAGCACGTCGAGCGCGTTGACGTTGCCCGAGCCCTCCCACACGGAGTTGAGCGGCGCCTCGCGGTAGAGCAGCGGCAGGCCGGACTCCTCGACGTACCCGTTGCCGCCCAGGCACTCGAGCGCCTCCGCCACGGCCGCCGGGGTGCGCTTGCAGACCCAGAACTTCGACAGCGGCAGCGCGATCCGCCGCAGCGCCGCCTCGTGCGGGTCCGCCAGGTTGTCCACCGCTGCCGCGAGCCGGACGGCCAGCGCCGTGGCGGCCTCGGCCTCGACGGCGAGGTCGGCGAGCACGTTCTGCATCAGCGGCTTCTCGCTGAGCAGCGAGCCGAACGCCGAGCGGTGCGACGCGTGCCAGGTCGCCTCGTTGACCGCTCGTCGGATCAGCGAGGTCGAGCCGAGCACGCAGTCGAGCCGGGTCGCGGCGACCATCTCGATGATGGTGCGGACCCCGCGGCCCTCGTCGCCGAGCCGGTAGGCGACCGTGCCGTCGAACTCCAGCTCCGACGAGGCGTTGGACCGGTTGCCCAGCTTGTCCTTCAGGCGGACGACGTCGATGCGGTTGCGCGTGCCGTCCGCGAGCACCCGCGGCAGCACGAAGCAGGTCACCCCGCCCTCGGCCTGCGCCAGCACCAGGAACATGTCGTTCATCGGCGCCGAGGTGAACCACTTGTGGCCGTGCAGGGTGTACTCGCCCTCCACCGACGTACGGCGCGCCTCCGTGACGTTGGCGCGGACGTCGGAGCCGCCCTGCTTCTCGGTCATCCCCATGCCGGCGAGCGCGCCGAGCTTGGAGCCGGGGGCGCGCAGGCCTGGGTCGTAGGTGAGCGACGCGAGCAGCGGCGTCCACTCCTTCGCCAGCGCGTCGTCGGCGCGCAGGGCCGGCACGGCGGCGTACGTCATCGAGATCGGGCAGCCGTGCCCCGGCTCGGTGTGTGACCAGGCCATGAAGCCCGCGGCCCGGCGTACGTGCGCGTGCGGCGAGTCCGACTCCCACGGCGCCGCGGCGAGCCCGTGACCGACCGCGCGCTCCATCAGCCAGTGCCACGACGGGTGGAACTCGACCTCGTCGATCCGGTTCCCGTAGCGGTCGTACGGCGTGAGCCGCGGGTGGTGCTCGTTGGCCAGCATCCCGTGCTCGCGGGCCTCTGCCGTCCCGGCCATCGCGCCGATCGGGGCGAGGTCGTCCACCACCTCGGCCGAGCCGTGGCGGGTGACGGCCTCCACCAGGGCCGCGTCCGCCGTGACGATGTTGTGACCAACGAGGAGCGGGGCCTGGTTCGTGGCTACCCGGATGTCGGAACTCATGTGTCTACGGTAGATCCATGTCCGGGGCGGAGCGTGCTGAGAGTCGGCCGAGCGCCGAGCCCGGCGCCCTGGCCGCCCGCCTGCGGCGGGCCCGGAGCCTGATCTGGCGGCTCGTGGTCGCCACCGTCGGCTCGTGCATGCGCTACCGGGTGACCGGGCTGGCGGCCGAGGCGGCGTTCTTCGCCGTGCTCTCCGTGCCGCCGCTGATCTTCGCGATGGCGGGCGCGATCGGCTTCGTCACCGACCGGTTCAGCCCCGAGCAGGTCGAGAACGTGCGCCAGGCGGTGCTCGACCTCTCCGAGCAGGCCCTGACCCAGGGCGCGGTCAACAAGATCATCGCGCCGACCATCGACGACGTGCTCCGGGGCGGCCGCTTCGACGTGATCTCGCTCGGCTTCGTGCTCGCCCTGTGGTCCGGCTCGCGCGCCCTGCACGTCTTCGTCGACACCATCACGATCATGCACGGGCTCGGCGGGCACCGGGGGATCGTGAAGACCCGGGCGCTGTCGTTCGGGCTCTACCTGCTCGCGATGGTGCTGGGCGTCTTCATGGTCCCGCTCGTCGTCGCCGGGCCGGGACTCGTGGCGGAGTGGCTGCCGCCCCGGCTGGACTTCCTGATCCACTTCTACTGGCCGGTCGTCGTGGTGATCAGCATCTGCTTCCTCGCGACGCTCTACCACGTGTCGGTGCCGGTGCGGACCAACTGGAGCTTCAACCTCCCGGGCGCGACGTTCGCCCTCATCGGCTGGGTGGTGGGGTCGTCCCTGCTGCGCTGGTTCCTGACCGCCACGTCCGCCGACTCGGGCTCGATCTACGGCCCGCTGGCGGCGCCCATCGCCGTCCTGCTCTGGCTCTACCTGGTCTCGATCGCGGTGCTGATCGGCGCCGCCGTCAACGCGGCGTTCGACACGGTCTTCCCGCAGAGCTCGACCATGCTCGCGAGATCCGAGCTCGTGCAGCGGTTGCGTCGCATCGGTTCGCGGCAGGAGACCGACTAGATTCACGTCCGTGGCCGACGACTCCAGCGAAATCGGGCAGGGCACGGGCCGCAGCGTCGGCCTGATCTCGCTCCCGGACCCGGTGCGCTCCCCGTGGTGGGAGCTCGGTCGGCGTCTGCTGCTGGCGTTCGCGATCCTCTTCGGCACCGTGCTGATCGTCTACCTCGACCGCGGCGCCTACCGCGACGGCAACGACCCGCCCGGCTACGGCGTCAACCTGGTCGACTCGATCTACTACACGACCGTCACGCTCAGCACGACCGGGTACGGCGACATCGCGCCGGTCGCGCCGCACGCCCGCCTGATCAATGCGTTCGTGATCACCCCGCTCCGCATCGCCTTCCTGGTGCTGTTGATCGGGACCACCCTCGAGGTGCTCGCCTCGCAGGGCCGCAGGATGTTCCGCATCGCCCGTTGGAGGAAGCGCATGGCAGCCCACGTGGTGGTGATCGGCTACGGCACCAAGGGCCGAGCGGCCGTCGACACGATCGTCAACAACGGTCTGAGCCGGGAGTCGATCGTGGTGGTCGACCCGGGCGCCGAGGCGCTCCAGGAGGCGCACGCCGACGGTCTCGCGGTCGTCACCGGCGACGCCACCCGGCGCGACGTGCTGCGCCGCGCCGGCGTCGGCGAGGCCGACCAGGTCATCATCACGACCAACCGCGACGACTCCAACGTGCTGGCGACGCTGACCGTGCGCCAGCTCAACCCGGAGGTCTGGATCGTCGCCGCCTGCCGCGAGCAGGAGAACGTCGCCCTGATGCGCCAGTCCGGCGCCAACTCGGTCATCACGTCCTCGGACGCCGTCGGCCGGCTCCTCGGCCTGTCCTCGCTCTCGCCCACGCTCGGCCAGGTGATGGAGGACCTGCTGACGTACGGCGAGGGCCTCGAGGTCGCCGAGCGGGACCTGATCGTGTCCGAGGTCGGCAAGCAGCCCCAGCAGCTCCCCGACCAGGTGATCGCGGTCGTGCGCGACGAGAAGGTCTACCGCTACTTCGACCCGGTGGTCACCCAGCTGGCCCGCGGCGACCGGCTGATCGTCGTACGGCCGGCGCGTGAGCTGCCCTGGGCGCCCCGCCCGGGGACGCACGACGAGGAGCTGGCGACCGACGAGTGACAACACCCGTCTGGAGCGGTCGTCCGTCAATCGCCGCTTCCCCCCATTCGGCGGCGCCGACGGCTAGCCTGCAGGCGTGGGTGGGGGCCCGGTGAGCGGCGCCATGCCGCACGTTCAGACGAGGTCGAGCGCAAGCGCCGGTCTCGGCTTCAGCATCCTCTTCGCCGTCGCCTTCGTCGCGTCGTCGTTCCTCACCCGGCGGGTCGAGATGGCGGGCGCCGGCTTCACCGAGCTCTGGCCCGCCGGTGGGCTGCCGATCGTCTGGCTGCTCGTCCGCAACAGCCGCTTCGTCGGGATCGACACCCTGCTGCTCCTCGCGGCGGCCTTCACGGCCAACCTGAACACCGGCTCCGAGGCCGAGATCGCGGCCGTCTTCGCGGTCGCCAACGTGGTCCAGAGCTGGCTGGCCGTGCTGCTCCTGCGCCGGTGGTGCCCGGACGTCTGGCACTGCGGCGGCGACCGCGCGCTCGACAGCCCGAAGGTCGTCGCCCGCTTCGGCGCCGCCCTGATCCTCGCCATCGGCATCGGTACGGCGCTGGCGAGCATCGGCGCGGTGCTGCTGCCGGCGACCGGCTACGACAGCTTCGACGCAACGGCGAGCGGCCTGTGGTTCGGCCGCAACCTCGGCAGCGCGCTGATCGTCGTCGCACTCGGCATCATGATCGGCCAGCGAGTCACGGCGCCGCGCCCCAGGCCGCGCCTGCGCGGCGAGGACGCCGGACCAGCGGAGCTGCTCGCCGCGACGGTCTTCACGGTCTTCGCCTACGGCCTGGCCTTCAGCTTCGACGAGCTGCCGCTCGCGTTCCCGCTGCTCGCCGCGACGGTCTGGTTCGGTGCCCGCTTCTCGACCCTGCTGAGCGCGGCCCACTCGTTCGTGGTCGGGATCGTCACGATGATGCTCACGCTGCGCGGCATCGGGCCGTTCGCGCACGTCGAGCACGCCGACGTCGGCTTCATGATCGCGCAGTTCTACATCGCGACGATCGCCGTCACCGGTCTCGCGATCGCCACCGGCCGCGACGAGCGCCAGGCCCTCGCCGACGACCTGCGCCGCGCGCAGGAGGAGACGGCGTACCAGGGCAGCGTCCGCGCTGCGGTGATCGGCTCGATGACCGAGGGGGTCCTGGTCGTCGACGAGCACGGCGACCTGTTGATGCACAACGAGGCCGCGGCCAGGGTGCTCGGGCTGGGCGACCAGCTCACGAGGCAGACCAGGTTCGCCCTCAGCAGCTGGACGGTCGACGGTGTCGAGATGACGGCCTACGAGCGTCCGTCGGCCCGGGCGCTGCGGGGCGAGCGCGTCGACGGCGAGCTGATGGTCGTCAAGGTCGTCGACGTCGGTGACCGCGTCCTGACCGTCTCCGCGATCCCGCTGCCGCGGGACGAGGTCAACGGCCGGAGCCGGGCCATGGTGCTGATGCGGGACACCACCCACGAGCACGCCAACCGCCAGGAGCTGGCCGCATTCGCCGGCGTCGTCGCCCACGACCTGCGCAACCCGCTGGCCGCGATCGACGGCTGGACGGAGATGATCGCCGACGAGCTCGGCGCCGGCTCCCTCGACGCCCAGATGACCCAGGAGTTCGTGTCCCGCGTGCGCTCGTCGTCGCGCCGGATGCGCGAGCTCATCCGCGACCTGCTGGCCCACGCGACCAGCAGCGCCCGCGACCTCGACGTCAGTCGGATCGACGTGACCGCGATGGTCAACGAGATCGCTGTGGGCCGGGCGGCGACCGGGTTCGTGAGCGCCACGTCGATCCCGCTGGTGCTCGGCGACCCGGTGCTCGTCCGTCAGGTGCTCGACAACCTGATCGGCAACGCGCTGAAGTACGTCGCGCCAGGGGAGGAGCCCAAGGTCGTCGTGTGCGGTGAGCGCACCGACGCCCGCCTGGTCACCATCGAGGTCCTCGACGACGGGATCGGCATCCCGGAGGAGGACCGCGCGCGTGTCTTCGACGAGTTCCACCGGGCCCACTACCGCGAGTACGAGGGCAGCGGACTCGGCCTGTCGATCGTGCGTCGCATCGTGAACCGTCACGGCGGCAGCATCGAGGCGCACCCCAACCCCGCGGGGCGGGGTTCGGCGTTCCGGTTCACGCTCCCGGCGTACGACGCCTGACCAGGCGGTTCTCATCCCCTGGGGTGAGCCGCGAGAGGTACGTCGTCGCGCATCCTGTTCAGGCCCCGGCGGCGTGCACATCGGTCTCGAATCTCGGGGATTGCGAGACAGGAGTGCCACCGCCGGGTGTCCATTCCCGGGGAAATCTCAGCGGCGGCGCGTGTAGTAGATCGCCAGCACGATGACGACGACCCCGATGAGCACCACGAGGGTCTGCGCCGGGCTGAGCCCGAGCAGGAAGTGACCGCCACCGGGCGGTCGGCGGATGCGGGCGGTGTGGATCAGGCGGCTTCCCGTGCCAGCCCGGGGAGGACGTGGTGCGCGGTGTTGCAGCCGTGCTCGCACGATCCGTGGGTCGGCATCCAGACGGCGACCTGGGTGGGGTCGGCCGGGTCGGCCAGGCCTTCGTAGGTCACGACCATCGAGCGGCGCCCGCAGGCGGGGCATCGGGTGACCTCGCAGCTGAGGTGTTGGGCGTCCATGTCGGTCGGATACCCCGTCCAGACCACCTCGACACCTCCGAGACGTCAGTCCTCGATCGCGTCGATGCCGCGCTGCACGATCAGCGGGTCGGGCTCGCCGACCACGCCCTGGTCCTTCCCGTCGTACTCGAAGCGCGACAGGAAGTGGCGCATCGCGTTGATCCGGGCCCGCTTCTTGTCGTTGCTCCGGATCGTCGTCCAGGGAGCCCACTCCGTGTCCGTACGCCGGATCATCGCCTCCTTGGCGGCCGTGTAGTCGTCCCACTTGTCCAACGACTCCAGGTCGATGGGGGAGAGCTTCCACTGCCGCACCGGGTCGACCTGACGGATGATGAAGCGGGTCCGCTGCTCGGACTGGGTGACCGAGAACCAGAACTTGGTCAGCGAGATCCCGCTGTCGACGAGCATCCGCTCGAACAGCGGCGTCTGCGCCATGAACTGCTCGTAGTCCGGTGCCGACGTGAAGCCCATCACCCGCTCGACGCCGGCGCGGTTGTACCAGGACCGGTCGAACAGGACCATCTCGCCGGCGGTCGGCAGGTGCTTGACGTAGCGCTGGTAGTACCACTGGCTCTGCTCGCGGTCGCTGGGCTTGGTGAGCGCGACGGTCCGGGCGTAGCGCGGGTTGAGGTGCTCGGTGAACCTCTTGATCGTGCCGCCCTTGCCGGCGGCGTCGCGGCCCTCGAAGAGGAGGACGTGCTTCGTCTCGGTCTCGGCGGCCCAGTTCTGGAACTTGAGGAGCTCGACCTGGAGGAGGTACTTCGCCTCGTCGTACTCCTCGCGGGGCATGCGCTCGTCGTACGGGTAGCCCTCCCGCCAGGTGTCCACCGCCCGGCCCTCGGGGTCGATCAGCACCGGGTCGTCGTCGTGGTCGTCGCCGATCGTGTGACCGTCGATGTGGAGCCGGTCGATGTACTCCCTGAAGTCGCGCAGCATGCGCGGACCCTAGCGTTGCCGTCTGAACGCGGGGTGACCTCGGACGAGGCTGTTCATCTCCGTGTGCTCCACTTCCGTCGTGGCTGTCACGCATCTCTCCGGCTCCAACGGACGCATCGAGTTCACCCTCGACGGGTTGACCTTCCGGCGCACCCGCTCGGCGGCCGCGGCGCGCGGTGTCGGCCGGCTGCACCAGGTCGGCTGGTCGGCCATCGACCGGGCCACGGTCACCTCCTCCGCGACCGGCAAGCCCGTCCTCGAGATCCAGGTCGTCGGGGCCGCGCCCGTGGAGCGCCGCAAGCACGACCCCCACGCGCTCAAGCTCAAGCGTGGGATGGGCGACGAGGCGCGCGGGTTCGCCGACCTGGTCAACCACGAGGTGGCGACCCGTCGGCGCTGGCAGTCCGCCGCCGCGGTCGACGCTTAACCCGCCGTACGTCGACCCGACCGCCGCCGGCCCCTGGTCGTTGGTGGGGGATTGGTGATGAGTTCACCGACGGTTCGCCCGGCTTCGACAGCGTGACGCGTGCTCGCGTGACCACCACCTGCCGGCTCGGGCCGCACCTGACATCGTCGAGGACCCCTCTTGCGTTCGCCCCTTCGCGGCCTGGTCGCCGCCACGTGTTCAGCCGTCGTCGTCGTCTCCCTCCCGATCCTGGCGGTGCTCGCGACCCCGGTCGCTGCCGACGCCGCCGTGCCCGGTGCCGGCGTCGTCCTCAACGAGGTGAAGTCCAACCCCAACCCGGACTTCGTGGAGCTGCTGAACACCTCCAGCTCGCCCGTGGACATCACCGGGTGGAAGGCGGTCGACGACGACCCGTCGCACACGCCGCTGGTGATCACGACGGCGACCACGGTGCTCGCTCCGGGGGAGTTCTTCACGTTCAACCCCAACGACGCGACGGCGTACCCGTCGGGGTCGTTCGGTCTCGGCTCCAACGACCAGATCACGATCTTCCTCCCTGACGGGACGACCGTGGTCGACGCCTTCAACTGGGAGGGCATCGGCGCCCCGGGCAACCACGCGGACCCGTCGTACGGCCGTTGCCCGGGCTACGCCACGCTGCAGCTCAACCTGGCAGCGACGCCCGGCGCGGCCAACAGCTGCCCGCCGCCGGGCGGCGGCGTCGTCCTCAACGAGGTGAAGTCCAACCCCAACCCGGACTTCGTAGAGCTGCTCAACACGTCCAGCAAGTCCGTGGACATCACCGGGTGGAAGGCGGTCGACGACGACCCGTCGCACACGCCGCTGGTGATCACGACGGCGACCACGGTGCTCGCCCCGGGCGGCTACTTCACGTTCAACCCCAACGACACGACGGCGTACCCGTCGGGGTCGTTCGGGCTCGGCTCCAACGACCAGATCACGATCTTCCTCCCTGACGGGACGACCGTCGTCGACGGTTTCAACTGGGAGGGCATCGGTGCCCCGGGCAACCACGCGGACCCGTCGTACGGCCGCTGCGCCAACGGGACCGGCACCATGGTGCTCAACCTCGCCGCCACCCCGGGAGCAGCCAACAGCTGCCCGGTCGTCGCTCCCCCCGAGGCCATCAAGATCAACGAGGTCGAGTCCAACGGCGACCCGGTCGCGGACTGGGTCGAGCTGACCAACACGGGCGGCACCGCGGTCGATGTCTCCGGCTGGCAGCTCCGCGACGGCGGCGAGAGCAACCCGGCTGTCACGATCCCCAGCGGCACCACGATCGCGCCCGGTGGCTTCTACGCGATCTACACCGAGATCCCCGGCCCGGGCTTCGGGCTGGGTGTCGACGACCAGGTCACTCTGTACAAGACCGACGGCACCGCCGCCGTCGACAGCTACTCGTGGGGGCCGCACGCTGCCACGACGTACGGCCGCTGCCCCGACGGGACCGGCGACTTCCGCGTCACCACGGTCTCGACGCGCGGGGGTCCGAACGCCTGCAGCCCGATCCGGGTCAACGAGGTCGTCACCTCCGGTACGCCGGACCAGGTGGAGCTCGTCAACATCTCCGGTGAGCCGATCGACGTCGCCGGCTGGGTCGTCAAGGACAGCACCGACGCCAGCCCGACCACGCTGCCGTCCCCGAGCGTCGTCCCCGCGCACGGCTACCTCGTCGTCACGCCGAACGCCACGCTCGACGCCGCCGACTCGGTGCGGCTCTTCGACACCACCAGTGCCCTGATCGACTCGGCGACCTGGACGACCGCCCCGACCCCGAGCCTCGGCCGCTGCGCCGACGGTGTGGGCGCGTTCAAGCAGACCGAGTCCGTCACGATCGGTGCCGCGAACGCGTGCCCGGGTCTGACCACCGAGCCCTGGCCGGGATCGCCGACGGTCGCCGTCTCCGACGACGCCGCGACGTTCAACCAGGACGCCAGCGGCCTGGCCTTCGACCCGGCCGACGCCGGCACGCTCTGGGTCGCCCAGAACAAGCTCGGCACGCTCTGGAAGATGACCAAGAGCGGCAGCACCTGGGTGCCGGCAGCCGGCTGGAGCAAGACCCCCAAGTACCACGACGGCACGGGCGCGCCCGACAGCGAGGGGATCACGGTCGGGCCTGACGGTGCGGTCTACCTCGCCACCGAGCGTGACAACTCAAACAGCGGTGTCAGCAAGATGGCCGTGCTCCGCTACGACGCCAACGGCGCCACCGGCTCGACGCTGAACGCCACCGACGAGTGGAACCTCAACTCGCTGCTCCCGTCCGTGGGAGCCAACCTCGGCCTCGAGGGCATCACCTGGATCCCGGACAGCTTCCTGGTCGGCGGCGGCTTCGTCGACGAGAGCACCAGTGCGGCGTACGACCCCGCGCACTACCCCGCACACGGCACCGGCCTGTACGCCGTCGCCGTCGAGGGCACCGGGATGGTGTACGTCCTGGCGCTCGACCAGACCGATGCGGTGCAGGAGACCGCTCACGTCGTCGCGACCGTCGACCCGCGGCTGCTGACGAACGCCGGGCCGCCGAGCGTGATGGACGTGTCGTACGACGCCGAGCAGAAGCGTCTCTGGGCCATCTGCGACGACAGCTGCAACGGCACGAGCGTGCTGCTCGAGCTGAGTGGCGGAAAGTTCGTCGTCGACCACGCCTATGAGCGGCCCGCCGGCATGCCGAACCTCAACAACGAGGGCTTCGCGGTCGCCCCGCAGTCCACCTGCGTGGCCGGCAAGAAGGAGGTCGTCTGGTCCGACGACGGCGACACGGACGGCCACTCGCTGCGCTCGGGGACGTTCCCGTGCGACAAGTTCGACGCCACGGTCGCGGCCGCGGACGCCACGGTCGCCTACGGCAAGGCGCTGTCGGTGCCGGTCGACGTGACCGCGGACGGCACCACGCCGACCGGCTCGGTGTCCATCAAGGACGGCGACACCGTCCTCGGCTCGGCCACGCTGACCGCGGGCCACGCGAGCGTCTCGGTCCCGGCGGGCTCGCTGCAGCCGGGCACGCACACCCTGACGGTCGCGTACGCCGGCGACGACCACGTCGCCACCGGCACGGACAGCATCCAGCTGACCGTGACCAAGGCCGTCGGCTCGGTCGCGGCCGCCGACACCTCGGTGGTCTACGGCCAGGCCGTCTCGCTCCCGGTCACGGTCACCGCGGACGGCGTCACGCCGACCGGCTCGGTGTCCGTGAAGGACGGCGACACCGTCCTCGGCTCGGCACCGCTGGCCTCCGGCCAGGCCAGCGTCACGGTCCCGGCGAGCTCGCTGCAGCCCGGCACCCACGCGCTCACGCTGGCGTACGCCGGTGACGACCACGTCGCCACGGCCACGGACGCCGTCACCCTGACGGTGGCCAAGGCCGCGGGCACGGTCACCGCCACCGGCGGCTCGGTCGTCTACGGCAAGACCACCTCGGTCCCCGTGACGGTCACCGCCACCGGCTCCGCGCCGACCGGCACCGTCACGGTCTCGTCCGGTGGCAAGGTCCTCGGCAGTGCCGGCCTGACCGGGGGAGCGGCCACGGTCGCGATCCCGGCGAAGGCGCTCGCTCCGGGCAGCCACACCCTGTCCGTCAGCTACAGCGGCAGCGCGACGGTCGCGGCGGCGGAGACCACCGCCACCCTGAGCGTGGCCAGGGCGAAGGCGGCCATCGCCAAGCCCTCCGTCACGCCCAAGAAGGTGATCGTCAAGAAGACCAAGGCGACCGTCACGATCAAGGTCACCGCGTCCGGCGTCACGCCCACGGGCAAGGTCACCCTCTCGGGTGGCGGCCTCGCCAAGCGGACCGTCACCCTCGGCGCCGGCGGCAAGGTCGTGGTCAAGCTCGCGGTCTTCAGGACCAAGGGCACCAAGACCCTGACGGTGACCTACGCCGGCAACACGTACGTCGCGGGCGCGACCACGAAGGTCACGATCAAGGTCGTGCCCAAGAAGTAGCGGCTACGCCACTTCCTCGGCGTCCAGGTGGGCGAGCAGTCCCTTCGAGAACCGCTCGCCCATCTGGTCGACCACCTTGCCCATCGCCGCCTTCACCGCGCGGGACGACGCCTTGGGGAGCGGCAGGTCGAGCGTGATCTCGAGCGAGGTCACCAGCCGCGTGCCCTCGTCGACCTCGGTCAGCTCGTACCAGCCCTCCACGCCGGACCGCTCCGTCTCTCCGTCCGGCGGGTCGTGCCGGAAGTCGATCCGCTCCGGCTCGTCGTACGTCATCAGCTCGGTGAACGCCGGCTCCACCCCGACCCCGAGCACCTTCAGCCCGCTCAGCTCCCACCGCCAGTGGTCGCCCTCCGCGGTGATACGGCGCACGAACGGCGTCAGCTCGGCGATCAGCGCCGGATCGGTCAGCGCGGCCCAGATCTCGGCGCGCGATGCGGTCACGACGGCCTCGGCCTTGGTGTCTGCGGAGAAGCGGGTCATGCGCTCTCCTTACCCGGCCGGCGCCTCGTCGAAGCCGGTGCCGGCCAGCGCCGCGAGATCGCGCCACCAGGAGAGCCGGTTGGGGCGGCCGTCGTAGTCCTTGCGCTGGTTGGCGCCGCTCACGCCGGGGAGGACGAAGACCTGCGCGGGGCCGAGGTACCAGTCGACCGGCCCGAGGCCGGGACGGCGTACGCCGAGCGCCCGGGCGGCCTCGTGGGCGACCGTCTTGCTGGTGAACGCCAGCCACTCCGGCCGCCACCGCTCGAGCTTCGCGACCAGCTCGTCGATCTCGACCCACCGCGGGTCCCAGTGGCCCACGAGATCGGTCAGACCGAGGCCCAGGTCCGCGACGACCGCCTCCTCGTCCGGGCGCAGCCGCCGCGGGGACAGGCCGCTGAGGTGCATCGACTCCCAGAAGCTGTTGCCGGGGCTGTCGTAGTGGTGGTCGCGCAGCTTGGTGCTCTCCGCTCCCGCGAGCCCGCAGAAGACGACGACGGGCTCGGGGGCGACGATGTCAGGCAGGACCTCCACTCGGCCACCTTCTCAGCGCGCTCAAGTCCCTGTCGCACGACGATCGCCCTCGGTGCGTCATGAGGTCGCGACTGTCCTCATCCGCAGGTCGGCGACGATGTCCATCATCTGCGCTCTGGGGCTCGCGAGCGCCTGCCGTTGGCGGCTTGCGCCGTGTCCTCGCTCCACCAGGGCCGCCAGTCCGCGAGCAACGGATGAGGCGTCACCCGTGGCTGCCAGCGGTTCGGCGAGCAGGTCTGCCATCTGCCGGAGCAGGTGACCGGCACCCGTGAGGTCGCGAGTCAGCGGCGAGACGAGCGTGCCGCGCAGACCGAACCGGCTCGCACGCCACGCGGCGGCACGCAGCTCGTCGACACGCCATTCCTCCGCCGGCATCCCATCTCGCCACTGGTCGGCCAGGTGGGTGACGAGCGCCCGCGCCAGGGCCGCGACGAGCATGGCGTCGTCGAGGTCGGTGCAGACGTCCGGGGCGCGGAACTCCACCGTCGGATAGCGGTGCGACAGCCGAACGTCGAGGTTCACCATCCCGACGTCGAGTGCGGCGCCTCGGCTGACCATCTCGCCCACCACCTTCTGATACGCGGCGGCGCTGCCGAACGGCTCGGCGGGACCGGAGGTCGGCCACATGTTCCACTGGCGCGAGCGCCAGCTCTCGTACCCGCTGTCGTGCCCGTGCCAGTACGGCGAGTTGGCGCTGATCGCGAGCAGCACCGGGATCCAGGGGCGCACGCGGTCGATCACGGCTACGCCCTCCTCATCGTCCGTCACGTCGACGTGCACGTGCAGGGCGCACATGAGCGATCGGCGGGCGACATCGCCGTAGTGCTGCTCGATGGCCGCGTAGCGGTCCCCGGGCGAGAGATCCGGTCCCGAGCCGTCGCCGGCCAGGACGGGCCCCGGGACCGCTAGTGGTGCGACGCCGTAGGCGGCCCCCACGTGGGCCAGGCGCGTTCGTGCGGCCTGCAGCTCGTCCCGGATCGCGCTCAACGCGGTGTGCGGGCTGCTCGTGACCTCCACCTGCGAGCTGAAGAACTCGTGCTTGACCTCGACGGCACCTCCGGGCCCCGGACCGAACGCGGCGATCAGCTCGCCCGCCACGGGACGTAGTTGCCCCGTGACCGTGTCGACCAGCAGCAGCTCCTCCTCGACACCGACCTGACGAACCGTCGCACCGACTCCCTGCCCACGGGGGGCTGTCGTCGTCAGCGGTCCTCCGGCTGGTGCGGTTCCGAGAGCGGGCGGTCGAGCGGCGGGTCCTCGTACTGACGGCGTTCGGCCTCGTCGAAGTCGGGCTGGTCCGGCCGGTTGAGCTGCTGGTCGGGCTCGACGTCCAGGCGATCGGCGGCATCCGCGACCGACAGCTCCTCCTCCTCGGGGACGCCGTCCACCTCGATCGGACGTTCTTCCTGTGCCGGTTGGTGCGTGTGCTCCTGATCTCCCATGACGCGTCGGTACCCGTCGCGGCGTGGCGCATTCGGAGCGGCCACCCGCCGCCTGCCCCACGGTCTCTTCGCCGGCGATCTCGGCGGCCGGGCCCGTCCTCGGCCGTCTCGGGAGGTCCTCCGGTGGTGGCGGGCCGCTCAGCGCTGGGAGCTCCACGCCCCAGGACTACACGTCAGGTACGACCGCTTCCACGACGAGCTCGGAGCTCGTGATCGAGGTGGCGACCTTCGTGGCGCCAGAGTCGCACGGACGCAGAAAACCCCTGATCTGCGTCTCCGCAGGTCAGGGGTTCTGTGGTGCTGGTGGGCGATACTGGGTTTGAACCAGTGACCTCTTCCGTGTCAGGGAAGCGCGCTACCGCTGCGCCAATCGCCCAAGTCTTGAATTGTGGACTGCATGGAGGTGGGTACGGGATTTGAACCCGTGTACACGGATTTGCAGTCCGTTGCCTCGCCTCTCGGCCAACCCACCATAGAGGCCAAACCAGAGAGAGACCTCTCCGAGCGGACAACGAGACTCGAACTCGCGACCTCAACCTTGGCAAGGTTGCGCTCTACCAACTGAGCTATGTCCGCCTGCGCACCAGATCCGGTCTCCCGGTTGGCTGCGTGAGAACAGTAGCCGATGCCCCAGACCGTGCAAAATCCGGTCCGCCCCGGCGCGTTGCGGGCTACCCGGACCCGCCCGGGAGGCCGGTCGCCGGCGCTCTCAGGCCTCGGAACGGGTCAGTACGTCGACCATCAGGTCGACGTCGATCCGCTCGCTGCCCTCCGGGACGAGGACCAGGGTGCGGGCCAGGAACGAGCCGAGGTCGCGGGTCGGCAGCTGGGTGACCAGGCGGCCGTGGGGGGAGCGGAGCTCGATGACGACGGCCGCGCGGCCGTACTCGTCGATGCTCGGCCAGAGCTGCACGTCGCCCTCGCCGGCCGGGTCCGTCATGCCCTCGAGGAGGAGGTCGCGGCCGATCAGCCAGCGCACGGTCTCGCCGGGCTTCCCGAAGGTGACCTCGACGGCCCACGGGTCCTCGGGGTAGTAGCCGAGGACGGCCGGCAGGTCGATGCTCCGACCCCGTGCATCGAGGCACTGCAAGGCGACCTGCTGGGTCAGGGCGGGGGACGTCGGCTGGCTCACGCTGAGGAGACGGGCGGCCGCGCCGTACATGACGCCGTCGGCCCGGCCCGAATATGACCGTCTCGGCTCGGTAGGCTAGAGTCTGCGACCGCTACAGAGGGCGATTGGCGCAGTGGTAGCGCGCTTCGTTCACACCGAAGAGGTCACTGGTTCGAACCCAGTATCGCCCACCAGATCGAGGCCGCACGCCGAGCGTGCGGCCTCGTTTCATTTCTCAGCGAAGCACCCCCACGACGCCGGACGATGTGGTTGCCTCGGCGCGTGATCGTGTTCTCGGGGCTCCGGTACGCCGCGCCCGTGCTGCTGCTCCTGCTCGCGGGCTGCTCAGCGGGTGACGGATCGAACGAGGCGAAGCCGTCGGCTGCTCCGTCGCCGTCGGCGACCAAGAACCCGCTCATCGGCGGACCGGCCCCGTCCGCGGCGCTCGAGCCCCTGCCGTCGGACGTCCGGATCGGACTCGACGCCCGCGAGCTGCTCCGGCCGGGTGTGGAGCACGACCGGCTGGCCACGACGGTCCAGAGCGACCTGGAGGCACTGACGAGCGTGCACCTCGAGACGACCGTGACCAAGGATCGTGTGACGATCAGCAACGATGTCCACGACTCGGGTCGCTGCTCCGGCGAGATGGTGGACCATGGCCACCACCTGCGCTTCGTCACCACCAAGGACGCGAGATTGTTGATCACGACCGGCGACGGCACGGTCGGTGCCCAGCTGAACGGACGCTGGGTCGAGACACCGCACCCGCTCGCCGACGCATGTGTTGGTGGCGTGGTCGCGGTGGTGTTGTCGTCGACCGGGATCGGCAACTGGTGGGGCCCCTACGACATGTCCCGCCAGGGCGTCGAGCACGTCGATGGTCGCAGCGCCGTCCACTTCCGCAAGGTCGGAAGCGGTTGGAAGATCGACACCTGGATCGCGGCCGACGGCGAGGTCACGCGGCTCGTGAAGATGATCGCCCGCGATCCGAATGGCACCGTCACGACGTCACACTTCACGGAGTACGACGAGGCCGACGCCCTTTTGCCCGTCCCGTCGCCGGATCAGATCTTCGAGCCCGGCACCTCGACGACCTGACCGATCAGTCCAGGACCATCGTCAGGTAGCGGCTGTGCGGGTCCAGCACGTAGTCGCCGAAGGGCCCGCAGTCCACGAAGCCGTGCCGCAGGTAGAGGCGGTGCGCGGGGGCGAAGTAGTCCTCGGTGCCGGTCTCGAGGCTGACCCGGGCCAGCCCCCGTGCGCGAGCCTCCGCGAGCAGCCAGCCGAGGACCTCGCCCGCGACGCCGCGGCCGCGGGCGGCCTGCGTCGTCCGCATCGACTTGATCTCGGCATGGTCGTCGTCGAGCGCCTTGAGGGCGCCGCAGCCGAGGAGCACGCCGTCCTCGCGGGCGGTGACGAACGTGATGGCGGGTACGGCGAGCGCGTCGACGTCGAGGGCGTGGATGCTCTCGGGCGGCGAGGTGGCGCGCATGTCGGCCAGGTGCTCGAGCAGCAGGGCCACGACGTCGTCGCGCCGCGGGTCGTCGATTCTGACCTCCACGGCGCGAGACTAGACGTAGCCTGAGGCATGCCTCGTCACGGAGTCCTCGCCGCGGTTGCCGCGATGGTGTGTGTCACGACCGTCGGTCTCGTCCAGGTCCCGGCCCAGGCCGCGTCCCCGCTCACCGGCCGCCTGGTCGACTCGATGGGATCGGGCGCCGTCGCCGGCCAGACGGTCCGTCTGCGCACGGTCACCGGGAGTGGCCCGGGAGCGGTCGTGGACACCGACGTGACCAACAGCGCGGGCAAGTTCGCGCTGGACGCGGGGGCCTCGCCGGACGACGAGTACTACGTCCAGGTGGTGCCCGGGCGCTTCCAGGGCGGGTACGTCGGGGACGGGTGGGTGCAGCCCAGTGCGGCGGACGCCATGACGTACGGCGCGCACGCGGCCCTCGGCAAGATCCGGGCCAACCCGGCGTACATCCGAGGCGTCATCGTCAACGCGAAGACGAAGAAGCCGGTCCGGGGCATCAAGGTCGCCGCGCGCAGCATG
This sequence comes from Nocardioides conyzicola, assembly GCF_039543825.1. Classification (NCBI taxonomy): domain Bacteria; kingdom Bacillati; phylum Actinomycetota; class Actinomycetes; order Propionibacteriales; family Nocardioidaceae; genus Nocardioides; species Nocardioides conyzicola. The sequence continues at coordinate 126,103 of NZ_BAABKM010000003.1, read as the reverse complement.
AACGACGGCTGGCAGACCGAGGGCACGGACGTCACCAACCGCGCCGGCGTCTTCACGATCACCGGCCTCGAGTGCGAGGACGACTGCTACCTGAAGGTCAACGGCGCGGCCAAGGGCTACGAGATCGGCTACCGCGCCTGCAACGGCGGCGTGGTCGCGGACTGGGGCGACGCCTGCGCGTCGCCGATCGGGTCGATCGGCAAGGTCCGGCTCGAGAAGGACTGACGGGACGGGACCGGGGACGACAACTGCCGCGCGAGCGACCGGGGGCGGTCGATACGATCGACGGGTCCCGGCGTACGCCGAGGCACCGACCCGACCAAGGAGCACCCGTGTCCGACCTCAAGATCGTCCTCGCCCACGCCGACGCGCGTGAGGACCGGTCGGTCACCACGGGGACCAAGGCGTGGGAGCTGTTCGCGGACGACACCGCGGTCATCGCTGCCCGGGTCAACGGCGACCTGAAGGACCTCGCCTACGAGCTGCAGGACGGGGACGTCGTCGAGGGCGTCGCGATCGACTCCAAGGACGGCCACGACATCCTGCGGCACTCGACCGCGCACGTGATGGCGCAGGCTGTGCAGCAGCTCTTCCCGGACGCCAAGCTCGGCATCGGCCCGCCGATCGAGAACGGCTTCTACTACGACTTCGACGTCGAGACCCCGTTCGTGCCCGAGGACCTCGCCAAGATCGAGACGGCGATGCGCAAGATCATCAAGGAGGGCCAGCGCTTCGAGCGCCGGGTCACCAGCGATGCCGACGCGATCAACGAGCTGCAGGACGAGCCGTACAAGATCGAGCTGATCGGGCTCAAGGGTGGCGCGGGCGCCGACAACACCGAGGGCGCGAGCGTGGAGGTCGGCGGCGGCGAGCTGACCATCTACGACAACGTCAACCGCAAGGGCGAGGTCGCGTGGAGCGACCTCTGCCGCGGCCCGCACCTGCCGACCACCAAGCGGATCCCGGCGTTCAAGCTGATGCGCAGCGCGGCGGCGTACTGGCGCGGCGACGAGAAGAACAAGCAGCTCCAGCGCATCTACGGCACCGCCTGGGAGTCCAAGGAGGCGCTCGAGGAGCACCTGCACCGGATCGAGGAGGCGGAGCGCCGCGACCACCGCAAGCTCGGCCGCGACCTCGACCTCTTCAGCTTCCCCGACGAGATCGGCTCGGGCCTGCCCGTCTTCCACCCGAAGGGCGGCGTGATCAAGCGGGAGATGGAGGACTACGTCCGCCGGCGGCACATCGAGGAGGGCTTCGAGTACGTCGGCACCCCGCACATCGCCAAGGAGGGGCTGTTCTACACCTCCGGGCACCTGCCGTACTACGGCGAGGGGATGTTCCCGCCGCTCGACGTCGACGGCATGGACTACCGCCTCAAGGCGATGAACTGCCCGATGCACAACCTGATCTTCCGGTCGCGGCAGCGCTCCTACCGCGAGCTGCCGCTGCGGCTCTTCGAGTTCGGGTCCGTCTACCGGCACGAGAAGTCCGGCGTCATCCACGGCCTGACCCGGGTGCGCGGCTTCGCCCAGGACGACTCGCACTCCTACGTGACCAAGGAGCAGGCGTCCGGCGAGATCAAGCACCTGCTCGACTTCTGCCTGGGTCTCTTCCGCGACTTCGGCCTCGACGACTTCTACCTCGAGCTGTCCACCCGTGACGACTCCAAGCCGGACAAGTTCATCGGCTCCGACGAGGACTGGGAGATCGCGACCAAGGTGCTGGAGGACGTCTGCATCGAGTCCGGCCTCGAGCTGGTCCCCGACCCCGGCGGCGCGGCGTACTACGGCCCCAAGGTCTCGGTGCAGGCCCGCGACGCCATCGGCCGCACCTGGCAGATGTCGACCATCCAGTACGACTTCAACCAGCCCTCGGCCGACCGCTTCAACCTCGAGTACGTCGCCTCCGACGGCAGCCGCCAGCAGCCGGTGATGATCCACTCGGCGAAGTTCGGCTCCATCGAGCGGTTCATCGGCGTGCTCGTCGAGCACTACGCCGGCGCCTTCCCGCCCTGGCTCGCGCCCGTGCAGGTGCAGGCGATCCCGGTCGCCGACACCTTCTCCGACTACCTGCACGACGTCGCGAAGCAGATGAAGGCGCAGGGCCTGCGGGTCGAGGTCGACGACTCCGACGACCGGATGCAGAAGAAGATCCGCAACGCGCAGCTGCAGAAGGTGCCGTTCATGATGATCGCCGGCGCCGACGACGTCGCTGCGGGCGCGGTCTCCTTCCGCTACCGCGACGGCCGCCAGGACAACGGCGTGCCCGTCGCCGAGGCGATCCAGCGGGTCGTCGACGCGGTCGCGTCACGCGAACAGGTCTGACCGGCGTCGTGGTGCGGCGCGGCGCGGCCCTGGTGGCTGCGGCCGCGCTGCTCACGGCGTGCTCGTCGAGCGGAGGCGACCCGTCGGGCGCGCCCGCGCCGGAGCCGTCGACGCCGCGACCGACCGCCGTCGTCACCCCGACCGAGGATCCCGAGACCGCGCGGCTCAAGGCGCTCGCGCAGCTGGCCGAGCAGCAGGCCGCAGCACTGCCCAGCGCCTCGCCGTCGGCGCAGCCAGCAGCCGTGGACCGCCCCGTCCTCGGCGCCGACATCAGCTGGCCGCAGTGCCCGAAGGGCATGGGCATCCCGCAGCGCCGGACGCTCGGGCTGCCGATGCCGCTACCGGAGGCGACGTACGTCGTCGTCGGCCTGACCAACGGTCCCGGCTTCACCGCCAACCCGTGCCTGGCCTCGCAGGTCGCGTGGATCCGGCAGCGACACCTCCTGGCCGGGGCGTACGCCGTCGTCAGCCAGCCCGACCGGGCGGCCGTGACGTCGTACGGCGACCGCGGGCCGTTCGACGCCACGACCGACCTCGGGGCGCTGGCCAACACGGGCTACCAGCAGGCGCTGGCCAACGTGGCCACGATGCGCGCGGCCGGCCTGGACAGCCCGGTCGTCTGGGTCGACGTCGAGCACGTGCCCGACTTCGAGTGGAGCAGCGACCTCGAGGCCAACGGAGCGGTCGTGCAGGGCGCGACGCGCGGGTACGCCGACGCGGGCTACGGGGTCGGCGTCTACTCCACGCCGTCCCTGTGGCGCGACGTCGTCGGCGACCTCGCCCTCGACCTCCCGGAGTGGCGTGCGGCCGGGCAGACCTCGCAGGCCGAGGCGCTGGATCGGTGCGGCGACGACTGGCAGATCCAGGGCGGCGAGGCGGTCCTCGGTCAGTGGGTCGAGGGGCAGCGCGACCTCGACGTCACCTGCCCGGGGGTCACCGACCTCGGTCGCTGGTTCCGGCAGTACTGACGGCCTTCTCGTAGCGACGGCAGGGCGAGACGTACGTCGTACCCCCGGCGCTGACCTCGTAGGGCAGGTCGCCCGCGTCGTGCCAGCCGTGCTTCTCGTAGAACGCCCGTGCTCGGGCGTTGCCCACGACGACGGCCAGCCACGCAACGTCGTGCCCGGCGGCCGCGACCTGCTGCTCGGCGGCGGCCAGCAGGGGAGCGGCGATCCCGGTGCCGTGGCTGCGCGGGTCGACGAACACCTGCTCGACCTCGTCGCCGTTGACCATCGTGAAGCCGACCACGACGCCGTCGACCTCGGCGACATGGGTGTCGGCCACCCGCGACGGCGTACGCGCGTGGAAGGCCTCCAGCGTGCGGGCGGCGGTCAGGCCCTCGGGCACGTGGCCCGCGTGCCCGACGTGCCAGGCCTGGTGCCAGATGTCGGCCACGGTTGCCATGTCCTCGGGCCGCGCAGATCGGATCATGGCCTCACCTTAGGGTTGGGCCCATGAGCGATCCTGCGGGCCACGAGCGCGACGGGTTCGAGGGGTTCGACCGCCTCTGGACCCCCCACCGGATGGCGTACGTCGCGCCGAGCGTGCCGGCCGACCAGGGCTGCCCCTTCTGCGCGATGGGGGAGCAGTCGCTCGAGGAGAGCCTGGTCGTGCACCGGGGCGAGACCTGCTTCGCGGTCCTCAACCTGCACCCCTACAACCCCGGGCACATGATGGTGCTGCCGCACCGGCACGTGGCCGAGCTCGAGGACCTGACCACGGCCGAGGTGACCGAGCTGATGACGACCACCCAGGAGGCGGTGCGCACCCTGCGCGAGGTCAGCGGCCCGCACGCGTTCAACGTCGGGCTCAACCTCGGCGGCGTCGCCGGCGGCTCGCTCTCGCAGCACCTCCACCAGCACGTCGTGCCCCGGTGGTCGGGCGACGCCAACTTCATCACCGTCCTCGGCGGCACCAAGACGCTGCCGCAGCTGCTCGCCGACACCCGGTCGCTGCTGGCCGAGGCGTGGGCATGACGATCGCCGACGACGCCGATCTGGCCGCCCGGCTGGTGCGCGACGCCGGCGAGCTCGCGCACCGGATGCGGTCGGCTGGGCTGGAGGCTCAGACCAAGACGTCGATCTCGGACGTCGTCACCGCCGCCGACCACGCGGCCGAACGCCTCGTCGTCGACACGCTCGCGACCGAGCGGCCCGACGACGGCGTCCTGGGGGAGGAGGGCGCGAGCCGGGACGGCACCAGCGGACGCACCTGGGTGATCGACCCGGTCGACGGCACCTACAACTTCGTGGCCGGGCTCGACTGGTGGTGCTCCGCGATCGCGCTCACCGACGGCGACGACCTCGTGCTCGGCGCGATCCACCACCCCGCGACCGGACGGACGTTCGTCGGGGGACCGGACCTGCCCTCCCGCGTCGACGGGGAGGCGCTCGGCCGGATCGTCGACCGCCCGCTGGCGGAGTCCTGCGTGACGACGTACCTCCACCCGCCGTACTTCAGCGGCGAGGTCGGCGCGGCCTTCGGCCGGATGGCCGCGCGGGCCGCGACGCTGCGGATGCTGGGCTCCGGCTCGATGGACGCGATGGCGGTCGCCGAGGGGCGGCTGCACGTCGTGTGCCAGCACTCCGTGCCGCCGTGGGACGAGCTGCCGGGAGCCGCGATCATCCGGGGCGCTGGCGGGGTCACGAGGCACGTCGAGGCCGCCGGGGTCGACTGGTACGTCGCCGGTGCGCCGACCGCGGTCGACGAGGTCTGCGCGGCCCTGACTACGCCCTGAGGCGCGCCGCGACCACGGTGACGTCGTCCTGGAGGCGCTCGTCGGCCAGCGCGGCCACCCCGGTCACCAGGTCCTCGAGCGAGCCGGCGGCGAGCTCCGCGGCGCAGCGCGCCAGCCGCGCGATGCCCTCGTCGATGTCGTGGTCGCGGGACTCGACGACGCCGTCGGTCACCAGCAGCACGACCGAGCCCGGCTGGAGGTCCACCCGTTCGCTGGTGCGCTGCCCTCGAGGGTGTACGCCGAGGGGCAGGCCGGTGCCGTGCCCGAGGACGGCCGCGGTGCCGTCGGGCCGGACCAGCACCAGGGGGATGTGCCCCGCGTTGGCCAGCTCCAGCGTGCCCGTGCCGGGCTCGATGAGCACGGCGGCAGCCGTGACGAACTGCTCCGGGGCGTCGCGCGTCATCAGCTGGTCGGCGGCCTCGAGCAGCGCCGCCGGTGCTGTCTCGACCGTGAGCAGGCCGCGGATGCCGGCCCGGACGTGGATCATCGAGGTGGCCGCGCGGACGCCCCGGCCCATCACGTCGCCCACCACCAGCACCAGGCCGCCGGATGCGGTCGCGACGACGTCGTACCAGTCGCCGCCCACGTGCTCGAGGTCGTCGCCGCCGGGGGCGTAGTAGGCCGCGACCTCGAACCGGTCCAGCTCCGGCAGCGGGCTCGCCGCCAGGCTGAACTGGAGCTCCTCGGAGATGGCGGTGGTGTGCCGGAAGAGCTCGGCGCGCGCGGCCGCGATCGCGTGCTGCGAGGCCAGCGTGTCGAGCAGCTGCTCGTCGGCCTCGGACAGGGCCTGGTCGGCGCCGACGATCGCCCGCACCCGCTCGAGCCCGGCCTGGTGCACCTCGGCGACCTGCTCGGGCGTGAGCGCCTTCGAGAAGTCCGCCGTGAGCTCCTGGAGCAGGAGCGCACGGGCGGCGGCGTCCTCCTGGCGCTGCTGCATCCGGATCCGCTCGGTGACGTCCTGGACGCAGCCGATGGTGCCCGCGGGGCTGCCGTCGGCGGCGACGAGGACCTTGCCGTGGGCCTCGATCCAGCGCGACCTGCCGTCGGGGCGCACGATCCGGTTGCGCAGCACGTAGTTGGCGCGTTCCTCCATCGCGCGCACGACGACCGCGATGGCCTCCTCCTGGTCGTCGGGGTGGATGCTGCCCACCCACGCGTCCCAGGTGCCGTCGAAGCTGCCGGGCTCCAGGCCGTAGATGCGGTGCATCTGCTCGTCCCAGACGTTCGTGCCGTCCAGGGCGTTCCAGTGCCACGTGCCGAGCTCGGCGGCCGCGTGGGCCAGCCGCAGGCGCACCTCGCTCTCCGTCGCCTCGGCCTGCGTACGGCGTACCTCGGTCATGTCCTCGAGCGCGGCGATGGCGCCGACGACGGATCCGTCGGCGGCGCTGATCGGGTTGACCGTGGCGGCGGCGAGCAGGTCGGCGCCGTCCGCGCGCAGGATGGTCAGGTCGCCGTGCCAGCGCACGCCCTGCAGGACCGCCGGCAGCGCCGGCGCCTCACCGGGGCCGAGGGCGACGAGGTCGACCACCTGGCTGCCGACGAGCTCGTCAGCGGTGCGCGCGAACATCTCGGTCGCCGCGTCGTTGGCGAAGACAATGATGCCGGCCTCGTCGGTGGCCAGCACCGCCAGGCTCAACGCGTGCAGCAGCCTCCGGTCCTCCGTGTCGCGCTGCACGGTGTGTGCCTCCTGCTGTCGGGTGGGCTCAGTATCCACAGCGATCGGCCCCCGCGCGCACGAATCGCCGACAGGCTCAGACCAGCGCGTACGGCGGCTCCGCCGACCGGCCCTGGAAGTCCAGGATGCTCGGGTTCTGCACCCGGCCCTCCCGGATCTCGATGGCGTGGCTCAGCGTCTCGTCCGCGTCCCACGCAGCCCCGCCCTCGAGGACCGGCCGGATGAACGGGATCAGCGCGGTGCTGTTGTCCCAGGTCGCCGAGTTCCAGAGGTACGACGGGCTGTGGTCGACCGCGTAGTAGAGGACGTGGTCCCCGACCATGAAGGTCGGGTCGTCGAAGCCGGTCGGCCGCGCCCACTCGAAGCCCATCCCCAGGTCGCACGAGACGTCGACGATGACGCTGCCCGGACGGAAGAGCTTGACGTCCTCGTTGCTCAGGTAGGTCAGCGGCGCCGCGGTGTCCTGGAGGGTGCAGTTGACGATGATGTCGTTCTCGGCGAGGTACGCCGCCAGCGGCTCGCGCCCGCGCTCGGTGATCACGTGGCTCAGGTTCACCCCGTCGGGCACGTGGTCGAACTGCCGGATCCGCACCGAGTGGATCGGCGAGCCCACGGCCGCCACCTGGCGGTTGGTGAGCACCGCGACCTCGTGCACGCCGTGGGCGTTGAGTGCGGTCACCGCCCCGCGTGCCGTCGCACCGAAGCCGATGACGATCGCGGTCAGCCGCTTGCCGTAGTCGCCCGTGATCCCGGCCAGCTCCATCGCCTGGATCACCGAGCAGTAGCCGGCGAGCTCGTTGTTCTTGTGGAAGACGTGCAGGCCGACGGCACCGTCGACGGTCCAGTGGTTCATCGCCTCGAACGCGATCAGCGTCAGCTGCTGGTCGATCGCCATCTGCGTGAGCTCGGTGTCCTGGACGCAGTGCGGCCAGCCCCACAGGACCTGACCGGGCCCGAGCGCGGCGATGTCCGAGTGCTGCGGCTTGGGCAGCAGCACGACGTCGGAGCTCGCCAGGATCTCGTCGCGCGAGGCGAACCCCGCGACGTACGGCGCGAGCGACCCGTCGGTGGCGCCGAAGCGCTCGCCGTACCCGTGCTCGAGGGTGATCTGCTGGCGGAGGTCGGCCTCGAGGAGCGGGAGGTGCTCGGGGTGGATCGGCAGGCGGAACTCGTTCTCCTTCGCCGACGACCCCACGACCCCCAGCGACAGGAGCGTCACTTCTTCTTCGTCGGAGCGATGGGGTCGTCGATCATGGACGACCCCTTGCCGCGCTTGTCGGCCCGCTTCTCCTTGATGGACTTGCTGTTCTTCTTGGTCATGCCCTGGCGCGGTGACTTGTCGCTCATGCGCGATCTCTCTGAGGGGGAAGCCTGACCGGCCGCCGTGCCACGACACTACGCCCCCGCTCGCGACGTCGGTCGCGGGCGAGGGCGCAGGTGTATGTCAGTCGTGCGTCAGCCGCGCACCCCGTACAGGTGCTCGAGCGCCAGCTGGTCGAGGTGCTCGAACGCCATGCCGCGCTGGGCGGCCTCGTCGGGGTCGAAGGACTCGGCCCGCAGGTCGGCCACGGTCTCGCCGGACGCGAGGCTCGGCACGCCGAGCTGGTCGACCCGCGCGTCCTTGAGCGCCTGCTGCACCTCGGGGTCGGCCCGGAAGGCGCGGACCTTGTCGCGGAGGATCAGGTAGTTGCGCATGCAGCCGCGAGCCGAGGCCCACACGCCGTCCAGGTCCTCGGTGCGCGGGGGCTTGTAGTCGAAGTGGCGGGGGCCCTCGTAGCCACCGTGCTCGACGATGTCGACGGTCCAGAAGGCGCCGCGCGCGTTGCCGGCACCGAAGCGCAGGTCCTGGTCGTAGCGCGGGCCGGTCTGGCCGTTGAGGTCGATGTGGAAGAGCTTGCCGTGCCAGAGCGCCTGCGCCAGCCCGTGCGCGTAGTTGAGCGAGGCCATCTCCTCGTGCCCGGTCTCCGGGTTGAGGCCGACGAGCTCGGGGTGGTCCAGCTCGTTGATGAAGGCCAGGGCGTGGCCGATCGTCGGGAGCAGGATGTCGCCGCGCGGCTCGTTGGGCTTGGGCTCGATCGCGAAGCGGATGTCGTAGCCCTGCTCGAGCACGTAGGCGCCGAGGGTGTTGAACGCCTCCGCGTAGCGGTCCAGCGCCGTCTTGACGTCCTTGGCGGCTCCGGACTCCGCGCCCTCGCGGCCGCCCCAGGCCACGAACAGCGAGGCGCCGAGCTCGGCGGCCAGGTCGACCTGGTCGGCCGCCTTGCGGATCGCGAACCGGCGTACGTCGCGGTCGTTGTTGGTGAAGCCGCCGTCGCGGAAGACGGGGTGCGAGAAGAGGTTGGTGGTCACCATCGGGACGACCAGACCGGTCTCCTCCAGCGCCTTGCGGAAGGGCGCGAGGTGCTTCTCCTTGGTCGCCGCGTCGGCGTCGAAGGGGAAGACGTCGTTGTCGTGGAAGGTGACGCCGTAGGCGCCCAGGTCGCTGAGGCGGTGGATCGCCTCGGCCGGGGCCAGCTCCGGGCGCACCGCGCCGCCGAAGACGTCGACGCCCTGCCAGCCCACGGTCCAGAGACCGAAGGAGAACCGGTCCTCACGGGTGGGGGCATAGCTGTCGTTCGTGGGTGTGGTCATGGGTTTCCGGCCTCCAGCGCGATTTCGTTTGGTCATCCAACAAAGTCGAGATCATCGGCCCGTCGGCTCGGGGGAGCGCGGCGGGTATGTTGCCGCCGACAACATACCCGGTGATCGGGGTCACAGTGCACCCCCTGGTACGAGCGCGTCGATGTCGTCGGCGTGTCGGCACCGAGTCGGGCCGGTGTCGGAGCCTCCCGGCGGACGTCGTGGAGCGGGTCCGCCACACCCGGCGGAGATCACGATTCGATCACGCTCAGGCGGGGACGCACTTGGTTTGAACGTGCAACAAAACAAGGACCGAGCAGGTGCTTGCCCAGCCTGGGCTCCGTCAGTATGTTGTGCCGGACAACTTAAGCCGTGACTGCGATCACATGACGACGGTCACGGCTGATCCGAACCATGGAGGTCGAGGAAATGGTCAGGAACAAGGGTGCGCGTATCGCGTCCCTCGCCGCAGTGGGGGTGCTCGCGTTCGGCGGGCTCGCCGCGTGTGGCAGCAGCGACAGCGACGGCGGCTCCGATGGCGGGGGCTCCGGCGGCGGCGGCAAGGCGACGGGCAAGGTCGGGGTGATCCTGCCCGACTCGAAGTCCTCGGTCCGCTGGGAGACCCAGGACCGACCGAACCTCGAGGCGGCCTTCAAGGCTGCTGGCCTCGAGTCGGACATCCAGAACGCCGAGGGCTCGCCCGACACGTTCGGTCAGCTCTGCGACCAGATGATCACCGAGGGCGTCAAGGTCCTCATCGAGACCGATCTCGACCCTGACTCGGGCAAGGCGTGCATCGACAAGGCCAAGAACGCGGGCATCGCGGTCATCGACTACGACCGGCTCACGCTGGGCGGCGGCGCGGACTACTACGTGTCCTTCGACAACGTGAAGGTCGGCGCGCTGCAGGGCCAGGGCCTGATCGACGCCCTCAAGGCCGCGGGCAAGGACAAGGGCAACATCGCCTTCATCAACGGCGCCGCGACCGACAACAACGCGACGCTCTTCAAGCAGGGCTACGAGCAGGTCATCAAGGACGACGGCAGCTACACCGTCGTCGGCGACCAGACCGGTGACTGGGACCCGGACACCGCGGGCAAGGTCTTCGACCAGTTCTACGCTGCTCACCCCGACCTCGTCGGTCTCATCACGGCGAACGACGGCATGGCCGGCGGCGTCCTCGCTCGCGAGAAGGCTGCTGGCGTCGAGGGCAAGATCCTGGTGACCGGTCAGGACGCCACGTCCGAGGGCCTCGCCAACGTGCTGCAGGGCTACCAGGCCGGCACCGTCTTCAAGGACACCTCCGTCGAGGCGAAGGCTGCCGCCGACCTGGCGATCGCGATCATCAAGGGCGATGACCCGTCCTCGATCGCGACCGGCTCGGTCAACGACTCGAAGCTCGGCAAGGACGTGCCGTCGGTGCTCGCCACCCCCGTGTGGATCACCGCCGACACCGTCAAGGACGTGGTCGCGGCCGGTCAGGCCACGGCCGCCGACATCTGCAAGGGCATCGCGGACCTCTGCAAGAAGTACGGAGTCGCGTGACCGCTTAGCGGTCATCTGACAGCTTGAAATGCGGGGGCCCGTCCGACTGGGCGGGCCCCCGCTTCACGATCAGAACCCCTGGGAGGGTGAGTAATGTCGAGTGGAGAGCCGCTGCTGGAACTGCGCGGCGTTGAGAAGAGCTTCGGTGCCGTGCACGTGCTGCGCGGTGTCGACCTGACGGTACGACCCGGTCGCGTGACGGCCTTGGTCGGCGACAACGGCGCCGGCAAGAGCACGCTGATCAAGGGAATTGCCGGCATCTACCCGTTCGACGAGGGCGACTACACGTTCGAGGGCAACGCCGTCCACGTGAAGAGCCCACGGGACTCGAACGCCCTGGGCATCGAGGTCGTCTACCAGGACCTCGCGCTGTGCGACAACCTGGACGTGGTCCACAACATGTTCCTCGGCCGCGAGGTCACCAAGAACGGCCTGATCGACGAGGACAGCATGGAGGCTCGCGCTCGCGAGACGCTCGATGGCCTGTCCGTGCGCACGCTGAAGTCCGTGCGCACGCACGTCGCCTCCCTGTCCGGTGGCCAGCGCCAGACGGTCGCCATCGCGCGCGCCGTCCTCTGGAACTCGAAGGTCGTCATCCTCGACGAGCCCACCGCCGCTCTCGGCGTCGCGCAGACCGAGCAGGTCCTCCTGCTGGTGCGCCGGCTCGCGGAGCGCGGTCTCGGAGTCGTGCTGATCAGCCACAACCTCAACGACGTCTTCGAGGTGGCCGACGACATCGCGGTCCTCTACCTCGGCCAGATGGTCGCCCAGGTGGACGTCGTCGACACCAGCCGGGAGCGGATCATCACGGCGATCACGACCGGCAAGCTGAACGAGGGAGATGCGGCATGAGCGCCGTCACCGAAGAGACCCAGGACGCGCACGGCCGAGACACCGTCGGCAGCATCGTCGGCGACTACATCGCCAAGCTCCGAGGGGGCGACGTCGGCTCGATGCCGGCCGTCCTCGGGCTGGTCGTGCTCGTCGTGGCCTTCTCCATCCTCCGGCCGGAGACCTTCACCAAGGCGTTCAACTTCGGCAACCTGATCCAGCAGTCGGCCGGCGTCACGATCATCGCGATGGGGCTCGTCTTCGTGCTGCTCCTCGGCGAGATCGACCTCGCGGCGGGCTACACCGCCGGCACGGCCGCGGCCGTGACCTCGCTGCTCCTCACCTCCCACGACTGGCCGGTCGCTGCGGCCATCGTGGTCGGTCTGCTGACCGGGACCGCGATCGGCTTCTGCATCGGGACGCTGGTCGCCAGGCTCGGCATCCCGTCGTTCGTCGTCACGCTCGCGTTGTTCCTCGCCCTGCAGGGCGTGGTGCTGTCGATCATCGGCGAGAAGGGGTCGATCGACTCCGGTGAGTTCATCGCGAAGCTCAACAGCGACAACCTCCCGGTCTGGCTCGGCTGGGTCGTCGCGGTCGTCCTCGTGGGGGCCTACGCCGGGCTGACGTTCGTGAGCAACCGGCGCCGGCGTCGCAACGGGCTGACCAGCGAGCCGAACCTGCTCTGGGCCATGAAGTCGGGTGGCCTCGCCGTGCTGACGTTCCTGGTCGTCTTCTACCTCTCGATCGAGCGCAGCCCGAACGCGAACATCAAGTCGATCAAGGGCGTGCCGATCTCGCTGGTCATCATCATCGGCCTCGCCGTCGTGCTCACCGTGCTGCTGAGCCGCACCCGGTGGGGCAGCCACGTCTACGCCGTCGGTGGCAACGCCGAGGCGGCGCGCCGCGCGGGCATCAACGTGAAGCTGGTCCAGCTGAGCTGCTTCATGATGTGCTCCACGGTCGCGGCGATCGGCGGCCTGATGCTGGCGAGCTACAGCGGTGGCGTCAACAACGTCACCGGTGGCAACCAGACGCTGCTGTACGCCGTCGGCGCGGCGGTCATCGGTGGCACCAGCCTCTTCGGAGGCAAGGGTCGCGTCGTCGACGCCATCATCGGTGGCACCGTCGTGGCGACGATCGCCAACGGCATGGGCCTGATGAACCAGCCCGACAGCCGGAAGTACATCGTCACCGGTCTGGTGCTGCTCGTGGCGGCCAGCGTCGACGCGATCAGCCGTCGCAAGGCCGCAGCCAGCGGACGAATCTGACGGGAGTAGCACGTGCCCACCCCCACCGGCGTCGGCACCGAGGAGCTGCGGCGCGCGAACCTGCGCGCCATCCTCCAGACGGTGCACACGCTCGGACCGACCACCCGAGCGGTGCTCACGAAGCAGCTCGGGCTCAACCGCAGCACGATCGGCGCGCTGACCGGTGAGCTGCAGTCGCTCGGCCTGGTCACCGAGCAGACGGCGGTGGTGGGTGGACGCGGGCGACCCTCGCACCTCGTGGTCCCGAGCGAGGACAACGTCGTGGTCGCGGTCGACGTGGGTGTCGACCGGATCGCCGTCGCGCTGGTGGGCCTCGGGGGCGAGGTCCTGGACCGTCGCACCCGGGGCCACCAGCGCGGCGAGCACGACGTGGCCCACGTGGTCGAGTCGGTCGCGCAGATGATCGAGGAGACCCTCGCCGCCTCGAGCGGCCACCTGCGCTGCCTCGGGGTCGGGGTCGCCGTGCCCGGCGCCGTGCGCGCCGAGGACGGCATGGTGCGGTTCGCACCCAACCTGGGCTGGGTGGAGGAGCCGTTCACCGAGCTCCTGTCCACGCGGCTCGACCGGCCGGTCTCGACCGGCAACGACGCCAACCTGGGCGTCCTGGCCGAGCACGTCCGAGGCGCCGCGGTCGGCTTCTCCGACGTGGCCTACCTGAGCGCCAGCGTCGGCATCGGCGGCGGCTTCCTGGTCGGTGGGCGCCCCCTGACCGGTGCCAGCGGGTACGCCGGCGAGGTCGGCCACATGCAGGTCGACGGCACCGGGCCGGACTGCCGTTGTGGCGCGGTCGGCTGCTGGGAGACCAAGGTCGGCGAGAACGTGCTGCTCCAGCGCGCCGGCCGGCTCGCCGGCGGCGGACCGGAGGCGGTCGCCGAGGTGATCGCAGCGGCCCGGGCGGGGGAGCCCCGTGCCGCGGAGGCCGTCAACGACGTGGCCGACTGGTGCGGTGTGGGGATCCGCGCGATCGTCAACCTCTTCAACCCCGAGGTCGTCGTGCTGGGTGGCTCGCTCGCCCAGGTGTGGCGGGCCGCCGAGGCGCGGGTCGTCGACTCCGTGCAGCGCAACACGCTGCTGTCGCCGCGCGGCGACGCCGCCCTGCGGTCCGCCGCGCTCGGCGACGACTCGCCGCTGATCGGGGCCGCCGAGCTGGCCTTCGGCCCGGTGCTCGACCACCCCCAGGCCGTCCCGCAGGCGGTCTGAAAGCGCCGTACGCCCGGCTCGCCCGGTAGCCTGCTGCCGCCATGATGGAACGTTTCCGCGCCTTCTTCACGAAGGTCATCTCACCCGTAGCCCACCTGCTGATCCGCCTGGGCGTCAGCCCCGATGCCGTGACCCTCGTCGGCACCCTCGGCGTCTGCGCCGGCGCCCTGGTCTTCTTCCCGCAGGGCAAGCTGCTCACCGGCGTCCTCGTGATCACCGCCTTCGTCTTCAGCGACCTCCTGGACGGCTACATGGCCCGTACGACGGGGCGCGTCAGCAAGTTCGGGGCGTTCTGGGACTCGACCCTCGACCGGGTCGGCGACGGCGCGATCTTCATCGGCCTGGCGCTCTACTTCGCGTGGGAGGAGCCGAGCCGTCTCTACCTGGTGCTCAGCCTGGTCTGCCTGCTGATGGGCGGCGTCACGTCGTACGCCCGATCCCGCGGAGAGACCCTCGGTTTCGACGTCAAGGTCGGCATCGCGGAGCGGGCCGACCGGCTGGTCGCGATCCTCGTGCTGACCGGCCTGGGCGCGATCTTCGACCTGCCCGTGCTGATGTACGTCGCCCTGTGGGCGCTGGCGATCGCGTCGACCGTGACCGTCTGCCAGCGGGTGTGGGTGGTCCGGAAGCAGGCCCTGGCGGAGGCAGCACTACCCTCGTCACATGAGTGAAAGCACTGGCACCACCCGGGTCAAGCGCGGCATGGCCGAGATGCTCAAGGGTGGCGTGATCATGGACGTCGTCAACGCCGAGCAGGCCAAGATCGCCGAGGACGCCGGCGCGGTCGCCGTGATGGCGCTCGAGCGGGTCCCGGCCGACATCCGCGCCCAGGGCGGCGTCTCGCGGATGAGCGACCCGGACATGATCGACGGCATCATCGAGGCCGTCTCGATCCCGGTGATGGCCAAGGCGCGGATCGGTCACTTCGCCGAGGCGCAGGTGCTGCAGTCGCTGGGTGTCGACTACATCGACGAGTCCGAGGTGCTGACCCCGGCCGACTACGAGAACCACATCGACAAGTGGGCCTACACGGTCCCGTTCGTGTGCGGTGCGACCAACCTGGGCGAGGCGCTGCGGCGCATCACCGAGGGTGCGGCCATGATCCGCTCCAAGGGCGAGGCCGGCACCGGCGACGTGTCCAACGCCGTCACCCACATGCGCACGATCCGCAAGCAGATCCGTCGTCTCGGTGCGCTCGAGGACGACGAGCTCTACGTCGCGGCCAAGGAGCTGCAGGCGCCGTACGACCTGGTCAAGGAGGTCGCGACGGCCGGCAAGCTCCCCGTGGTGCTCTTCACCGCGGGCGGCATCGCCACCCCGGCCGACGCGGCGATGATGATGCAGCTCGGCGCCGAGGGAGTCTTCGTCGGCTCCGGCATCTTCAAGGCCGGCAACCCGGCCCAGCGGGCCGAGGCCATCGTCAAGGCCACGACCTTCCACGACGACCCCGACATGGTCGCCAAGGTCTCGCGGGGTCTGGGCGAGGCGATGGTCGGCATCAACGTCGAGGACATCCCGCAGCCGCACCGGCTCGCCGAGCGCGGCTGGTAGTCCGCACCGTCAGTCGAGCGCCCAGGTGACGGCCCGGGCGGCGTTGCGCAGGCCGTAGGCGCCCTCGGGCCCGGCCTGGCCGGGTCCGATGCGGACGACGATCGTGCGCGTGGCCGGGTCGACCATCGCGATCTGGCCGCCGAGGCCGATCGCGGAGAACAGGTTCGCTGCGGCGCCGGGGACCAGCCGGCCCTCGTGCGGGGTGACGGGCTGGCCGTCGGCATCCACCTGGTCGGTGGAGCCGCGGAGCTCGCCGTACCGGTTGAGCCACCAGAGGTAGCCGTAGGCGGCGTTGAGGTCGGTGGACGAGCGGCCCACGGAGGCGCGGACGTACGACGCGGGGAGGACCCGCTTGCCGTCGGCCTTGCCCTGGTCGAGGTACAGCCGGGCGAAGCGGGCCAGGTCGAGGCACGTGGTCTGCAGGCCGTAGTAGGTGTTGGTCGACCGCCCGCTCGTGTCCGCCGTCAGGTGCGAATGCCTCATCCGGAGCGGTCCGAAGAGGCGCTTGGCGGCGAAGTCCGCGGTCCGCATGCCGGTCGCCTTGCTGATCACCCGGTCGAGGACCTGGATGGCGGCGTTGTTGTAGGCCCACGCCGTGCCGGGCGGGTACTGCTGGTCGAGGCCGATCGCGTACTTCGTGCGGTCGGCGGCCCGGGACATCGTCACGTAGTCCGACTCGACGGACCAGAAGCGGCCGCTGTCGTTGGAGAGCAGGTGGCGCACGGTGACCGCCCGCGACGCCGTGCCGCGCCACTGCGGGACGTAGCGGGCGACCTTGTCGTCCAGGGAGAGCGAGCCGTCGCGCACGGCGATCCCGACCAGCGCGCTGGTGACCGACTTCGTCACCGAGAAGACCTCGCGGGGGGTCAGCCGCGTCGTACCCCAGTTCCAGTCGCCGACCAGGCGGCCCTTGCGGACGACCGCGTAGCAGGTGCTGTCGAGGCGCTTCGCCTCGCGGGCGAGCTTCTTCAGCCGCGTGGTGTCGAACCCCGCTGCGGCCGGCGTGGTGGTCGGCCAGCCGTCGACGGTCCGCTCGGAGACCGTCGTCGCCCGTGCCGCAGGCGCCGAGTCGTCGGCGCAGCCGGCCAGCAGAGCCCCTACGAGCGCCACGGCGACGAGCAGGGTCGGGCGGACTGGTCGCATGCGGTCGATCGTAGGTCGGCGTACCGCTCTAGGCTCCGTTGTCGTGAACTCGACCATCGGCGTCCTCGCCGTCCAGGGTGACGTGCGCGAGCACGTCCGGATGCTCGACGGGCTCGGCGTCCGGGCGACCACGGTCCGGCGTACGGCGGAGCTCGACGCCTGCGACGGGCTCGTCATCCCCGGCGGGGAGTCGACCACGATGGCCAAGCTGGCCCGCACCTTCGACCTCTTCGAGCCGATCCGGCACCGGCTCAAGGAGGGGATGCCGGCCTTCGGCACCTGCGCCGGGATGATCATGCTGGCCGACCGGATCGAGGACGGGACCGCCGACCAGGAGACGCTCGGCGGGCTGGACATCACGGTCCGGCGCAACGCCTTCGGCCGCCAGGTCGACTCCTTCGAGGGCGACCTGGTCTTCGCGGGCTTCGACGACCCGGTGCACGCGATCTTCATCCGGGCGCCCTGGGTCGAGGCGATCGGGCCGGGTGTCGAGGCGCTTGCTCGTGTCGAGCGGGGCGAGGCCGCGGGTAGGATCGTTGCGGTTCGTCAGGGGTCGCTGATGGCGACGTCGTTCCACCCCGAGGTGGGTGGCGACTCCCGGGTGCACCGACTGTTCGTGGACCTGGTGTCCGAGGCTAAGTAGAAGAGGGACGTATGTCTGGCCACTCCAAGTGGGCGACCACCAAGCACAAGAAGGCCGTCGTCGACGCCAAGCGCGGCAAGATGTTCACCAAGCTGATCAAGAACATCGAGGTCGCCGCGCGGATGGGCGGCGGTGACCCCGCCGGCAACCCGACCCTCTTCGACGCGATCCAGAAGGCGAAGAAGTCCTCGGTCACCAAGGACAACATCGACCGCGCCGTCAAGCGCGGCTCCGGTGCGGAGACCGGCGGCGCCGACTACCAGACGATCATGTACGAGGGCTACGGCCCCGGCGGCGTCGCGCTGCTGATCGAGTGCCTCACCGACAACAAGAACCGCGCCGCCATGGAGGTCCGCACCGCCATGACCCGCAACGGCGGCTCGCTCGCGGACCCGGGCTCGGTGTCCTTCCTCTTCAACCGCAAGGGCGTCGTCGTGGTGCCCAAGACGCAGGAGGGCCGGCAGGTGTCCGAGGACGACGTGCTCGAGGCGACCCTCGAGCACGGTGCCGAGGACGTCAACGACCTCGACGAGAGCTTCGAGGTCATCTCGGACGCCAGCGACCTCGTCGGGGTCCGTACGGCGCTGCAGGCGGCCGGTGTCGACTACGACTCCGCCGAGGCCGAGTTCCGCCCCGACATGGAGGTCGCCCTCGACAAGGAGGGCGCCGTCAAGGTGCTGCACCTCGTCGACGTGCTCGAGGACCTCGACGACGTGCAGAACATCTACGCGAACTTCGACGTCTCCGACGAGATCATGGCGGAGCTCGAGGAGGCCGACGCCTGATCTGCGGACCGGTCTCCCTGATCGGGCGTGGCTGTAACGCCGTGTTACTGGCTCTACCCCAGGGGTTGCAGCATGGGGCAACAGACAGTAACCGGGCGTTACAGCGGGCGATGGCGGCGCAGAACCCGACCGGGCCGGCTCAGGTCGGGCTGGCGGCTACGGCAAGCGCCGGCGTACGACGAACGGCGCCAGGTCGGTGATGTCGGTCCCGAACCGCGAGCAGGTGTCGGCGAAGTCGCGCCGCAGCCGACGCTCGGCCTGAGCTCGGCCCTGGTGGCAGTCGTACGCGGTGATCCGAGAGATGCCGAGCTTGAAACCTCCGATGAAGTCCTGCCGCTCCTTCTCCTTCCACAGGACCGCGCGAGGGTCCTGGCCCGCGGTTTGTTCAGGTGTGTACTTGCCGCCCCCGTCGATCTCGAAGACGTGACGTCCCACGCGCAGGTCGCACCAGACGGTCCGGTGGCCGTCGGTCAGGCCGAACTGGGTCTCCGGGCGCCCGATGTCCAACCCGACGACCATCAAGCGTCCCTCCGACTCGAGCCACGATTCGGCTCCGGGGTCCGCCACGTCGATCGCGGCATCCATGACGCGGCTGCCGGGCCAGCACCACATCCGCTCGCGAGCCGTCCTGAGCTGTGCCGCAGTGACACCGCGGCGCAGGGCAGCGTCGCTGCAGGCGACGCCGGCCACGAGGCCGTGCTCGCGCGCCATGTCGAGGGCGGTGCGGGCGAGGTCGAGCACGCGGAAGCCATCGACGATCGTCACCTGGCGCTCGACGTACGGCGCGAGGTGGTGCTTGGTCCCCGCGCGATCGGCATCACCGTGCACCTTGGTGCGGGTGACGTGCACCAGGGCCCGCCTCGGATCGGGTGCGCCGATGCCGTGCACGATCGCCGCCGAGTCGTGACTGAAGACGTAGTCGCGGCTGAGGAGGACCAGCTCCGCCGCGCGCATGCGCAGCATCGGCCGCTCGCGGAAGGGTTCCATCGCGGCCCAGCTCCCGGCGTCCACGTAGACCCCGCGTCGCAGGCGCACCAGCTCCTCCCGGCGTACCAGGCGCCGAAGGTCCCTGTCATCCATGCCGGCCGCGAGGGCTGCCGCCCGCGTGATCAGGCCGTCGGGTGTCACTCGAGGGAGGAGTCTCATCAGCATCCCGCCACGGTCGGCCTTCCGGCCTACGGTGGCCGGTCCCGGTGCCGAGTGCTGTGGAGAGTGCGGTCGCTGCCGTTGCTGTGGACGCTTCGAGGGCTCGGGCGGGGCGCCGGGCGTGCCACTCTCGGCTGTAACGCCGTGTTACTGGCTCTGCCCAGGGGGTTGCAGCACCCCGGGAACAGCCAGTAACCCGGCGTTACAACCCGCACGACGGCCCGCGCCCCTCCGGTAACCCGGCGTGACAACCCGCACGACGGCCCGCCCGACTCGGGCGTGTCGTCCGGGCAACGGAGGGGGCGCGCGGTTAGCGTTGCCTCCGAACAGGTGTTCGGACGAGAGGCGCTGACGGTATGCGAGTGCTCGGCATCGACCCCGGGCTGACCCGCTGCGGCATGGGCGTGGTCGAGGGCACGGTCGGTCGATCGCTCACCCTGGTCGACGTCAACGTGCTGCGCACGTCGTCCGACCTGCCGGTGCCGCAGCGGCTGGTCACCATCGAGCGCGGCGTCGACGCCTGGCTGGACGAGTACCAGCCCGACGCGGTCGCGATCGAGCGGGTCTTCGCACGCTCGGACGTCAGCACGGTGATGGGCACCGCCCAGGCGAGCGGGATCGCCATGGTCTGCGCCGCCCGGCGGGGCCTGCCGGTCGCGCTGCACACGCCGAGCGAGGTCAAGGCGGCGGTGTCGGGCAACGGGCGGGCCGACAAGGCCCAGGTCGGGGCGATGGTGACCCGCATCCTGCGCCTGGACGCGATGCCCAAGCCGGCCGACGCCGCCGACGCCCTCGCGCTCGCCATCACCCACATCTGGCGCGGCGGTGCCCAGGCCCGCATCGACGCAGCCGTCGCAAGGAGCAGAGCATGATCGCGTTCGTCCGGGGGCGGGTCGCCGCCCTCACCCTGTCCAGCGCCGTCCTGGAGGTCGGCGGCGTCGGTCTCGAGCTGATGTGTACGCCGGGCACGCTCGCCACCCTGCGCACCGGCGACTCGGCGACGCTCCCGACGAGCATGGTCGTCCGGGAGGACTCCCTGACGCTGTTCGGCTTCGTCGACGACGACGAGAAGCAGATCTTCGAGCTCGTGCAGACCGCCTCCGGGGTCGGCCCCAAGGTGGCCCAGGCGATCACCGCGGTGCTCAGTCCCGACGACCTGCGCCGGGCGATCGCCTCCGACGACGTCAAGACGCTGACCCGGGTGCCCGGCATCGGCCAGAAGGGCGCCCAGCGGATCATCCTCGAGCTCAAGGACCGGATCGGCGCACCGACCGGCGCCCGGTACGCCGCGGCGCCGACCGGCGGTGCGCCCTGGCGCGACCAGGTGCACCAGGGCCTGGTCGGTCTCGGGTGGCCGGTCCGTGACGCCGAGAAGGCCGTGGACGCGGTCGCGCCCGAGGCGGGCGACGTGCCCGACGTGGCGGCGCTGCTGCGCGCGGCTCTCCGGACCCTGAGCAAGGCCTGACGCGATGCCCTTCCACGAGGAGGACCTCGACGAGGCCGAGACGACGTACTTCCGCTCGCTGACCGCGGCCGAGGCCGAGGGCGACGAGCGTGCGGTCGAGGCGGCCCTGCGGCCGCGGACCCTCGACGAGGTGGTCGGCCAGGTCCGGGTGCGCGACCAGCTCGGGCTGGTGCTCGAGGCTGCCCGGCGCCGTGGCCGGGCGCCCGACCACGTGCTGCTGTCCGGTCCGCCCGGACTCGGCAAGACCACGCTCGCGATGATCATCGCGACCGAGATGAGCACGCCGCTGCGCCTGACCAGCGGCCCGGCCATCACCCACGCCGGCGACCTCGCCGCGATCCTGTCCGGCATGAACGAGGGCGACGTCCTCTTCGTCGACGAGATCCACCGGATGTCGCGACCCGCCGAGGAGATGCTCTACATGGCGATGGAGGACTTCCGGGTCGACGTCGTCATCGGCAAGGGACCGGGCGCGACCGCGATCCCGCTGGAGATCCCGCCGTTCACGCTCGTCGGCGCGACCACCCGGGCGGGCCTGCTGCCCGGACCGCTCCGTGACCGCTTCGGCTTCACCGCCCACCTCGAGTACTACGAGCCGCACGAGCTCGACCTGATCGTGCACCGCTCCGCGGCGCTGCTCGGCGTCGACGTGGTCGACGACGGCACCGCCGAGATCGCCTCCCGCTCACGCGGCACCCCCCGGATCGCCAACCGGCTGCTGCGCCGGGTGCGCGACTACGCACAGGTGCGCGCCGACGGTGTCGTCACGCTCGCGGTCGCGCACGCGGCGCTCGAGATGTACGAGGTCGACCAGCTCGGCCTCGACCGTCTCGACCGCGCCGTGCTCGATGCCCTCTGCCGGCGCTTCGGCGGCGGGCCCGTGGGCATCTCGACCCTGGCCGTCGCCGTGGGGGAGGAGCGCGAGACGGTCGAGGAGGTGGCCGAGCCCTTCCTCGTCCGCAACGGCTTCCTGGCCCGTACGCCGCGCGGGCGGGTGGCCACGCCGGCCGCCTGGGAGCACCTCGGCCTGACTGTCCCACCGGCGCCCGCGCCGCTGGCGGCAGAGGGGACCCTCTTCGGGGAGTGAACGGTGCGCACCCAGAGGGGTGACCCGGGTTCGTGATCCGGAGCACGTCGCTGGTTACACTTGCCCGTCGGTCGGCCCACCTATGGCTCCGACGCCCCTGCTTTCTGCTCGAGAGGTCTTTTCGTCGTGGAGTTCTTGCCGCTCGTCGGCATCGTGCTGCTCTTCTGGCTCTTCATCATCCGGCCGCAATCTCGTCGCCAGAAGGAACTCAGGAGCATGCAGTCCTCGTTGTCCGTAGGGGACGAGGTGATGTTGTCCTCCGGGATCTTCGCCACCGTGCGGGAGATCGAGGACGACCACGTCAAGGTCGAGATCGCGGAGGGCGTCGTCATCAAGGTGGCGCGGGCCGCGGTCGGCTCCAGGATCGAGCAGCACGTGGACGAGGCCGAAGCCGAGAACGAGACGCCGGGCGCTGTCGCCGACGGCCCTGAGGAGAACTGACTATGGCACGCAACGCCGCTGCCCACGCGGGCCGCACGTTGACCGTCTTCCTGATCGGCGTCGGTGTGCTCTACGGGCTCGTCGCCATCGGCGGCGTCTGGAAGCCCGCGCTCGGCCTGGACCTCCAGGGCGGCACGCGCGTCACCCTGACGGCGAAGGACAACCCGACCAAGGAGAACCTCGAGGAAGCGGCGAACATCATCGACGCCCGCGTCAACGCGCGCGGCTTCACCGAGGCCGAGGTCACCACCCAGGGCAACAAGTACATCGTGGTCGAGGTCCCCGGGGACACGGACAACTCGCTGCTCGACACGGTGCGGCGTCAGGCGCAGCTCCGGTTCCGCACGGTCGCCTGCACCAGCGCGGCACCCGGCCCGTGCGCGACGGCGACCGCGCCGACCGACCCGAGCGCCGACCCGAGCGCGACCACGGAGCCCGGTGTCGGGGTGACGCTGCCGGCCTCGCCGTCGCCGTCCGCCAAGGCCACCGACAAGGCCAAGCCGAAGAGCTCGTCGACCGCCTCGCCCAAGAACCGCCCGGCGTTCACGGCAGACGGCAAGAAGAAGAACGCAGCGGCGCCGTCCAAGTCCGCCAGCCCGACCGCGACGGCCAGCGAGTCCGCCAGTGGCTCCGCCACCGCCACGCCGAGCGGGTCGCCCTCGGCCACCCCGACCGCTCCCGCGGACGCCAAGGGCGCGACCGCCAAGGAGGCCCTGGCCTTCATCACCGCCCCGCCGCAGGAGGCGATCGACGCCTTCGCCGCCTACACCTGCCCCGCCACGACGCCCCCGGTCGACGACCCGACGACCTGGCTGGTCACCTGCGGGACCGACGACGACGCGGCCACCAAGTACCTCCTCTCGCCCGCCGCCATCGAGGGCACGGACCTCAAGAGCGCCGACGCCCTGGCGCCGGGCCAGCAGAACCCGCAGTGGCAGGTCAACCTGGAGCTCAAGGGCGACGGCAAGAAGGTCTTCGCCGACCTCTCCGAGGCGATGGCGGGCAGCGAGCAGCAGTTCGCCGTCGTGCTCGACGGCCAGGTCATCTCCGCGCCCCAGTTCGACGGCCGCATCCCGGACGGCAACGCGCAGATCACCGGCAACTTCAACAAGGAGACGGCCACCAGCCTCGCGACCAGCCTCAAGTTCGGCGCCCTGCCGATCGCGTTCGAGAAGGACGGGACCCAGACCGAGCAGATCGGCCCCTCGCTCGCCGGTGACCAGCTCTCCGCCGGCCTCACCGCGGGCGCCCTCGGCCTGGCGCTCGTGCTGATCTACTGCCTCCTCTACTACCGGGGTCTCGGCCTGGTCGTGCTCGCGTCGCTGGTGACGGCCGCAGCCATCACCTACGGCATGGTCCTGCTCCTGGGCAAGACGGCCGGCTTCACGCTCACCCTGCCCGGCATCGCCGGTCTGATCATCGGCGTCGGTGTCACCGCCGACTCCTTCATAATCTTCTTCGAACGCATCCGAGACGAGATGCGTGAGGGCAAGTCGATGCGCGTCGCCGTGGAGACGGGCTGGGTGCGCGCCAAGAAGACGCGTCTGGCCGCCAACGTCGTCTCGCTGCTCTCGGCCGCGGTGCTCTACCTGTTCGCGACCGGTGTCGTGAAGGGCTTCGGCTTCGCGCTGGGGCTCTCGACCTTCATCGACCTCGCGATCCTGTTCTGGTTCACCAAGCCCCTGGTGACGGTCCTGGCACGTAGGAAGTTCTTCAACGGTGGCGGCGAGCTGTCCGGTCTGAGCGCCAACACGCTCGGCATCGACCGCGTCGCCTCGGGAGGTAAGGCCTGATGGGCAAGTTCTCACGGCTCGGCAACGACCTCTACCAGGGCCGGAAGTCGTACGACTTCGTCGGCCACCGCGCCCTCTGGTACGCCATCTCCGGCACGCTGGTCGGTCTCGCGATCCTGGTCATCGTCGTCAAGGGGCTCAACTTCGGCATCGAGTTCACCGGCGGCACCCAGTTCCAGGTCACGAACCTGTCCTCGGACGTCGCCAACCAGGCGACCGCAGACGAGCTGAGCCAGCAGATCGGCGACTCGTCGGTCGGCGACACGGCCTCGCCCCAGGTCACGACAGCGGGCGAGGACGGGCTGATCATCCAGACCGCCAACCTGAGCGCGGCCGGGGACAAGGAGGTCCGCGGCATCATCACGGACGTCACCGGCGCCACGGACATCTCTGTCACGGCCGTGGGAGCGAGCTGGGGCCAGGAGGTGGCGAAGCGCGCCCTGCTCGGCGTGGGGATCTTCCTGACCCTCGTGGTGCTCTTCATCTGGGGCTACTTCCGCGAGTGGAAGATGTCGGTGGCCGCGCTGATCGCGCTGTTCCACGACATCGCGCTGACGATCGGCGTCTACGCGCTGTCCGGCTTCCCGGTGACACCGGCGGCTGTCACGGGTCTGCTCGCGATCCTCGGCTTCTCGATGTACGACACGGTCGTCGTCTTCGACAAGGTCAGGGAGAACACCGCCAACCTCCGCACCGGCCGCCAGAGCTACGCGCAGGCGGCCAACCTGGCCGTCAACCAGACGCTGGTCCGCTCGGTCAACACCTCGATCGTCGCGCTCATCCCGATCGGCGCGATCCTCTACGTCAGCGCGGTCCAGCTGGGCGCCAGCTCGCTGAAGGACCTCGCGCTCGCGCAGTTCGTCGGCATGGCCGCCGGTGTCTTCTCCTCCGTCTTCATCGCACCGCGCGTGCTCGTGCAGATGAAGTCGACCGAGTCCGAGGTCAAGCTGGCCGACAAGCGGGCAAAGGCGCGGGCCGCCCGCGACATCGACCCCTACGCCAACGTCCCGGTCTTCACCGACGACCTCCCGGTCGGGGCCGAGCCCGGCTCCCTCGACGAGGCCGAGGGCGACCTGGAGGAGGGTTCTCCGGTCTCGCGTCCGGTCGCCCCGACGACGACGGACCGCGCACCGCAGGTGGCCGGCCGTGGCCGGATCGCCCCCGAGGCGCGCGGCCCGGTGCGCAAGAGCCCGGCGGCCGGCCGGGTGCAGCCCAGCCGGCAGCCGAAGTCCAAGCGCGACAAGAAGTGACGGGTCCCGGAGATGACTGAGCCGGGGCTGGACGCGGCGCTCGCGCTGATCGCGGACGTCCCCGACTTCCCCGAGCCCGGGATCCTCTTCAAGGACATCACCCCGCTGCTCGCCGACCACTCCGCGCTGACCGCGGTCATCGGCGCGCTGGCGGCGCCGGGACGCGACGCCGACGGCCGCCCGGTCGTCGACAAGGTGCTCGGCATGGAGTCGCGGGGCTTCATCCTCGGCGCCCCGGTGGCGCTGGCCCTGGGCGTCGGCTTCGTGCCGGTCCGCAAGGCGGGCAAGCTGCCGCGCGCGACGTACGCCGTCTCCTACTCGCTGGAGTACGGCGAGGCCACCCTCGAGGTGCACCAGGACGCCCTGCAGCCGGGGGACCGGGTGCTGCTCGTCGACGACGTGCTGGCCACCGGCGGCACCGCCCGGGCCACCGTCGACCTGGTCGGCCAGTGCGGCGCGACGGTGCACGGGATCGCGATGCTGATGGAGCTCGGCTTCCTGTCGGGACGCGACGCGCTGGGCGACGTCCCGCTCACGACTCTCCTGACCGTCTGACGCGCTGGCGTCACGCCCTAGACTGCAGGAGTGACGGAGGAAAGCACGGCCCCGCCGGTCCAGGCCGGTCCGCGCCGCGCGTCCGAACCCGGTCCCTCCACCCGCAGCATGCGCGCGCGGCTCGCCCGGATGGGCACCCGCGGCCAGTCGGCCAACCCGGTGCTGGAGCCGCTCTTCCGCTCGGTGCGCGCCAACCACCCGAAGGCCGACCTGGCCCTGCTGGAGCGGGCCTACCTGACCGCCGAGAAGATGCACGGCACCCAGACCCGCAAGTCCGGTGACCCCTACATCACGCACCCGCTCGCGGTGACGACGATCCTCGCCGACATCGGGATGACCGAGTCGACGCTCGCCGCCGCGCTGCTCCACGACACGGTCGAGGACACGCCGTACACGCTCGAGCAGGTGCGGCAGGACTTCGGCGACGAGGTCGCGCGGCTGGTCGACGGCGTGACCAAGCTCGACAAGGTCAAGTACGGCGACTCCGCGCAGGCCGAGACCATCCGCAAGATGATCGTCGCGATGTCGCGCGACATCCGGGTCCTCGTCATCAAGCTCGCCGACCGCCTGCACAACATGCGCACGCTGCGCTACGTCCGGCAGGAGACCCAGGAGCGGGTCGCCCGCGAGACCCTCGACATCTATGCCCCGCTGGCCCACCGGCTCGGCATGAACACCATCAAGTGGGAGCTCGAGGACCTCGCGTTCGCGACCCTGCACCCCAAGATCTACGACGAGATCGTGCGGATGGTCGCCGAGCGGGCGCCGTCGCGCGACCAGTTCCTCGCCGAGGTGATCAACCAGGTCGACGCCGACCTGCGTGAGGCCAAGGTCAAGTGCACCGTCACCGGGCGACCCAAGCACTACTACTCGATCTACCAGAAGATGATCGTCGGCGGCCGGGAGTTCTCCGACATCTACGACCTGGTCGGCATCCGCGTCCTCGTCGAGGACGACCGCGACTGCTACACGGTGCTCGGCGTGCTCCACTCGCGCTGGAACCCGGTGCTCGGGCGGTTCAAGGACTACGTCGCGATGCCGAAGTTCAACATGTACCAGTCGCTGCACACGACCGTCATCGGCCCGCAGGGCAAGCCGGTCGAGCTGCAGATCCGGACCTTCGCGATGCACCGCCGGGCGGAGTACGGCGTCGCGGCGCACTGGAAGTACAAGGAGGACGGCCGCAACGGCGTCGACACCGACCGGCCGGGCGACGTCGACGACATGACCTGGGTGCGTCAGCTCCTCGACTGGCAGAACGAGGTCGAGGACCCGGGCGAGTTCCTGGAGTCGCTGCGCTTCGAGATCAACCGCGCCGAGGTCTACGTGTTCACCCCGCGCGGGGACGTGATCGCGCTGCCCACCGCGGCGACCCCGGTCGACTTCGCGTACGCCGTCCACACCGAGGTCGGCCACCACACCATCGGGGCCCGGGTCAACGGCCGGCTGGTGCCGCTCGAGTCCGCCCTCGAGAACGGCGACGTCGTCGAGGTCTTCACCTCCAAGTCACCGACCGCCGGCCCGTCGCGCGACTGGCTCGGGTTCGTGAAGTCCCCGCGCGCCCGCTCCAAGATCCGCCAGTGGTTCACCAAGGAGCGGCGCGAGGAGGCGATCGACCAGGGCAAGGAGCAGATCGCCAAGCTGATGCGCAAGGAGGGGCTGCCGCTCAAGCGGCTGATGTCCCACGAGTCGCTGATGCTCGCGGCCGTGCACTTCAAGCTCGCCGACGTGTCGGCGCTCTACGCGTCGGTCGGGGAGGGCAACCTCAGTGCCCAGGCTGTCGTACGCCGGGTCATCGACCTGCACGGCGGTGACGGCGGCGCGGCCGAGGACCTCGCCGAAGGCGTCACGATCACGGGTCGGCGCGGGCGGGCCAAGGTCCAGCCGGGCGGTGACTCCGGGGTCATCGTCAAGGGTGCGCCCGACGTCTGGGTCAAGCTCGCGAAGTGTTGTACGCCGGTGCCGCCGGACCCCATCCTCGGCTTCGTCACGAAGGGCGGGGGAGTCTCGGTGCACCGGCAGAGCTGCACCAACGCCGCCAGCCTGCAGTCCCAGCCCGAGCGTCTGCTCGACGTCGAGTGGGCGCCGACCGGGCAGTCCAGCTTCCTGGTCAACATCCAGGTCGAGGCCCTCGACCGGGCCCGGCTGCTCTCCGACATCACGATGGCGCTCTCCGACGCGCACGTCGACATCCTCAGCGCCAACCTCTCCACCTCGCGGGACCGGGTCGCGAAGAGCCGGTTCACCTTCGAGATGGCCGAGGCCAAGCACCTCGACACGGTCCTCAAGGCCGTGCGATCCGTGCCCGGCGTCTTCGACGCCTACCGCGTCACGCAGTAGCGCTACGGAGCGTCAGCCCGAGTAGTCGGCGCTGGCGCGCTTGGCGGTCTCGAGGAAGAGCTGGCGGGAGGCGAGGTTGTCCTCGAGGTCCTTGATCTTCTTCTCGTTGCCCGCGGCCCGGGCCTTCTCGAGGTCGGCCTCGACCTTGGCGATGGCGGCCTCGAGCTTGCTCACCATGTCGTCGGCGCGAGCGGACTTCTCGGGGTCCGAGCGCTTCCACTGCTCGTCCTCGACGCCGCGGATCTCGGTCTCGATCCTGCGGATCCGCGCCTCGAGGTCCTTCATCCGATCCCGCGGCACCTTGCCGGCGGCGTCCCACCGGTCGGCGATGTCGCGGAAGGCGCGCTTGGCGGCGTCGAGGTCGGTGACGGGCACCAGCTTCTCGGCCTCGACGAGCAGGGCCTCCTTGACCTCGGCGTTGGCGGCGAACTCGACGTCCTGCTCGGCGGCGGCCGCGTCGCGGGCGCCGAAGAAGGTGTCCTGGGCGCCCCGGAAGCGCTTCCAGAGCGCCTCGTCGACGTCCCGCGGGGCCGGGCCGGCGGCCTTCCACTCGCGCATCAGGTCGCGGTAGCGGCCAGCGGTGCCGCCCCAGTCGGTGGACGTCGCGAGGCTCTCGGCCTCGGTGGCCAGCCTCTCCTTCACCGCACGTGCCGCGTCGCGCTTCTCGTGCTGCTCGGAGAAGTGCGCCTTGCGGCGCCGGGTGTACGCCGTGCGCGCGGTCGAGAAGCGGCGCCACAGTGCGTCGTCGGACGACCGGTCGATGCGGGGCAGCGCCTTCCACTCGTCGAGCAGCTCCCGCATCCGGTTGGCGCCGTTGCGCCAGTCGGAGCCCTCGGCGAGCTTCTCGGCCTCGGCGACGATCTTCTCCTTGCCGTCCTTGGCCTCCGACGCGCGCTGCGCGCGCTCGACCTTGCGGGCCTCGCGCTGCTGCTCGAGCACAGGCTCCAGGGCCTGGAGCCGCCCGGCCAGCGAGGCCAGGTCGCCGACGGCGTTGGCGGACGTGACCTGCTCGGTCACGGTCCGCACCGAGGACGTCGCCTCCTCGGGCGACATCAGACCGCTGGTGACCCGCTTCTCGAGCAGCTCGACCTCGAACGCGAGCGCGGCGTACCTCTCGGTGAAGAACTTCAGCGCCTCCTCGGGGGACCCCTCGGGGTACTGACCCACGGAGCGCTCGCCGTCGGCGGTCTTCACGTAGACGGTTCCGTCGTCGTCGACTCGACCCCACTGATGACTCGTCACAGGTGCACTCCACTCGATGCGTATCGGCTGCCACGGCGCTGTCCCGTCGGGGACGCCCGGCACCATGCTAGTCATCAGCGCGGGTGCGTCGGCGTGCCCAGCCACCTCATGGGCCACCACCGGTGCGACGCGGGCCCCGTCGGCTCGATAGTGTGCCGGGGTGTTGATCGCCGGCTTCCCCGCGGGTCCATGGGGCACCAACTGCTACGTCGCCGCGACCGGACCCGGGACGGAGTGCGTCATCATCGACCCCGGCAAGGACGCCGCGGAGGGTGTCGCCGAGGTGGTCCGCGAGCACCGCCTGAAGCCCGTCGCGGTGCTCGTCACCCACGGTCACGTCGACCACATGTGGTGCGTCGCGCCCGTCGCCGGGACGTACGACGCGACCGCGTGGATCCACCCTGCCGACCGGCACCTTCTCGCGAACCCCGTGGCCGGGTTGTCGCCCGAGACCGCGCAGATGCTGCTGGGCGGCAACTACGAGTTCGCCGAGCCGGACGACGTCCGCGAGCTCGCGGACCTGCAGGAGCTCGAGCTGGCGGGGCTGCGCTTCGTCACCGACCACACGCCCGGCCACACCGCCGGCTCGGTGACCTTCCGGACGCCGTACGACGGCGACGACATCTCCGAGGTCATGTTCTCCGGCGACCTGCTCTTCGCGGGGTCGATCGGGCGCACCGACCTGCCCGGCGGGGACCATCCGACGATGCTGCGCAGCCTCGCCGCCAAGGTGCTGCCGCTGGCCGACGACGTCGTCGTCCTCCCCGGTCACGGGGAGCAGACCTCGATCGGCCGCGAGCGCGCCACCAACCCGTACCTCCAGGACCTCTGACATGGCCAAGATTGCCCCGCTGAGCGGGTTCCCCGAGCTGCTGCCCGCCGCCCGCGTCGTCGAGCGTGAGGTGATCGCGTCGCTGGCCCACACCTTCGAGCTGCACGGGTTCGCCAACATCGAGACCCGGGTCGTCGAGCCGCTCG
This sequence comes from Nocardioides conyzicola, assembly GCF_039543825.1. Classification (NCBI taxonomy): domain Bacteria; kingdom Bacillati; phylum Actinomycetota; class Actinomycetes; order Propionibacteriales; family Nocardioidaceae; genus Nocardioides; species Nocardioides conyzicola. The sequence continues at coordinate 95,485 of NZ_BAABKM010000003.1, read as the reverse complement.
ACCGGCTGGCCAAGGGCGGTGAGGTCGACAAGGAGATCTACGTCCTGCGCCGGCTGCACGCCGCCGCCGACGAGGACGCCGGGGTCGGCCTGCACTTCGACCTCACGGTGCCGTTCGCCCGCTACGTGCTCGAGCACGCCGGCCACCTCGAGTTCCCGTTCCGGCGCTTCCAGATCCAGCCGGCGTGGCGCGGCGAGCGTCCGCAGGAGGGTCGCTACCGGCAGTTCACCCAGGCCGACGTGGACATCGTGGGCCGCGACCGGCTCTCGTTCCACCACGACATCGAGGTGATGCGGGTGATGGTGGACGCGCTCGACGCGCTGCCGATCCCGCCCGTGAGCTTCCAGTTCAACAACCGCAAGCTGATCCAGGGCTTCTACCGCGGGCTCGGCCTGCCCGACGTGACCGCGGCGATCCGCACGATCGACAAGCTCGACAAGCTGCCCGCCGAGCGGGTCGCCGAGCTGCTGGTCAGCGACGCCGGTGCCACGCCCGAGCAGGCGCAGCGCTGCCTGGAGCTGGCGACCATCCGGGTCCCTGACACGTCGTTCGTGGAGCGGGTCCGCGCCCTGGGCGTCGAGGACGAGCTCCTCGACGAGGGACTGGCCGAGCTCGCCGCCGTCGTCGAGGGCTGCGCCGCCGGCGAGCACCGCCACGTGACGGTCGAGGCCAACCTGCGGATCGCCCGCGGTCTCGACTACTACACGGGCACGGTCGTCGAGATCTTCATGGCCGGCTACGAGCGGCTCAAGTCCGTGGGGGGCGGCGGGCGCTACGACGCGCTCGCGACCGACGGGCGTACGACGTACCCCGGGGTCGGGGTCTCGTTCGGCGTCTCGCGCACCCTGATCCCCCTGCTGGCCGACGGTGTCCTGGCGGGCAGCCGCCCGGTGCCGAGCGCCGTCCTCGTCGCCGTCACCAACGAGGAGTCCCGCACGCAGAGCGACGTCATCGCCACCGCCCTGCGCGCCCGCGACATCCCCTGCGAGGTCGCGCCCGCCGCGCAGAAGTTCGGCAAGCAGATCCGCGACGCCGAGCGCCGCGGCATCCCCTACGTCTGGTTCAGCAACGCCGACGGGGGCCACGAGGTCAAGGACATCCGATCGGGGGAGCAGGTCGCCGCAGACCCGGCGACCTGGGCCCCACCCGAAGAAGACCTGCGACCGCAGGTGATCAGCAACGAGGAGACAACACCGTGATCCGCACCCATGACGCCGGCGCCCTGCGCGCCGAGGACGTCGGCCAGACCGTGACCCTCGCCGGGTGGGTGGCCAACCGACGCGATCACGGCGGAGTGGCGTTCATCGACCTCCGCGAGGCGAGCGGCGTGGTCCAGGTCGTCATCCGGGACGAGGAGGTCGCGCACCAGCTCCGCGCGGAGTACTGCCTCAAGATCACCGGCGAGGTGACGGCCCGCAAGGACGGCAACGAGAACCCCAACCTCGCGACCGGCGCCATCGAGGTCGTCGCGAGCGACGTCGAGGTGCTCAGCGCCGCGGCCCCGCTGCCGTTCCCGATCAGCGACCACGTCGACGTGGGGGAGGAGGCCCGGCTCAAGCACCGCTACCTGGACCTGCGCCGCTCCGGGCCCAACCACGCGCTCCGGCTGCGCAGCAAGATCAACAAGGCCGCCCGCGACGTCCTCGACGCCCACGCCTTCGTCGAGATCGAGACGCCGACCCTCACGCGCAGCACGCCCGAAGGCGCGCGCGACTTCCTGGTGCCGGCCCGCCTGCAGCCCGGCAGCTGGTACGCCCTTCCGCAGAGCCCGCAGCTCTTCAAGCAGCTGCTGATGGTCGCCGGCATGGAGCGCTACTTCCAGATCGCGCGCTGCTACCGCGACGAGGACTTCCGCGCCGACCGCCAGCCGGAGTTCACCCAGCTCGACATCGAGATGAGCTTCGTCGACCAGGACGACGTCATCGCGCTGATGGAGGACGTCCTCGCCGCGATGTGGCGGCTGATCGACGTCGAGATCCCGCGACCGATCCCGCGGATGACGTACGCCGACGCGATGGCGCGGTTCGGCTCCGACAAGCCCGACCTCCGGATGGGTCTCGAGCTCGTCGAGTGCACCGACTACTTCAAGGACACGCCGTTCCGCGTCTTCCAGGCGGAGTACGTCGGCGCCGTGGTGATGCCGGGCGGCGCGAGCCAGCCGCGCAAGAAGCTGGACGCCTGGCAGGAGTGGGCCAAGCAGCGCGGCGCGCGCGGGCTGGCCTACGTGCTGGTCCAGGAGGACGGCGAGCTCGGTGGTCCCGTGGCCAAGAACCTCTCCGAGGAGGAGAAGGCCGGCCTGGCCGCCCACGTGGGCGCCGCGCCCGGTGACTGCGTCTTCTTCGCTGCTGGTGCGACCAAGCCGAGCCGGGCGCTGCTGGGCGCCGCGCGGCTGGAGATCGGCCGTCGCGGTGGGCTGATCGACGAGAGCGCGTTCGCCTTCACCTGGGTGGTCGACGCCCCCATGTTCGAGCCGGCGTCCGACGCGGTCGCGAGCGGCGACGTCGCGGTGGGCGCGGGCGCGTGGACCGCGGTCCACCACGCCTTCACCGGCCCGAAGCCGGAGTTCCTGGACACCTTCGACACCGACCCGGGCTCGGCGCTGGCGTACGCCTACGACATCGTCTGCAACGGCAACGAGCTCGGTGGCGGGTCGATCCGGATCCACCGCGAGGACGTGCAGAAGCGGGTCTTCGCCGTCATGGGCCTCACCGAGGAGGAGGCCCACGAGAAGTTCGGGTTCCTCCTCGACGCCTTCACCTTCGGCGCCCCGCCCCACGGCGGCATCGCGGTCGGCATGGACCGGATCTGCGCGCTCCTGGCGGGCACCGACTCGATCCGCGACGTCATCGCGTTCCCGAAGTCGGGGGGTGGCTTCGACCCGCTCACCGCCGCGCCGGCGCCGATCACCCCCGAGCAGCGCAAGGAGGCCGGCGTGGACGGGCCACCGGCGAAGGCCGCCGAACCCGCATAACGGATCAGTAACGTCCGGAAATGTGATCTACGCCCCCCGGGAGGCGTCGCGACCCGGCGCGACGCCGTACGTCCTGGGGTGAACAGGAGGGTTCGACGCAAGGTGCGCGGCGGATGCCGTCAGCGGACGCAGGGTGTTGCGTCCATAGCCCGTTCTGGCGAACGCCACCTGCACCTTGCCGAGATCAGATCGTTACACGCAGATGACCCGATGATGCGTCGGCGTCACATACAGTCGCTTCGGTCGCCGACCCCCGGCCATCCGTGATCCGGATGGCCGACCGGCGCCCAGGCAAACCGAGAAGACAGAGGTGCCATGACCACGACTGCCTCCAACCTGGAGAGCGAGCAGCTGCCGGACCCCACCGGTGCGCCGCAGGGTGATCTCTCCAAGCTCAAGGGTCAGTCCCCGACCCGACTCGCCGTCGGGCGGTTCCGCCGCGACAAGCTGTCGATGGTCTCCTTCGTCGTGGTGGTCCTGTACGTGCTCGCGGCGGTCGCCGCGCCGTTCCTGGTCAAGTTCGGCGTGCTGGACCCGACGTCGTTCCACCAGGACCTGACCGACCCCAACACCGGTGGCCTGCCGATCGGAAAGCTCGGCGGGATCAGCTGGTCGCACCCGCTCGGCGTCGAGCCGCAGACGGGTCGCGACGTGCTGTCGCGGGTCTGGTACGGCCTGACCTTCTCGCTGGCGATCGCCCTGTCGGCCACCCTGATCGCCATCATCGTCGGCGCGGTGCTCGGCATCATCGCCGGCTTCAGCGGCGGCTGGGTCGACGCGCTCATCGGTCGGTCCATCGACCTCACGCTGTCGTTCCCCTCCACGCTGATGCTGCTGGCGCTCTCCGCGATGGGCATCCAGCTGATGGCCGACATCCTCCCCGGCGACCGGTCCGATCCGTTGCCCAACGGCGCCTACGTCGTCTTCGTGCTGGCGCTCTTCGGCTGGCCCGGCATCGCGCGCATCATCCGCGGCCAGGTCCTGTCGGTGCGCGAGCGTGAGTTCGTCGACGCATCCGTCCTGCTCGGCGCCTCGCGCCGCCGGATCTACTTCAAGGAGATCCTGCCGAACCTGTGGGCGCCGCTGCTGGTCACCTTCACGCTGACCATGCCGGCCTACATCTCCGCCGAGGCCGCGCTGAGCTACCTCGGTGTCGGCATCGTCCCGCCGACGCCGACGCTCGGCAACATCCTGAAGGGCTCGATCAACTACTCGTCGGCCGACTTCATGTTCTTCTTCCTGCCGGCCTTCCTGATCATGATCATCGTGGTCAGCTTCAACCTGCTCGGCGATGGGATCCGCGACGCGCTCGATCCGAAGACGGCGCGTTGACCCACCCCCTGCAGTCCCCAGATTTCGGTGATACGGAGTCGCCGAAGGTGCCGCCGCTCCAGGCGCGACACACACTCAAGGAGAAGTAATGTTCAAGTATCGAAAGCGGGTGTTCGCCGCTACCGCGGTGGTCGCACTCACCGCAGGTCTCGCGGCCTGTGGTGGTAGCGACAGCGCTGGTGGCCCCTCGGCTGGCGGATCGACCGACGCAGATGCTGCGGCTGGCGGCACGCTCAACTACCTCATCTTCGCTCCGATCGAGCACGTCGACCCCCAGCGGATCTACGTGGGTCGCGACATCACCAACTTCAGCCGGACGGTCTACCGCCAGCTGGTGACGTTCCCGATCTCGACCGACCCCAAGGTCTCCAACACGCCGGTCCCCGACCTGGCCACCGACACCGGTACGTCCAAGGACGGCGGCAAGGAGTGGTCCTTCACGGTCAAGGACGGCGTCAACTGGGAGGACGGCCAGCCGATCACGTGTGACGACTTCAAGTACGGCGCGTCCCGCGTGTTCGCCACCGACGTCATCACCGGTGGTCCGAACTACCTGCTGAGCTACCTGGACATCCCGACCGACGAGAAGACCGGTCTGCCGGCCTACGACGGCCCCTACAAGGGCGACGGTCAGGACCTGTTCGACAAGGCTGTCACCTGCGACGGCTCCACGATCACGTACAAGTTCAACAAGCCGTGGCCGGACTTCCCGCTCGCGATTGCTGCGCTGCACATGATGGACCCGTACCGCAAGGACAAGGACCAGGGCGACAAGTCCAACTTCCAGATCTTCTCCAACGGCCCGTACAAGCTCGACGGTGCCTGGAGCAAGAACAAGGGCGCGACGCTGGTCCGCAACGACAACTACGACCCGAAGACGGACTCCACCGACGTCCGCAAGGCGCTGCCGGAGTCGATCGTCTTCAACATCGGTCAGACCACCGAGACGATCTACGACCAGCTGATCGCCGACAGCGGTGACGCTCAGACCGCCGTCACGGGTCAGCGCATCCCGGCGCCGTACTACAACCAGATCGAGGGCCCGGTCGCCGACCGCGCCACGCTGGAGGCGTCGCCGTACGTCGACTACCTGGTGCCGAACTTCCGCAAGATGAAGGACCCGAAGGTCCGCGAGGCCCTCAAGGTCGCGACGAACGCCAAGGCGTGGATCGACGCTGGTGGTGGCGACAAGGCGTTCGCGCCTGCCGAGTCCATCGTGAACCCGGCCGTGGTCGGCTACAAGGCCAACCCGGCGTTCTCGGGCCCCCAGGAGGGTGACCCGGCTGCTGCCAAGAAGCTGCTCGAGGAGGCCGGCGTCACGCTGCCCTACCCGATCACCTTCACGTACCCGAAGACGGACACCGCTGACAAGCAGGCGGCTGCCCTCAAGGAGACGTGGGACGCTGCTGGCTTCGACGTGACCCTCGACGGTCTCGGTGACACGTACTACGACGTCATCCAGAAGCCGGACAAGGACAGCGACGTCATGTGGGGCGGCTGGGGCTCTGACTGGCCCTCCGCCATCACCGTCACGGCCCCGCTCTTCGACAGCCGCCCGAACCTGACCGAGAACTCGGACGGCCAGGACTACGGCGCCTACAAGAGCGACGAGTTCAACGGCCTGGTCGACCAGGCCCAGAACGCGGCGTCCCTCGAGGACCAGACTGCTGCCCTGCAGCAGGCTGACATCGTCCTCGGTCAGGACGTGGCCTACATCCCGCTGGAGATCGCGCAGTTCTACTTCCTCCACGGCTCGAAGGTCGTCAACTTCACCACCACCCCGGCCAGCTCCAGCTACCCGGACCTGGGCGCGATCGGCGTGAAGCAGTAGTTCAGTAGTACCCGCTACACCCTGTCGGGCGGCCGCTCACCAGCGGCCGCCCGACAACCGGGGGTGGGGACCTCGTCGAGGGGTCCTCACCCTCACCTCCGTCCAGGGTGCATGCTGGACCCAGCACCATCGTGCTGACCCGATGCACCCACCGCAGTTCCAGACCGTACGAGGTGGTTCCCCCGATGCTGGCCTATGTCATCCGGCGCCTGTTCGTCGGCGTGATCATGCTGATCGTGATGAGCCTGGTGACGTTCTTCCTGTTCTTCGCCTCACCGATCGACCCGGGCCGCTTCGCGTGCGGCAAGAACTGCTCGGTCGCGCAGATCAAGCAGACCAACAAGTCGCTCGGCTACGACAAACCCACCATCGTGCAGTGGACCGACTTCCTGCAGGGCGTCGTCAAGGGTCGTGACTACCCGGACGACCCCGAGCTGCGCGCCGCGGCGCCGCAGCTGGTGACGCACTGCGCGGCACCGTGCTTCGGCTACTCGGTGGTCAACACCAAGACCGTGAACCAGCTCATGAAAGAGGCCTTCCCGGTCTCGCTCTCGATCTCCATCGCGGCACTCGTGCTGTGGTTGTTCTTCGGTGTCCTGTTCGGCGTGATAGCCGCGGTCACCCGAGGGTCGCTGATAGACCGGGGGATCGTGGCGGTCTCGCTGGTCCTCTATGCGTTCCCCGCGTTCTTCATCGGTCTGTTCCTGCTGAAGTTCGTGGCGATCAAGTGGGAGCTGGTGGACGTCCCGGTCTACACCCCGATCGCCGAGGGGGGACTGGGCGCCTGGCTGACCTGCCTGCTGCTGCCCGGCATCACCCTGGCCGTGCTCTACATGGCCGGCTACGTCCGGATGACCCGGGCCTTCGTCCTGGAGTCGATGAGTGAGGACTACGTCCGCACCGCCCGGGCCAAGGGACTCAAGCCGCGCCGCGTGCTGGTCAAGCACAGCATGCGAGCCGCGCTGACCCCCCTCGTCACCCTGGTCGGACTCGACTTCGCCGGGCTGATGGGCGGCGCGATCATCACCGAGACGGTGTTCAACTACAACGGCCTCGGCAAGCTCGCCATCGACGCCAACAACACCAACGACCTGCCCACGATCATCGGCCTGGTGCTGCTGCTCGGCAGCTTCGTCATCGTGGCCAACATCATCGTCGACGTCCTCTACGCGGTCATCGACCCGCGCGTCCGCGTCGGCTGAGGGAGATCCCTGTGTCCAGCTTTCTTTCGGTTCGTGACCTCAAGGTCCACTTCCCGACGGTCGACGGCATCGTCAAGGCGACCGACGGCCTGTCCTTCGACCTCGAGAAGGGGAGGACTCTCGGCATCGTCGGCGAGTCCGGCTCCGGCAAGTCGGTCTCGAGCTCGGCGATCCTCGGCCTGCACCGCAAGACCAGCGCCATCGTCAGCGGCGAGATCCTGCTCGACGGCACCGACCTGCTGAAGCTCTCCGACGAGCAGATGCGTCGCCGCCGGGGCAAGGAGGTCGCGATGATCTTCCAGGACCCGCTCTCGGCCATGCACCCCTACTACACGGTCGGCAACCAGATCGGTGAGGCCTACCGGGTCCACCATGACGTCAGCAAGCGGGCCGCCCGCGCCCGGGCGATCGAGATGCTCGACCGGGTCGGCATCCCGCAGCCGGACCGCCGCGTGGACGACTACCCGCACCAGTTCTCGGGCGGCATGCGGCAGCGCGCGATGATCGCGATGGGGCTGATCAACAACCCCAGCCTGCTCATCGCCGACGAGCCGACCACCGCGCTCGACGTGACGGTCCAGGCCCAGATCCTCGACCTCCTGCAGGACCTGCAGAAGGAGTTCGAGTCGGCGGTCATCATTATCACCCACGACCTCGGCGTCATCGCCGAGGTGGCCGACGAGGTGCTGGTCATGTACGCCGGCCGCGCGGTCGAGGTGGGGAGCTGCAACGAGATCCTCACGCACCCCGAGATGCCCTACACGTGGGGCCTGCTCTCGAGCGTGCCGGACGTCCGGGGCGACACCAACGCGCGGCTGATCCCGATCCCGGGCAACCCGCCGTCGCTGCTCACCCCGCCCTCGGGCTGCGCCTTCCACCCGCGCTGCCCGCACCGCGACAAGGTGCCGGGGAACCTGTGCACGACGACCCTGCCGGAGCTGGCTCCGGGCACTCGCACCGAGACGCACCTCAAGCGGTGCCACCTCACCAACCCTGACGTCGTGTTCGAACAAGAGGTCCTGCCGGAGATCGCGCCGGACCTGGTGGAGGACGCTCGATGAACGACAAGTACGGCGACGACAAGCTGTCCCCGGTCCCGTCCTCGCCCGGCTTCCTGCCGCAGGACGACCCGACCTCGCGCACCGAGGACCCGGTCGACCAGGACGAGATCGACTACATCAGCCCGGTCGAGGGTCACGCCGCCTCGGTGGCGGACCCGAACGCCAAGCCGATCATCGAGGTCCGCGACCTCAAGATGTACTTCCCCGTGAAGTCCTCGAGCGTCATCCGGCGGACCATCGGCCACGTGCAGGCCGTCGACGGCATCTCGTTCCAGGTGCCCGAGGGCGGCTCGCTCGGCCTCGTCGGTGAGTCCGGCTGCGGCAAGTCCACGACGGGCCGGCTGATCACGCGGCTCTACGAGCCGACCGGCGGATCGGTCACCTTCGACGGCCGCGACATCACCAACATCAGCTCGCGCCAGCTCAAGCCGCTGCGCCGCGAGATCCAGATGATCTTCCAGGACCCGTACACGTCGCTGAACCCGCGGCACTCGGTCGGCGCGATCGTCGGCGCCCCCTTGGCGATCCACAAGATCGTCCCCAAGAACAAGATCCTCCCGCGGGTGCAGGAGCTGCTGGAGATCGTGGGTCTCAACCCCGAGCACTACAACCGCTACCCCCACGAGTTCTCCGGCGGCCAGCGTCAGCGGATCGGCATCGCCCGCGCCCTGACCCTGCAGCCGAAGGTGCTCGTCGCGGACGAGCCGGTCTCGGCCCTCGACGTGTCGATCCAGGCCCAGGTGATCAACCTGCTCCAGGACGTGCAGCGCGAGTTCAACATCGCGTTCCTGTTCGTGGCCCACGACCTCGCGGTGGTGCGGCACTTCTGCCCGGAGATCGCGGTCATGTACCTCGGCAAGATCGTCGAGATCGCCGACCGCGAGACGCTCTACAACCGGCCCAACCACCCCTACACCCAGGCGCTGCTCTCGGCGGTGCCCGACGTGAAGCAGGCCGCGATCGGTGGCCGCCGCGAGCGGATCCGGCTCGAGGGCGACGTGCCCAGCCCGATCAACCCGCCGTCCGGCTGCCGGTTCCGCACCCGCTGCCCGATCGCGCAGGAGATCTGCGCGCGGGTGGAGCCGCCGTTGCTCCAGATCGGCCAGCGCCACAAGGTCGCCTGTCACTTCGCCGGCGAGCTGGGTCAACACCCGGACCGCCCGGTCACGGCGCCGCTGCTGGGCGTCGACGACAGCGGTGCTCCCGACCCGGGTGCGACGCCGTCGCCGCTGGCGGCCAACGAGCCCGGCTACGCGGACACCTGGTACGACCTCGAGCGCAAGACCATGGCCAGCGCGTAGCCGTCGTACCTCTAGCCTGACTGCGTGGAAGACGGACTGTTCGAGACCCCCGGTGCGGCGCCTCGCGCCGGGGGCGGCTCGCTGAACGCGAACACACACGCGTCGGCGCCGCTCGCGGTCCGGATGCGACCGCGGACGCTCGAGGAGCTGGTCGGCCAGGCGCAGCTGCGCGCCCCCGGATCGCCGCTGCGGCGCCTGGTCGAGGGCGACCAGTCGATGTCCCTGCTGCTCTGGGGACCTCCGGGGACCGGGAAGACCACGATCGCCTCGATCGTCAGCCAGCAGACCGACCGTCGCTTCGTCGAGGTGTCCGCCGTGTCCGCGGGCGTCAAGGAGGTCCGGGCCGCGATCGACAGCGCGCGGGCCGAGCTCGTGGCCACCGGCCGCGAGACGGTGCTCTTCGTCGACGAGGTGCACCGGTTCAGCAAGGCCCAGCAGGACGGGCTCCTGCCGGGCGTCGAGAACCGCTGGGTCACGCTGATCGCTGCGACGACCGAGAACCCCTTCTTCAGCGTGATCGCGCCGCTGCTGTCACGCAGCCTGCTGCTGCGGCTGGAGTCGCTGACCGACGACGACGTACGCGCGGTCCTGGACCAGGCCCTGGTCGACGAGCGCGGCCTCGGCGGGAAGGTCAAGGTCGAGGAGGAGGCTCTCGAGCACCTGGTCCGGCTCGCCGGGGGAGACGCGCGACGGTCCCTGACCTACCTCGAGGCCTCGGCCGGCGCGGCGACGTCGCAGGGCCTGGACACCGTCGACCTGGCGACGGCCGAGACCGCCGTCGACCGGGCGGCGGTGCGCTACGACCGCCAGGGCGACCAGCACTACGACGTCGTCAGCGCCTTCATCAAGTCCATCCGAGGCTCCGACGTCGATGCGGCCCTCCACTACCTGGCCCGGATGATCGAGGCGGGGGAGGACCCGCGCTTCATCACGCGGCGGCTGATGATCCTGGCCTCCGAGGACATCGGGCTCGCCGACCCGACGGCGTTGCCGATCGCCGTCGCCGCGGCGCAGACCGTGCAGCTGATCGGGATGCCGGAGGCCCAGCTCACGCTGGCGCACGCGACCATCGCGCTGGCGGTCGCCCCGAAGTCCAACGCCGTGACCACCGCGATCGGTGCCGCGATCGCGGACGTCCGGGCCGGCAAGATCGGCCACGTCCCGCCGGCGCTGCGCGACGCGCACTACGCCGGCGCCAAGAAGCTCGGCCACGGCTCGGCGTACAAGTACAGCCACGACGAGCCCTTCGGCATCGCCGAGCAGCAGTACGCCCCCGACGTCGTGCTCGACCGTGACTACTACCAGCCCACCTCCCTCGGCGCGGAGGCGTCGATCAAGGAGCGCTGGGAACGTGTACGCCGGATCATCCGAGGCGGGGGCGCGCGATAGGGTCGGTCACCATGCAGGACTGGATCGCGCCCGTGGTGGCCGGGGTGATGGCGCTCGTGGCGCTGGCCCTCGCCGTCGCGCTCCTGCGCACCCGCTCGCGGGTCGAACGGGTGGCGGCGGAGTCCCAGGCGGAGACCGCCCTGCTGCGCGACCAGCTCACGGCGCTCGAGCGCCGTCTCGACAAGCCCAAGCCGGCGCCCGAGGCGTCGTTCGTGATCACCGACCTGGGTCGGGAGCACGGCCCGCAGCCGGCGGAGGTCGAGCCGGCGTCGGCGATCGGCACCGCGCTCTTCGCGGACCTCGTGCTGCGCGAGACGGTGGTGAAGGCCGCCTCGCTCGCCCACGGCGTACGCCGGGCCCTCGACCCGGAGACCCGCAACCGGATCCGCTTCGAGATGAGGCGCGAGGTGAAGCGGGCGCGCAAGCAGCGCAAGGTCGACACCCGCGAGGCCGTCCGCCAGTGGCAGGACCGGCAACGGGCCAGCCGGCCGGAAGAGGACGACGCCGCATGAGACGAGGGCTCTGGTTCGTCGCCGGAGCCGGCACCGCCGCCTACGTGATGGTGCGGGGCCGGCGTGCGGCCGAGGTCTTCACCGTCGACGGGCTCAAGGACCGGCTCGGCGCGCTCGAGGTGGGTGCCCGGCTCTTCCGCGACGAGGTCGCGCAGGGCCAGGCGGCCAAGGAATCCGAGTTGCGCGAGCGCCTCGGGCTCGTGCCTCATGGGACACCAGAGCTCAGCGGGGGTCGCCACAAGGCGGTCTCGACAGGCTCGACCACCGAATCGACCGAACAGCACCAGGAAGGCAGCAACTGATGGACACCGCGGAGATCCGCCGGAGGTTCGTGGCTCACTTCGAGCGCGACGGCCACACCCCGGTGCCCTCGGCCTCGCTGCTGCTCGACGACCCGAACCTGCTCTTCGTCAACGCCGGCATGGTGCCGTTCAAGCCCTACTTCCTCGGCCAGGAGACCCCGCCGTACGACCGCGCCACCAGCGTGCAGAAGTGCGTGCGCACGCCCGACATCGAGGACGTCGGCAAGACGACCCGGCACGGCACGTTCTTCGAGATGTGCGGCAACTTCTCCTTCGGCGACTACTTCAAGGAGCACGCGATCGAGCTCGCGTGGGACCTCGTCACCAAGCCGCAGTCCGAGGGCGGCTGGGGCTTCGACGAGGCCAAGCTCTACCCCAGCGTGTACGTCGACGACCCGGAGGCGGTCGCGCTCTGGCGCAAGATCACCGGGCTGCCCGACGACCGGATCGCGCGGCTCGGCAAGTCCGAGAACTACTGGTCGATGGGCGTGCCCGGCCCCGGAGGCCCGTGCTCGGAGATCCTGATCGACCGCGGCCCGGCGTACGGCGCGGACGGTGACTTCTCCGCCGAGGACCGCTACCTGGAGTTCTGGAACCTGGTCTTCATGCAGGACGAGCTCAGCGCCGTCCGCAGCAAGGAGGACTTCGACATCTCGGGGTCGCTCCCGAAGAAGAACATCGACACCGGCATGGGTCTCGAGCGGGTCGCGTTCATGACGCAGGGCGTCGAGAACATGTACGAGATCGACGTGATGTTCCCGGTCATCCAGATGGCCGAGCAGCTCACCGGCCGCCGGTACGGCGCCGACCACGAGGACGACGTGCGCTTCCGCGTCATCGCCGACCACGTGCGCAGCTCGATGATGCTGATCGGCGACGGCGTCACGCCCGGCAACGAGGCGCGCGGCTACGTGCTGCGCCGCCTGCTGCGCCGCGCGGTCCGCTCGATCCGCCTGCTCGGCTACGAGGACCCGGCGCTGCCCGAGCTGTTCCCGGTCAGCCGCGACAAGATGGGCGAGACCTACACCGACCTGCACACCGACTGGGAGCGGATCTCGCGGGTCGCGTACGCCGAGGAGGAGACGTTCCGCAAGACGCTCCAGGCCGGCACCCAGATCTTCGACCTCGCCGCGCTGGACGTGAAGAAGTCCGGGAGGACGACGCTGTCGGGCGACCAGGCGTTCGCGCTGCACGACACGTACGGCTTCCCGATCGACCTGACGCTGGAGATGGCTTCCGAGGCGGGGCTCGCGGTCGACGAGGCGGGCTTCCGCTCGCTCATGGCCGAGCAGCGCGAGCGGGCCAAGGCCGACGCCCGCTCCAAGCGCGGCCAGCACGCCGACACCGGCGTCTACCGCACCGTGCTCGACGAGCACGGACCGACGGAGTGGCTCGCGTACGAGACCCTCGAGACCGAGTCCAACGCGCTCGCGCTGCTCGTCGGGGGTACGCCGGCGAGGTCGCTCGTCGCGGGCGACGTCGGCGAGCTGGTGCTCGACCGCACGCCGTTCTACGCCGAGTCCGGCGGCCAGGCGGCCGACGCGGGCACGATCGAGTTCGACGGCGGCCGGCTCGAGGTCCTCGACGTCCAGCGCCCGATCAAGGGCCTCGTCGTGCACCAGGTGCGCGTCGTCGACGGCGAGTTCACGCCCGGCGACCACCTCCTGCACGCGCAGGTCGACCCCGAGTGGCGCACCGGCGCGCGGCAGGCGCACTCCGGCACCCACGTGGTGCACGCCTCGCTGCGCGAGGTGCTAGGCCCCTCGGCGCTGCAGTCCGGCTCCTACAACCGGCCCGGCTACCTGCGCCTCGACTTCGGCTGGACCACGGGCCTGTCGCCGGAGCAGGTCCGCGACATCGAGCAGGTCGCCAACGAGGCCCTGCGTGCCGACCTCCCGGTCGGCTGGCAGTACATGACGCTCCCCGAGGCCAAGGAGTGGGGCGCGATCGCGCTCTTCGGCGAGACCTACGACAACACCAAGGTGCGCGTCGTCGAGATCGGGGGCCCCTGGTCGCGCGAGCTCTGCGGCGGCACGCACGTGGACCACTCCTCGCAGATCGGCACGATCGTCGTCACCGGCGAGGCCTCGGTCGGATCGGGCAACCGGCGCATCGAGGCGTTCACCGGCGTGGAGGGCTTCCGGTACCTCGCCCGCGAGCGCGACGTCGTCGCGCAGCTCACCGGTCTGCTCAAGACCCAGCCCGACGACCTGGTCGGCCGCGTCGGCGACCTGGTCGAGCGGCTGCGCACCGCCGAGAAGGAGATCGAGAAGGCCCGCGTCGGTCAGCTGCTCTCCGGTGGCGGCCAGCTGGCGAGCGGCGCGGCCAAGGTCGGACCGGTCAACCTGGTCGCGCACCGCGTCGACGGCGCGGGCGGCGGCGACGTGCGCACCCTCGCGCTCGACGTCCGCGGTCGGCTGCCGCAGGGGGAGCCGGGCGTGGTCGTCATCATCGGCGCCGCCGACGGCAAGGTCTCGGTGGTCGCCGCGGTCAACGACGACGCGCGGGCTCGCGGGCTGAGCGCCAACGACCTGGTCCGCGCTGTCGGGCCGCTGGTGGGTGGCAAGGGTGGCGGCAAGGACGACGTCGCCCAGGGCGGCGGCACCGACGTCTCCCGCATCGACGAGGCGCTGGCGGTGGTGGCCGCCGAGGTCGGCCGCGTCGCGGCCGGCTGAGCAGGACCGACACGACATGCGCCACGGCGTACGGATCGGGATCGACCCCGGTGACGCCCGGATCGGGGTCGCGCGCAGCGACCCGTCGGGCTTCCTCGCGAGCCCGGTGGAGACGGTGCGCCGGGGCAAGGGCGACCTGGCCCGGATCGCCAAGATCCTGGCGGCGGAGCAGGAGGAGTCGACGGTGGTCGAGGTCGTCGTCGGCCTGCCGCGGTCCCTCTCTGGTCGCGAGGGTCCGGCGGCGGTCAAGGTCCGCGAGTTCGCAGACGCCCTCGCGCGCCGGGTGGCGCCGGTGCCGGTGCGACTCGTCGACGAGCGCATGACCACGGTGTCGGCGGAGGCTATGCTGCGCGACCAGGGTCGGAGGGGGAGCAAGCGGCGCGCCGTGGTCGACCAGGCCGCCGCCGTCCTGATCCTGCAACATGCACTGGACACCGAGCGCGCGACGGGGACCGCGCCCGGGGAGACCCTCGAGGAGATGCGATGACGGACGAGTACGACGCGGACCACGAGGCCCCGGGGATCCTGGACGACGAGTCCGAGGACGGGTACGACGCCACGCCGTACGACGGGGGCGGACGCCGGCGCGGCAGCCGCCGCCGCAGCCTGCCGGGCTGCATCGCCGTCCTGGTGGCGCTCGCCATCGTCGCGGGTGGCGCCTACTTCGTCATCACCTGGGGCGTCGACAAGATCGGCGACCAGTTCTCGTCCGCGGACGACTTCCCCGGCCCCGGCAGCGGCGACGTCACCTTCCAGGTCAAGAAGGGCGACACGGTGGCGGCGATGGGCCGCAACCTCAAGGCCAAGGGCGTGGTGGCCTCGGTGCAGGCCTTCATCGACGCCGCCAACGGCAACCCGGAGTCCAACAAGATCCAGGCCGGCTACTTCCCGCTCAAGAAGGAGATGGCGGCCGCGGACGTCATCGAGGTCCTCGTCGACCCGGGCAACATGGTGAAGGACACGGTCACCATCCCCGAGGGCCTGCGGGTCTCCGACACGGTCGCGATCCTGGCCAAGAAGACGAAGTTCTCGAAGGCCGCCTTCACCAAGGTGCTCGACAACCCCGGCAAGCTCGGCCTCCCCGACTACGCCAAGGGCGACCCGGAGGGCTACCTCTTCCCGGCGACCTACGACTTCGGCCCGGACGCGACGCCGGCGTCGATGCTCAAGGCGATGGTCACCCGCTGGCGTCAGGCGGCGGACGACGCCGACCTCGAGGCCCAGAGCGAGGCGCTCGGCTACACGCCGCAGGAGATCATGACCATCGCGAGCCTGGTGCAGGCCGAGGGGCGCGGCAAGGACATGCCCAAGATCGCGCGCGTCATCTACAACCGGCTCGAGGGCCCCGGCGACAAGGGCGGCACCAACGGCAAGCTGCAGATCGACGCCACGGTCGCGTTCGGGCTGGGCCTCTCGCCCGGGTCGACCGAGCTGACCCAGGAGCAGCTGGACACGCCCACGCCGTACAACACCCGGCTCAACGTCATCGGCCTGCCGCCCGGTCCCATCGAGTCGCCGGGCGACGACGCCATCGCCGCGGCGCTCAAGCCGGCCGAGGGACCTTGGTACTACTACGTCACGGTCAACCTGGCGACGGGCGAGACCCGCTTCTACGAGGACTACGACGGCTTCCTCGAGGGCCAGGCGATGTACAAGGACTACTGCGAGACCTCGGACCGGTGCTGACGGACCAGCCACGGACGAGGACGACCTGATGCTCGCCCGCTGCGCCGTGCTCGGTGACCCGATCGCGCACTCGTTGTCCCCGGTGCTGCACCGCGCCGGCTACGCCGCGGTCGGTCTCGACTGGGAGTACGACGCGGTGCGGGTGCCCGAGGACGGCTTCACGGACTTCGTCCGGGGCCTCGACGCCGGATGGCGCGGGCTGTCCCTGACGATGCCGCTGAAGCGGAAGGCGCTGGGACTGGCCCGCTCGGTCACCGCCCGCGCGGCGCTCGCCGGAGCGGCGAACACGCTCGTCCTCCGCGACGGCGACGTCGTGCTGGCCGACAACACCGACCTGCCCGGCGCCGCCGCGGCCGTGCGGGAGCGGTACGACGGCCCGGTGCGCGCCGCCACGGTGCTGGGCGGGGGAGCGACGGCGGCGTCGACCGGCCTGGCGATGGTCGACCTGGGCGCGACGTCCGTGCGGCTGCTGGTGCGCACGCCCGACCGGGCCGGCGAGGCGGCGGCCGCGATCGCGGCGCACCCGGCAGGGCCGGACGTGGAGGTCGGCTCGCTCGCGGATGGTGAGGTGCTGGGCGACGTCGTGGTGTCGACGATCCCGGCCGGTGCCCAGGACGACGCACTGGTCGCCCGGTGCGCGGGCGTCCCGGTGCTCTTCGAGGTCATCTACGACCCGTGGCCCACCCCGATCGCCGCCGCCGCGGGGGACCGGGTCCTGGTCTCCGGCCTCGACCTGCTGGTCCACCAGGCGGTGCTGCAGTTCGAGCTGTTCACCGACGTACCCGGCCCGCTGGCCGCGATGAGGGCCGCCGGCGAGGCTGCGCTCGTGGCCAGGCACGCAGCCCCATGACCGTCGATCCCGTCGGCGCCCTCCTCGGAGCGGCGGTGTGTGGCGCCGCCGGGGCCGGGGTGCCGGCGCTGATCGCGCGGATGCGCGACCCGCGCTACGCCTCGGTCGCCGCGCTGCCCGGACTGGCGTGGCGGGCGGCCGTCGTCGCCGCCCTGTCCGGCGCCGTGCTCGGTGGCGCCGTCGGGCTGGACTGGCCGCTGCTCTTCCTGCTGCCCCTGGTGCCGGTCGGGGTCGCGCTCGCCTTCATCGACCTGCGCACGCACCTGCTGCCGACCCGGCTGATCTGGCCGACCCTGGCCGTCACGGCGGTGCTCGCGGCCGTCGCCGCCCTGGCGGACGGCGAACCTCGGGCCTTCCTGCACGCCGTGGTCGGCGGGGTCGCGGTCTTCGCGTTCTTCCACGTGCTCTGGTGGATCTACCCGTCCGGGATGGGGTACGGCGACGTGCGGCTCTCCGCCGTGGTCGGTCTCGTGCTCGGGTACGTCGGCTGGGGGGCCCTGGTCGTGGGCGTGTACGGCGGCTTCCTGGTCTTCGCGGTGATCGGGGTGCTCCGCGCCGGCGCCCGTCGCGACCGGTCCGTGCTGCGCACCCCGCTGCCCTTCGGGCCGTTCCTGCTGGGCGGGGTCCTGGCGGGGGTCGCGCTCGGTCCCTCCACCTGGAGCCATCTCGTCGGGGGGTGACCCCGCAGGACTGACGTACGGGCCGTGAAACACTGCTCCCATGCTGCGCTGGCTCACCGCGGGCGAGTCCCACGGCCCCTCCCTGGTCGCGATCCTCGAGGGGCTCCCTGCCCATGTCCAGGTGACGTCCGACGACATCGCCGACGCCCTCGCCCGGCGCCGCCTCGGCTACGGCCGCGGCGCCCGGATGAAGTTCGAGCAGGACCAGGTGACCCTGGTCGGCGGCGTCCGGCACGGCCGGACCCAGGGCGGCCCGGTCGCGATCCAGGTCGGCAACACCGAGTGGCCCAAGTGGGAGAAGGTGATGTCGGCCGACCCGGTCGACCTCGACGAGCTCGCGTCGATGGCCCGCAACGTCCCGTTGACCCGCCCGCGTCCCGGCCACGCCGACCTGGCCGGTATGCAGAAGTACGACTTCGACGACGCCCGGCCGATCCTCGAGCGTGCCTCCGCTCGTGAGACCGCAGCCCGGGTGGCGCTGGGCCGGGTCGCGAGCAACTTCGTGGAGCAGGCCGTCGGCGCGCGGATCGTCTCCCACGTGATCGAGCTCGGCGGCATCCGCGCGCCTGCCGGCTCCTGGCCGGAGCCCGACGACGTGGCCCGGCTCGACGACGACGAGGTGCGCTGCCTCGACCCCGACACCAGCAAGCTGATGGTCGAGCGCATCGACCAGGCGCACAAGGACGGCGACACCCTCGGCGGCGTCGTGGAGGTCGTGGTGCACGGGCTCCCGCCGGGCCTCGGCTCGCACGTGCACTGGGACCGCCGCCTCGACTCGCGCCTCGCCGGCGCGCTGATGGGCATCCAGGCGATCAAGGGCGTCGAGGTCGGTGACGGCTTCGAGATCGCCGCCACCCCGGGCTCGCTCGCGCACGACGAGATCGTGCCGACCCCCGAGGGCATCCGCCGGGTGAGCGGCCGGTCCGGCGGCACCGAGGGCGGCATGACCACGGGCGAGATCCTGCGGGTCCGGGCCGCGATGAAGCCCATCGCCACCGTGCCGCGGGCGCTGCGCACCGTCGACCTCGCCACCGGCGAGGCCGGCGTCGCGCACCACCAGCGGTCCGACGTCTGCGCCGTCCCGGCGGCCGGCATCGTCGCGGAGGCCATGGTGGCGCTGGTGATCGCCGAGGCGGTGCTGGAGAAGTTCGGCGGCGACTCGGTCCAGGAGACGCGGCGCAACGCCGAGTCCTACCTCGACCACCTGCGCTACCGATGATCGTGCTGATCGGGCCGATGGGCTCCGGCAAGACCACGGTCGGTGGCCTGCTCGCGGCGCGCCTCGGCACGTCCGTGCGTGACACCGACCACGACGTCGAGGCGACCGCCGGGCGCGCGATCTCCGAGATCTTCGTCGACGAGGGCGAGGAGGTCTTCCGCGCGCTCGAGCGCGCCGCCGTCGCGGAGGCGCTGGCGACCCACGACGGCGTGCTCGCGCTGGGCGGGGGAGCGGTGCTCGACCCGGACACGCGAGCGCTGCTCGCGGGCCACGACGTCGTCTTCCTCCGTGTGGGTCTCTCCGACGCCGTCAAGCGGGTCGGCCTCGGCACGTCGCGGCCCCTGCTGCTCGGCAACGTCCGCGGCCGGATCAAGGCCCTGCTGGACGAGCGCACCCCGATCTACGAGTCCGTCGCCACGCTGGCGGTCGAGACCGACGGGCGCGAGCCCGACGACGTCGCCGACGAGATCGTCGCCGCGCTGGGAGCGCGGGCATGAGCGAGCCGACGACCGAGACCGTCATCCGGGTCAGCGGCCCGGCGCCGTACGACGTCGTGGTCGGTCACGGCGTGGCCGACAGGCTGCCGGCGCTGCTCGGCGACGGCGTCACCCGGGTGGCCGTGGTGCACCCGGAGGGCCTGGCCGCGGACGCGCTCATCGCCGCGCTCGAGCAGCACTACGACGTCATCGGCATCGAGATCCCGAACGGCGAGAGCGCCAAGACGGCGACCGTCGCGGCCGGCTGCTGGGAGGTCCTCGGCGAGGCCGGGTTCACCCGCTCCGACGCCGTGGTCACCTTCGGTGGTGGCGCGACGACCGACCTCGGCGGGTTCGTCGCGGCCACCTGGTTGCGGGGCGTCAAGGTCGTGCACGTCCCGACGACGCTGCTGGCGATGGTCGACGCGGCGGTCGGCGGCAAGACCGGCATCAACACCGGTGCCGGCAAGAACCTCGTCGGCTCCTTCCACGAGCCCACCGGGGTGCTCTGCGACCTGGCCACCCTGACCACCCTCCCGCGCGCCGAGCTGGTCGCGGGGCTGGGCGAGGTGATCAAGTGCGGCTTCATCGCCGACCCGGCGATCCTGGACCTGGTCGAGACCACGGACCCGGCCGACCTGACCGCCGACTCCCCGGTGCTGCGCGAGCTCGTCGAGCGGGCGATCCAGGTCAAGGCCGACGTCGTCGCCGCCGACCTGAAGGAGACCGGCGGCACCGACGGTCATCCCGGTCGCGAGGCGCTCAACTACGGGCACACCCTCGCGCACGCGATCGAGCGCACCGAGGACTACGCCGTCCGCCACGGGGAGGCCGTCGCCATCGGGTGCGTCTTCGTCGCCGAGGTCGCCGGTCGAGCCGGCCTCCTGGCGCCCGACGTCGTCGCCCGGCACCACATCGCGTTCGCGCGGGTCGGCCTGCCCACGACGTACGACGGCGCGACCTTCGAGACGCTGCACGCCGCGATGAAGGTCGACAAGAAGTCGCGCGGCAACCTGCTGCGCCTCGTCGTGCTGTCCGACCTGGCCCGGCCGACCGTGCTCGCCGGCCCGGCCGAGGACGACCTGCGGGCGGCGTACGCCGCGATCGGGGGCGCGTCATGACGAAGGTGCTGGTCCTCAACGGACCCAACCTCGGCCGGCTCGGTCGCCGGCAGCCCGAGATCTACGGCAGCACCACCCATGCCGAGCTCGCCGACCTCTGCGTCGGCTGGGGGCGCGACCTCGGGCTCGAGGTCGAGGTGCGGCAGACCAACCACGAGGGCGAGATGCTCGACTGGCTCAACGCCGCCGCCGACGACGCCCACCCGGTCGTCCTCAACGCGGCCGCGTGGACGCACTACTCGTACGCGATCTTCGACGCCTGCGCCCAGCTGGTCGCCCCCTTGGTTGAGGTGCACATCTCCGACCCGCACCAGCGTCCCGAGGAGTTCCGGCACACCTCCGTGGTCACGCCGTACGCCGTCGAGGTGGTCGCGGGCCACGGCATCGACGGCTACCGGATGGCGCTCGAGGTCATCGCCCGCTCCTGACCGGGAACCGGACGCGTCCCGGCGCCGTCCGACCCACCATGAACGGCGACATCACCCTCAGCGTCCGCTCCTTCGTCATCGGCCTGCTGGTCCTCGTCGCGCTCGTCGTGGCGTACCTGCTCGGGAGCTCGGGCGGCACCACGCCGGCCGTCGCCGCCGACACGAGCCCGCAGGCCGAGCAACCGACGCCGCGCCAGCTGACGATGACCGGCACCGGTGAGGCCGGTGCCGTGCCGGACCAGCTCTCGTTCGCCCTCGGGGTCCACCTGACCCGGCCCGACCTGGATGACGCCCTGGCCGCGGCCAACCAGTCGATGTCGCGGGTGCTGGCGTCGCTGAAGAAGTACGGCGTCGAGAAGGCCGACGTGCAGACCACGGGTCTGTCGATGGACCCGGTCTACGACTACCCGAGGTACGGCGACCCCGTGCTGCGCGGCTACCGCGTCTCCGAGCGCGCCCGGGTCCTGGTCGACGACCTGAAGAGGGCCGGTGGCGCCGTCACGGCAGCCGTGGCCGCGGGCGGCAACGACGTACGCGTCGACGACCTCCGTCTGCTCGTCGGCGACACGGACGCCGTCATGAAGCGGGCGCGCGACGCGGCCGTCGAAGAGGCCCGGGCGAAGGCGGAGCAGTACGCCGCCGCGTCCGGTGAGGACCTCGGGGACGTCGTGACGATCAGCGAGGTCGGAGCGGAGCCCCTGCCGACCCCGGAGCCGCAGTCGGCGGACATGCCGGGCCGGGCCTTCAACGCGTCCTCGGTGCCGATCCGTGCCGGGCGCGACGAGGCGTCGGTGACCGTCAAGATCGTGTGGCACCTGGGGTAGGGGATTCTGTCGGGCGACGCGCCAGCCGATAGACTCCTCCGCTGGTGCCCATTCGCTGGGCGACCCCACGAACCCACCCGACGTACGAAGGCTGGCACGCGCGCATGGCAACGACGAACGACCTCAAGAACGGCATGGTTCTCAACATCGAAGGCCAGCTCTGGGCCGTCATCGAGTTCCAGCACGTGAAGCCGGGCAAGGGCCCCGCGTTCGTGCGCACCAAGCTGAAGAACGTCGAGTCCAACAAGACCGTCGACAAGACCTTCAACGCCGGCACCAAGGTCGAGACCGCCACGGTCGACCGCCGCACCATGCAGTACCTCTACAACGACGGCTCGTCGTTCGTCTTCATGGACGTCTCCGACTACGAGCAGATCGAGATCACGCCCGAGATCGTCGGCGGCAACGCCAACTTCCTCCTGGAGAACCAGGAGGCCGTCGTGGCCACCAACGAGGGCCGCGTGCTCTTCATCGAGCTCCCGGCCTCGGTCGAGCTGGTCGTGACCTTCACGGAGCCCGGCCTCGCCGGCGACTCCGCCACCGGCCGCACCAAGCCGGCGACCCTCGAGACCGGTCACGAGATCCAGGTCCCGCTCTTCATCAACCAGGGCGAGAAGATCAAGGTCGACACCCGCGACTCGTCGTACATGGGGCGCGTGAAGGGCTGATGTCGGCTCGCTCCAAGGCCCGCAAGCGCGCGCTCGACGTGCTCTTCGCCTCCGACGTCCGCGGCGAGTCCGCGACCACGGCGCTGGAGACCGCGATCGCCGACGGCGAGGGGCCGACCAACGACTACACCGCCGTCCTGGTGCGGGGGGTCGAGGAGCACCGCGACCACATCGACGAGGTGCTGTCGCAGTACGCCGAGGGCTGGACCCTCCAGCGGATGCCGGCCGTCGACCGCAACGTCCTGCGCCTCGGCGTCTGGGAGCTGCTCTACGCCGCCGACGTCCCCGACAGCGTGGCGATCAGCGAGGCGATGGCCCTGGTCACCGACCTGTCGACCGACGAGTCGCCGCACTTCGTCAACGGCGTCCTCGGCGCCGTGCAGCGCAACAAGGCGTCCCTGGTCTGAGCCTGCGGGTTTCACCGGCTGGCCGCCGAAACCCTCACGACACGCCGATCGCCCGCGGCGTGTCGTGCGGGATTCGGCTGCTGACCGGTGAAACCCGCAGCCGCTTGACGCACCCGCAACGATGGGGGCATGAGCGAGCACGAGGTTGACCTGGTCGTCATCGGCACCGGACCGGGAGGGGAGGCGCTGGCCACCGGTGCCGCGAAGGCGGGCCTGCGGGTCGTCGCCGTCGACAAGCACCTGGTGGGCGGCGAGTGCCCCTACTACGGGTGCATCCCGACCAAGATGATGGTGCGGGGCAGCGACGTCGTCGCCGAGGTACGCCGGGCCGCGGAGGTCGCGGGCGAGGCCACGATCGCGCCCGCGTGGTCCGTGGTGCACCGGCGCATCGACGAGCAGGCCACGACGCACTGGGACGACACCATCGCCGTCGACCGGCTGAAGGACGCCGGCGCCACCGTGCACCACGGCGTCGGACGCCTCGCGGGACCCGGCCGGGTCGAGGTCACCACCGCCGACGGCGAGGTGATCACGTACGCGACGGCGCGCGGCGTCGTCCTCAACCCCGGCACCCGGCCCGCGGTCCCGCCGGTCGAGGGGCTCGCGGACACGCCGTACTGGACCAACCGCGACGCCGTCCAGGTCGCCGAGGTGCCGGGCTCGCTGGTCGTCGTCGGCGGCGGCCCGATCGGCTGCGAGCTGGCCCAGGTCTTCAGCCGCTTCGGCGTCCGCGTCACGATCGTCCAGCACGGTCCGCGGCTGGTCCCGGCCGACGAGCCCGAGGCGGCCGAGCTCCTGGAGCAGGTGTTCGTCCAGGAGGGCATCCGGGTGCTGACGGGGGTCGAGCTCCAGCGGGCGTCGTACGCCGACGGCGGGTTCACCCTGGCGCTCGACTCCGGCGAGGAGCTGAGGGCCGACAAGGTGCTGGTGGCGGCGGGACGCACGCCCAACCTCGACGACCTCGGCCTCGAGACGGTCGGGCTCGACCCGCACGCCCGGACCCTCGACGTCGACGAGCGCCTGCGCGTCCAGGACGGGATCTGGGCGATCGGCGACGTGACCGGCAAGGGCGCGTTCACCCACGTCTCGATGTACCAGTCGGCGGTCGCCCTGCGTGACGTGCTCGACCAGGGCGGGGCGCCCGCCCGCTACCACGCCGTCCCGCACGCGACGTTCACCGATCCCGAGATCGGCGGGGTCGGGATGAGCGAGCAGCAGGCTCGCGACGCCGGCCTGACGGTCCGCACGGGGAGCACCAAGCTGGAGGAGTCGTCGCGCGGTTTCACCCACGGGCCGGGCGGGCACGGGGTGATCAAGGTCGTCGAGGACGCCGACCGCGGCGTCCTGGTCGGTGCAACGGCCATGGGACCGGCCGGGGGCGAGATCCTCGGCTTCCTGGCCGTCGCGGTCCACGCGGAGGTCCCGGTCGACACGCTCAGGACGATGATCTATGCCTACCCGACCTTCCACCGCGCCATCGAGTCCGCGCTCGCAGATCTCTCCTGACCACGACTGGGTCGACTGGGTGGCCCGCGCCGGGCTGGTCGCGTACGGCGTCGTCTACCTGATGATCGGCTGGCTCGCGATCCAGCTGGCGCTCGGCGACCGCGAGGGCGCACCGTCGAGCAGCGGGGCGATGAAGGAGCTCGCGCAGCAGCCGTTCGGCAGCGTGCTCATCTGGATGGTCTCGGTCGGCATGTTCCTGCTCGTGATCTGGCAGGGCCTCGAGGCGGCGTTCGGCCATCGCGACGAGGACGGCGGCAAGCGGGTCGCCAAGAGGCTGTCGTCGGCCGGCAAGGCCATCGTGTACGCCGTCATCGGGGTCAGCGGCGTCAAGGTCGCCATCGGTGCCGGGACCTCCGGCAGCAAGGGCCAGGAGACCATGACCGCCCGGCTGATGAACGCGCCGGCGGGGCAGGTCCTCGTCGCGATCGTCGGGCTCGCTATCATCGGCTACGGCCTCTACCAGGTCGTCCAGGCATGGACCGAGAAGTTCGCCGAGAAGCTCGACTCCGAGGGCCGCAGCGGCACGTCCGGCACGGCGTACATCGCCTTCGGCAAGGCCGGGTACGCCGCCCGCGGGGTCGCGTTCGTGGTCGTCGGCGGGCTCTTCGGCTATGCCGCCGTCACCCACGACGCGAAGAAGTCCGGTGGCCTCGACCAGGCGCTGTTCGAGGTGCTCGACCAGCCCTTCGGTCCCGTCCTGCTCTGCCTGATCGCGGTCGGGCTGCTCTGCTACGGCCTCTTCACGCTCGCCCGCGCCCGCCACCTCTCACGCTAGGACCCGGTGGCAGGGTTGCGGCATGCCCGACAGCAGTGAAGACCACGTCGACGTCGTCGTGCTCGGCCTCGGCGCCGGGGGAGAGTACGCCGCCCGCAAGCTCGCCGAGGCCGGCCTGACGGTGGTCGGGGTCGAGCAGGAGCTGGTCGGCGGGGAGTGCCCGTTCTGGGGCTGCACCCCGTCCAAGCTGCTGATCCACTCGGCGCAGCAGGGTGACGACCTCGCCCGCGCGGCTGCGCGGATCCGCGAGGCCAACCACGACTGGCACGACGACCAGCACGCCGGCCCGCTCGAGGAGGCCGGGGTCCGGGTCGTGCGCGGGCACGGTCGGCTGGCCGGCCCCGGCCGGGTCGAGGTCGACGGCACGACGTACGACGCGCGGCTGGGCGTCGTGCTCAACAGCGGGACGGCCCCGGCGGTGCCGCCGATCGACGGCCTCGCCGGCACGCCGTACTGGACCAACCGCGACGTGATGCGGGTGCGTGAGGTCCCGGCATCGCTGGTGGTGCTCGGCGGCGGGCCGATCGGGTGCGAGCTGGCGCAGGCGTTCGCGCGGTTCGGGAGCCGGGTGACCCTGGTCGAGGCCGAGGACCGCCTGCTCGGGCCGGAGGAGCCCGAGGCGGCCGAGGTCGTGACGCGCGTGCTGCGGGCCGACGGCGTCGACGTGCGCGTCGGCGCGGAGCTGACCCGGGTCGAGCACGACGGCGGGTTCGTCCTGGAGGTGGGCGGTGAGCTGCTGAGCGCCGAGCACCTGCTGGTCGCGGTCGGCCGCAAGCCCCACCTCGACGACATCGGGCTGGAGACCGTCGGCCTCGATCCCGCCCAGGACCAGGTCGAGACCGACGAACACCTGCGGGCCGGCGACCGGCTCTGGGCGGTCGGCGACATCACCGGCCGCGGCGCCTTCACCCATGTGTCGCTCTACCAGGCCAAGGTCGCCGTCGCCGACCTCCTCGGCGCCGACGGCCCGGTGGCGGACTACCACGCGGTCAGCAGGGTGACGTTCACGGACCCGGAGGTCGGCGCGGTCGGGCTGACCGAGGCGCAGGCGCGGGCGGCCGGGGTCGCGGTCGGCGTCGGTCACGCGGACATCCCGAGGTCCGCCCGGGGCTGGATCAACGAGGCCGACGGCATCGTGAAGGTCGTGGCCGACACCGACCGGGGCGTGCTCGTCGGCGGCACCGTCGTGGCGCCGTACGGCGGCGAGGTGCTGGGCCTGCTCAGCGCCGCCGTGCACGCCGAGATCCCCGTCGAGACGCTGCGCGGGATGCACTTCGCCTACCCGACCTTCCACCGCGCGATCGCGGCCGCGCTGGCCGACCTGTGATCGTGCGTGTGACTCCAGGGATTTCGGGGAAGTACCTGCGTGAGCCAGGAAGGTCCTGTCTCTGAGGGAGGAACGATGTCGCAAGAAGCATGGAGCGCCGGGGGCTCGCGACACGACGCCGACGACACCAGTGACCGGCTCTACACACCCGAGGACTTCGCCGCGTACGCCTCCCGGCGGGAGACCCAGGACGGCGGCGCCGGTGGTCGCGAGTCGATCACGTACGGCGACCCCCTGACCGATCCCATCCCGAGCGCCGAGCCGCCCGCCGTCGAGGTCGCCCCGACCGTCGCGGCGCCGACGGGCCCGCCGCCGGCGTACCGTCCCGCCACGCCGCCGCCGGCGACCCCACCTCCCGCCGCGGCCACCCCGCCCCCCGCCGCCGCTCCGCCCGTCGCAGCCACTCCGCCGGCAGCCGCGGCCGTCCCGCCGCCGCCCGCGCCGCCGACCGCCCCCGTCGCCCAGCACGCGGCCCCCGTGGCCGAGCCGGTCACCGACGACCAGGCCGCAGACCCACGGCGCTTCATGTCGGCGACCGACTTCCTCGACCGCCGCGACGCCGAGCAGGAGCACGGGCCGGCGACCTGGGGCTGGCGCGGCCGGGTGCGTCGCTGGAGCGGCGGCCTGATCACGCCGAAGATGGGCGCCGACGAGCTCGCCTACGAGCTCGACCGCTCCGTCATCCAGCGCGACTTCGACGGCCCGCGCACGATCGCGTTCATCAACCCGAAGGGCGGCGCCGCCAAGACCACCGGCGTCCTCGCGGCCGGCTTCACGTTCGGCACCGTGCGCGGTGGCGGCGTGGTCGCCTGGGACAACAACGAGACCCGGGGCACGCTCGGCATCCGGGGCACCCGAAGCGCACACCGCAACACGACCCGCGAGCTGCTGGAGGACCTCGAGCGCTTCACCGACGTGTACCAGTCGAGGATCGGCGACCTGGGTGCGTTCGTCCGGTCGCAGGGCGACGCCCACTTCGACGTGCTCGCCTCCGACGAGCGCCCCGACGTGACCGGCACGATCCGGGCCTCGGACTTCGACTCGGTGCACAAGCTCCTGGAGCGCTTCTACCGGATCATCCTGATCGACACCGGCAACAACATGCGCGCCGAGAACTGGCTCGCCGCCGCCGGTGCCGCCGACCTGCTGGTCGTCACTTCCACCGTCCGTGAGGACACCGGCTACAGCGGCCTGTGGATGCTCGACGCGCTGCAGGACGCCGGCTACCAGGACCTGAAGCACAAGACCGTGACGGTCCTCTCGGACCCGTCCGCCAACGTCGACGCCAAGCTGGCCGCGGACCTGGTCAGCGTCTACGAGCAGCGCACCCGCGCGGTCTACCGGGTGCCGTACGACCCCGCCCTGGTCGCCGGCTCCGTCGTGCCCTACGCCCAGCTCTCGGAGCACACCCGGATGCAGTGGCTCAAGGCCTGCGCCGGGATGGCCGCCGCCCTCTGACCCGTCGACCCGCACCTTCCGGCCGCTCGACCCGGCCGGGAGGGCGGGTCGGCGTCATTTCCGCCCAGCCGCGCCTCAGCTCTTGGCGGCGCCCCAGCCGTGCCACTTCTCGACGACCAGCCAGGCGCTGCTGCGCGGGCTCTCCCGGTCGGGGTACTCCTTGCCGGTGTACTGCGTGCTCAGCCGGTCGATGTCGGCCAGGCCGTCGTCGGGCGTGAGCCCCTCGACACGGCCGATCAGCGACACGTGGGTGTACCAGCTGTTCTCGTCCAGGATGGTCAGGGTCACCCGGGGGTCGCGGCGCAGGTGCTTCAGGCGGACCCGGCTGTCGTCCATGTTGAGGAGCACCCGGTCGTCGTCCTCGAGGAGGTACCAGGTCGCGACCGAGATCGGCTGGCCGTCGGAGCGCAGCGTGGTCACCACTGCGGGGTTGGGCCTGGTCAGCAGTGCGCGGACGTCGTCGGGGAATGGCAGCTCGGGCATGGATCCTCCTGGTCGTGGGTTACTTCCAACCTAGGACTACCCAGAACCGGCCGAGAGGAAGAGCATGCGCGCCGTCGTCTACAGCGAGACCGGTCCGTCATCCGTGCTGGAGGTCGTCGAGCGCGACCTCCCGGAGCCCGGACCCGGTGAGGTCCGCGTCCGGCTGGTCCGGTCGGGCGTGAACCCGACGGACTGGAAGTTCCGCGCCGGGATGATGGCCGGGCACGACGAGGTCGTCCCCGGTCAGGACGGCGCCGGGGTCGTCGACGCGGTCGGGCCCGACGTCACGTCGTACGCCGTGGGCGACCGCGTCTGGCTGGTGCTGGCGCAGCACGGCCGCCCCTACGGCACCGCGGCCGAGTTCACGGTCCAGCCCGTCGGGCGGGTCGCGCCGCTGCCCGCCGTCGCGTCGTACGACCTCGGCGCCAGCCTGGGCGTCCCGGCCGTGACCGCCCACCGGGCGCTGACCGCGGGCGAGGACGGGCCCGCCCGTCTCGAGCCCGGCGCGCTCGCCGGGAAGGTGGTGCTGGTCGCCGGGGGAGCAGGCG
The DNA here is from genome assembly GCF_039543825.1 of Nocardioides conyzicola. Classification (NCBI taxonomy): domain Bacteria; kingdom Bacillati; phylum Actinomycetota; class Actinomycetes; order Propionibacteriales; family Nocardioidaceae; genus Nocardioides; species Nocardioides conyzicola. The sequence continues at coordinate 66,453 of NZ_BAABKM010000003.1, read as the reverse complement.
CGGTCGGCAACGCCGCGATCCAGCTCGCCCGCTGGGCCGGCGCCACGGTGATCACCACCGTCAGCAGCGACGAGAAGGCCGACCTGGCGCGGGCCGCGGGAGCCCAGCACGTCGTCAACTACCGCGAGGGCGACGCGACCAGTGAGATCCGGGCGATCGCGCCCGACGGCGTCGACATCGCGGTGGAGGTCGCCCCGGCGCAGAACATCGGCATCGACCTCGACGTCGTCAAGGTGCACGGGCTGGTGTCCATCTACGCCAACAACGGCGGCGACGAGCTGACCATGCCGCTGCGGGCGGCGTTCGGGAAGAACCTGCGCTTCCAGTTCCTCATCCTCTACACGCTCCACGAGCACCTGGTGCGGGCGGCGGTCGACGACGTCAACGCCGCGGTGGCGGCGGGCGCGCTCCGGGTCGGCGCGGACGCCGGCGTCCCGCTGCACCACTACCCGTTGGAGCAGACGGCGGCCGCCCAGGACGCGGTCGAGGGCGGGGCGATCGGCAAGGTGCTCATCGACGTCACCACCCCGTAAGAACGACCAACCTCGGTCTCAGGGTCTGCGTGGTTCAGTGGTCGCATGGCCAAACCGTTGTGGGTCGTCGCAGGGGTGGTCCTCGTCCTCCTCGGGCTGCTGTGGACCCTGCAGGGGTTCGACGTCCTCGAGGGCAGCTCGATGAGCGGGACGACGACGTGGTCGGTCATCGGGCCCGTCGTGCTGCTGGTCGGCGCCCTCGTGACGGTGGTCGGGATCCGTGGGCGCAAGCGCTGACGGCGCCCCGGTCGGGCGTCGGGTGGTCCTAGGTCTGCTCGGGCTCGGGGCGGTCGGCGTCGTCACGGGCAGCTCGGTCCAGGGTGGGCTGAGCCGGCTGCTGGCACCGGTCCAGCTGCGGGACCCGACCGGGTTCACGTCGCTGGTCCCGCTCGGCAACACCTGGCGCTACTACTCCGTCACCGGGTCCGTGCGACCGCGCGACGCCACGTCGTACCGGCTCAAGGTCTCGGGGCTCGTCGACAAGCCGGCGACCTACCGGCTGCCCGACCTGCAGGCGCTGCACCAGACGGCGTTCACCGACGACTTCCACTGCGTCACCGGCTGGCACGTGCCGGACGTGCCGTGGTCGGGGGTCCGGGTCGCCGACCTGCTCGACCAGGCCGCCCCGACGGCCGACGCGGTCGGCGTCCGCTTCCACTCCTTCGACGGCACCTACTCGGTCAACATGACCCTCGAGCAGGCCCGGGCCGACGACGTGATCGTCGCGCTGTCGATGTACGGCAAGCCGGTGACGCACGACCACGGCGGGCCGGTGCGGGTCTACTCGGGCTCGATGTACGGCTACAAGAGCACCAAGTGGCTCTCCGGGATCGAGGTCGTGCGCCACAACGACCCGGGCTACTGGGAAGACCGCGGCTACCCGCTCGACGGATTCATCGGTGAGTGAGCCGCCGGTGTCCCTGCCCCGGTTCGATCGGGCCGAGCGGCTGGTGCACCGCACGTTCGGGATCCTGATGGGGACCTGCCTGGTGACGGCGCTGGTCCTCTACAACGGCTCGCTGATGCTGGCGGTCGGGCACCGGCACCTCGTGGAGACCGTCCACGTGTGGGCCGGACTCGCCCTGCCGGTCCCGATGCTGGCCGGTGCCCTGTCGGCGGCGTACCGCTCCGACGTACGCCGCCTCAACCGGTTCACGCCCGCCGACTGGCGGTGGCTGCGCAGCCGCAACCGCCGCGACGGCACCATCCCGGTCGGCAAGTTCAACGCCGGGCAGAAGGTCAACGCCTGGCTGGTCACCGGCTCGACCGCGGTGCTGCTCGGCACGGGAGCGCTCATGTACTGGACCGGCCTGGTCCGGCTCTCCTGGCGCTCGGGCGCGACCTTCGTGCACGACTGGTTCGCGCTCGCTCTCGGGCTGCTCGTGATCGGGCACATCGCGTATGCGGTCCGCGACCCCGAGGCGCGCCGCGGGATGCGCACCGGACGGGTCTCGTCCCGGTGGGCGCGCCGCGAGCACGGCGCCTGGGTGGACGACGTGCAGGGCGTCGGAGACGACGTGTAAGGTCGCCCTCGATCGACATCCTTTAACGAGCCGTCCCGTGAGGCGGAGAAGGAGGTCTCAGCACTGGTGTGTGCTCAGCCTGCCACCCCCGAACCATCCGATGGCCGTGTGGTTCTCGATGCCCGTGACATCACCCGGGCCCTGACTCGGATCTCCCACGAGATCCTCGAGCGCAACCGCGGAGCGGGCGGCCTCGTCCTGCTGGGCATCCCCAGCCGCGGCGTACCGCTCGCCCGTCGCATCGCCGAGCGGATGGCCGCCGTCGAGGGGTACGACGTCCCCGTCGGCTCGCTCGACGTGACGATGTACCGCGACGACCTGCGGATGAAGCCGGCCCGGGCACTGCTCCCGACCGAGATCCCGCCCGGCGGCATCGACGGCAAGGTGGTGGTGCTGGTCGACGACGTGCTCTTCTCCGGCCGCACCATCCGGGCCGCGCTCGACGCCCTCAACGACATCGGGCGCCCGAAGGCGGTGCGCCTCGCGGTGCTGGTCGACCGCGGCCACCGCGAGCTGCCGATCCGTGCCGACTTCGTCGGCAAGAACCTCCCGACCTCGCTGGTCGAGCGGGTCCGGGTCACGCTCGCCGGCATCGACGACGTCGACGCCGTGACGATCCAAGGGGTGGTGGGGGAGTCATGAAGCGGCACCTGCTGAGCGCGGCCGACCTGAGCCGCGACGACGCCGAGCTGGTCCTCACGACCGCCGACGAGATGCGCTCGCTGGCGGATCGCCCGATCAAGAAGCTGCCCGCGCTGCGCGGCCGCACCGTGGTCAACCTCTTCTTCGAGGACTCGACCCGCACGAGGATCTCGTTCGAGGCCGCCGCCAAGCGGCTGAGCGCGGACGTCATCAACTTCTCGGCCAAGGGCTCGAGCCTGTCCAAGGGCGAGAGCCTCAAGGACACCGCGCTGACCCTGGAGGCGATGGGCGCCGACGCGGTCGTCGTGCGCCACGGGTCGAGCGGCGCGCCGCACCTGCTCGCGCACTCGGGCTGGGTGCGGTCCAGCGTCGTCAACGCCGGCGACGGCACCCACGAGCACCCCACCCAGGCGCTGCTCGACGCCTTCACGATGTGGAAGCACCTCGGCGAGTCCAGGCCCGGTGGGCTGGAGGGCCGCAAGATCGCGATCGTCGGCGACGTCCTGCACAGCCGGGTGGCGCGCTCCAACGCGCTGCTGCTGCGCACCCTCGGCGCCGAGGTCACGCTGGTCGCGCCGCCGACCCTGCTGCCGGTCGGCATCGAGGGCTGGCCGGTCGAGACGTCGTACGACCTGGACTCGGTGCTGCCCAAGGCGGACGCCGTGATGATGCTGCGGGTCCAGCGCGAGCGGATGCACGGCGGGTTCTTCCCGACCGCGCGGGAGTACTCGCGCCGCTACGGCCTCGACGGCAAGCGGATGGCGATGCTCCAGGACCACACGATCGTGATGCACCCCGGCCCGATGGTCCGCGGCATGGAGATCACGGCCGACGTGGCCGACTCCGACCGCTCGGTGATCGTCGAGCAGGTCACCAACGGCGTCGCCGTCCGGATGGCCGTCCTGTACCTGCTGCTGGGCGGCAGCGAGCCCGCCGTCGGAGGAGAAGAGTGAGCACGAGCTACCTGATCAAGAACGTCGCGGTCCTGGGCGGTACGCCGAGCGACCTGCTGCTGCAGGACGGCGTGGTCCGCGACGCGGCCGACGCGCCGGCCGACGCCGAGGTGATCGACGCGACCGGGCTGGTCGCGCTGCCGGGCCTGGTCGACCTGCACACCCACCTGCGCGAGCCGGGCCGCGAGGACGCCGAGACGGTCGAGACCGGGACCCAGGCGGCCGCGCTGGGCGGCTTCACCGCCGTCTTCGCGATGGCCAACACCGAGCCGGTCGCCGACACCGCAGGCGTCGTCGAGCAGGTCTGGCGCCTCGGCCGCGAGGCCGGCCACTGCGACGTCTACCCGGTCGGCGCCGTGACGGTGGGGCTGGGCGGCGAGCGCCTCGCCGAGCTCGGCGCGATGGCCGACTCGGCGGCGCGGGTCCGGGTCTTCTCCGACGACGGCAGGTGCGTGAGCGACGCGGTGCTGATGCGCCGGGCGCTGGAGTACGTCAAGGCGTTCGACGGCGTCATCGCCCAGCACGCCCAGGAGCCGCGGCTCACCGAGGGCGCCCAGATGAACGAGGGCGAGCTCTCCGGCCGGCTCGGCCTGGCCGGCTGGCCGGCGGTCGCCGAGGAGGCGATCATCGCCCGCGACTGCCTGCTCGCCGCCCACGTCGGGTCGCGCCTGCACGTCTGCCACGTGTCGACGGCCGGCTCGGTCGACATCGTGCGGGACGCGAAGCGCAAGGGCTGGGCCGTCACCGCCGAGGCCTGCCCGCACCACCTGCTGCTCACCGACGAGCTCGCGGCGACGTACGACCCGATCTACAAGGTCAACCCGCCGCTGCGCTCGGCCACCGACGTCGAGGCGCTGCGCGCGGGCCTCGCGGACGGCACCATCGACATCGTCGCCACCGACCACGCCCCGCACCCGCACGAGGACAAGGACTGCGAGTGGTCGGCGGCCGCCTTCGGCATGCTCGGTCTCGAGACCGCGCTGTCGATCGTCCAGCACACGATGGTCGACGCCGGGCTGCTCGACTGGGCCGGCGTCGCCGAGCGGATGTCCTACGCCCCCGCCCGGATCGGCCGGGTCACCGACCACGGTCGCCCGATCGAGGTGGGGGAGCCCGCCAACGTCGTGCTCTACGACCCGGCGGCCACCCGCACCATCGATCCGTCGGAGTCGGCCAGCCTGAGCCGCAACACGCCCTACCGCGGGATGGAGCTGCCCGGCCGCGTGGTCGCGACGTTCCTGCGCGGCAAGGCCACCGTCCTGGACGGGAAGCTGGCATGAGCGCGGGGACGAGCGGGCGCCGGGGAGCGGTGAGCAGGCAACCTTTTGGAGCGCATGGCGCCAGCAAAGGGTTGCTGACTCACCGCCGCTCGCGGTCGGCGCCGGGGAGCGGTGAGCAGGCAACCGTTTGGAGCGCACGGCGTCGAGAAATGGTTGCTGACTCACCGCTGCCGGGGGCGACCCACACCACCGAGAGGAAGCTGGCATGAGCGGCGCGATCCTGGTCCTCGAGGACGGGCGCACCTTCACCGGTGACGCGTACGGCGCCGAGGGCGAGACCTTCGGCGAGGCGGTCTTCAACACCGGCATGACCGGCTACCAGGAGACGCTCACGGACCCGTCGTACCACCGCCAGGTCGTCGTGATGACGGCCCCGCACATCGGCAACACCGGGGTCAACGACGAGGACCCGGAGTCGTCGCGGATCTGGGTGGCCGGGTACGTCGTGCGCGACCCCGCCCGCCGCTCCTCCAACTGGCGCTCGCAGCGCAGCCTCGACGACGAGCTGCGCGCGCAGGGCGTCGTCGGCATCTCCGGCATCGACACCCGCGCGCTGACCCGGCACCTGCGCGAGCGCGGCGCGATGCGGGTCGGGATCTCCTCGACCGAGACCGACCCCGCCGCCCTGCTCGAGCGGGTGCGCGCGTCGTCGGAGATGGCCGGTGCCGAGCTCTCGAGCGAGGTGTCGACGGGGGAGACGTACGTCGTCCCCGCGCACGGCGACAAGCGGTTCACCGTGGTCGCGCTCGACCTCGGCATCAAGACGATGACGCCCCACCGGATGGCCGAGCGCGGCATCGAGGTGCACGTCGTGCCGGCGACCGCGAGCCTCGACGAGGTGCTCGCGATCGAGCCCGACGGCCTGTTCTTCTCCAACGGCCCGGGTGACCCGGCGGCCACGACGGACCAGATCGCGCTGCTGCAGGGCGCGCTGGAGCGGGACCTGCCCTACTTCGGGATCTGCTTCGGCAACCAGCTCTTCGGCCGCGCGCTGGGCTTCGGCACCTACAAGCTGAAGTACGGCCACCGCGGCATCAACCAGCCGGTCCTGGACCGCACCACCAACAAGGTCGAGGTCACCGCGCACAACCACGGCTTCGCCGTCGACGCGCCCCTCGACGCACCCACCACCACGCCGTACGGCGTCGCGACGGTCAGCCACGTCTGCCTCAACGACGACGTGGTGGAGGGGCTCGAGCTGCGGGACGAGGCGGGGAGCCTGAAGAGCTTCTCGGTCCAGTACCACCCCGAGGCGGCCGCCGGCCCGCACGACGCGGCGTACCTCTTCGACCGGTTCATCCAGCTGATGGCGAAGGAAGCCTGAACGATGCCCAAGCGCGAGGACATCAGGTCGGTCATGGTGATCGGCTCAGGGCCGATCATCATCGGCCAGGCCTGCGAGTTCGACTACTCCGGCACCCAGGCCTGCCGCGTCCTGAAGGACGAGGGCATCCGGGTGATCCTGGTCAACTCCAACCCGGCCACGATCATGACCGACCCGGAGTTCGCGGACGCGACGTACGTCGAGCCGATCACGCCCGACTTCGTCGAGAAGGTGATCGCCAAGGAGCGCCCCGACGCCCTGCTCGCGACCCTCGGCGGTCAGACCGCGCTCAACACGGCGATGGCGCTCGACAAGGCCGGCGTCCTGGAGAAGTACGGCGTGGAGCTGATCGGCGCCTCGATCGAGGCGATCGACCGCGGCGAGAACCGGCAGATCTTCAAGAAGATCGTCGAGGACCTCGGCGGCGAGTGCTCCAAGTCGGTCATCTGCCACACGATCGAGGACTGCCTCGGCGCGGCCGACGAGCTCGGCTACCCGATGGTGGTGCGCCCGTCCTTCACCATGGGCGGCACCGGCTCCGGGATGGCGTACGACGAGGCCGACCTGCGCCGCATCGCCGGCGCCGGCCTGGCCGCCAGCCCGACCACCGAGGTGCTCCTCGAGGAGTCGATCATCGGCTGGAAGGAGTACGAGCTCGAGGTCATGCGCGACACGGCCGACAACGTGGTGATCATCTGCTCGATCGAGAACCTCGACCCGATGGGCGTCCACACCGGCGACTCGATCACGGTGGCCCCGGCGCTGACCCTGACCGACCGCGAGTACCAGGCGATGCGCGACCTCGCGATCGGCATCATCCGCTCGGTCGGCGTCGACACCGGCGGCTGCAACATCCAGTACGCCGTCAACCCGGCCGACGGCCGCCTCATCGTGATCGAGATGAACCCCCGGGTCTCCCGGTCCAGCGCGCTGGCCTCCAAGGCCACCGGCTTCCCGATCGCCAAGATCGCGGCCAAGGTCGCGATCGGCTACACGCTCGACGAGATCCCCAACGACATCACCATGCGCGCCGACGGGAGCAGCACGCCCGCCGCCTTCGAGCCGACCCTCGACTACGTCGTGGTGAAGGTGCCCCGGTTCGCGTTCGAGAAGTTCCCCGGCGCCGACCCCACGCTGACCACGCACATGAAGTCGGTCGGCGAGGCGATGGCGATCGGCCGCAACTTCACCGAGGCCCTGCAGAAGGCGCTGCGCTCGCTGGAGTCCAAGGACGCCGTCTTCGACTGGCACCAGGAGTGGGTCGAGCTCGACAAGGACGCCCTCCTCGCCGAGATCGAGGTCCCGCACGACGGCCGCCTCAAGAAGGTCATGGACGCGCTGCGCGCGGGCGCCACCGCCGACGAGATCTTCGACCACACCAAGATCGACCCGTGGTTCGTCGACCAGCTCCTGCTGATCAACGAGATCGCCGAGGAGGTCACGGCGGCTCCCGAGCTCACCCCCGCGCTGCTGCGCAAGGCCAAGCGCCACGGCTTCTCCGACGTGCAGATCGGCAAGATCCGCGGCATGACCGCCGACGTCGTCCGCGGCGTCCGGCACGCGCTTGGCATCCGCCCGGTCTATAAGACCGTGGACACCTGCGCCGCCGAGTTCGCCGCGGCCACGCCGTACCACTACTCGTCGTACGACGAGGAGACCGAGGTCGCCCCGCGCGAGAAGCAGGCGGTGATCATCCTCGGCTCCGGGCCCAACCGCATCGGGCAGGGCATCGAGTTCGACTACTCGTGCGTGCACGCGGCGCTCACCCTGAGCGAGGCCGGCTACGAGACGATCATGGTCAACTGCAACCCGGAGACCGTCTCGACCGACTACGACACGTCCGACCGGCTCTACTTCGAGCCGCTCACGCTCGAGGACGTCCTCGAGATCGTGCACGCGGAGGAGCAGGCCGGGCCGGTCGCCGGCGTGATCTGCCAGCTCGGCGGCCAGACCCCGCTCGGGCTCGCGCAGGGCCTCAAGGACAACGGTGTGACCATCCTCGGCACCTCACCCGAGGCGATCCACCTGGCCGAGGAGCGCGGCGCCTTCGGGCGGGTGCTCGCCGACGCCGGGCTGCCGGCGCCGAAGTACGGCATGGCGACCAGCTTCCCCGACGCGCACCGGATCGCGGCCGAGATCGGCTACCCGGTGATGGTGCGGCCGTCGTACGTCCTCGGCGGCCGCGGCATGGAGATCGTGTACGACGACGCCGGGCTCGAGAGCTACATCGCGCGGTCGACCGAGATCGGCCCGGCGCACCCGGTGCTCGTGGACCGGTTCATCGACGACGCGGTCGAGATCGACGTGGACGCGCTCTTCGACGGCGAGGAGCTCTTCCTCGGCGGCGTGATGGAGCACATCGAGGAGGCCGGCATCCACTCCGGCGACTCCTCCTGCGCGCTGCCGCCGATCACCCTCGGCAAGGCCGAGATCGACCGGATCCGGACGGCGACCGAGGCGATCGCCCGCGGCGTCGGGGTGCTCGGGCTGCTCAACATCCAGTTCGCGCTCGGCTCCGACGTGCTCTACGTGCTCGAGGCCAACCCGCGCGCCAGCCGGACGGTGCCGTTCGTGTCGAAGGCGACCGCGACGCCGCTCGCCAAGGCCGCGGCCCGGGTGATGCTCGGCGAGTCGATCGCGGCGCTGCGGGAGGCCGGCGTGCTGCCCGCCACCGGTGACGGCGGCACGCTGCCGGCCGACCAGCCGATCGCGGTCAAGGAGGCGGTGATGCCGTTCAACCGGTTCCGCAGCCCCGACGGCAAGCAGGTCGACACGGTGCTCGGGCCGGAGATGAAGTCGACCGGTGAGGTGATGGGCCTCGACGCCGACTTCGGCACGGCGTTCGCCAAGGCCCAGGCCGGCGCGTTCGGGCCGCTGCCGACCGGCGGCAAGGTGTTCGTCAGCATGGCCAACCGCGACAAGCGGCACATGATCTTCCCGATCAAGGTGCTCGCCGACCACGGCTTCGAGATCCTCGCGACGCAGGGCACCGCCGAGGTGCTGCGCCGCAACGGGGTGCGCGCGACCGTGGTGCGCAAGCACTACGAGGGCGAGGGGCCCAACGGCGAGAAGACCACCGTGCAGCTCATCCTCGACGGTGACATCCAGCTGGTGATCAACACGCCCAATGGGTCCACCAGCGGGTCCTCCGCCCGCCTCGACGGCTACGAGATCCGGACCGCGGCGATCATGGCCAACATCCCGTGCATCACGACGGTGCAGGGGCTCGGCGCCGCGGTGCAGGGCATCGAGGCGCTGGAGCGCGGCGAGATCGGCGTGCGCTCGCTGCAGGACTGGGCCCGCCGTTGATGTACCGCGCGCTCTTCGACCACGTCCTCGCCCGCTCCGACCCGGAGAAGGCCCACCACACGGCCTTCCGGGCGATCCGGGCGGGGCGACCGGTCACCCGGCTCCGGCGTACGCCGGGCACGCCCGTGTCGGCCCTGGGGCTGACCTTCCCCAACGTGCTCGGCCTGGCCGCGGGCTTCGACAAGAACGCCGTCGGCATCGACGCGCTCGCGGCCCTCGGCTTCGGGCACGTCGAGATCGGCACGGTCACGGGGGAGGGGCAGCCGGGCAACCCCACGCCGCGCCTCTTCCGGCTGCCCGACGACCGGGCCGTCGTCAACCGGATGGGCTTCAACAACGACGGGGCCGAGGTCGTGGCCGAGCGGCTCAGGGCCCGTGGCCGCCGGCCCGGTGTCGTGCTCGGCGTCAACATCGGCAAGACCAAGGTCGTGCCCGACGACGACCAGGCCGCGGTCGAGGCGGACTACGAGAAGAGCGCCCGCCTGCTCACGCCGTACGCCGACTACCTCGTGGTCAACGTGAGCTCGCCCAACACCCCCGGCCTGCGCAACCTGCAGGCCGTCGAGAAGCTCCAGCCGCTGCTCGAGCACGTACGACGTACCGCGGACGCCGCGTCGCCCGACCGCCGGGTGCCGCTGCTGGTGAAGATCGCCCCCGACCTGGCCGACGACGACGTCCTCGGCGTCGCGGAAATGGCCCTGGCGATCGGCCTCGACGGCATCATCGCCACCAACACGACCATCTCCCGCGCCGGCCTGCGCACCCCCGACGCGAAGGTCGAGGAGATCGGCGCCGGCGGCCTGTCCGGGCGCCCACTCACCGACCGCTCGCTCGACGTCCTCAGGCTGCTGCGCGGGCGCGTCGGCCCGGACCTCGCCCTGGTCGGCGTCGGCGGCATCACCACCGGGGAGGACGCCCGCGCCCGCCTCGATGCCGGCGCCACCCTGCTGCAGGGCTACACGGCCTTCATCTACGAGGGCCCGCTGTGGCCGCGTCGCATCGTCCGGGGCGTGGCTGGGTGAGCGCGGCGGCCGGCCTACCAGACGTATCGGTACCCGTCGGCCATCCGCTTGAAGCCCCTGTCGAGCAGGGGCTGCAGCTCTGCGTCGATCGCCGCCATGCGTCGGTCGTCCATCTCGATCGCAGGCTGCACCGGCAGCAGGCTCTCCACCAGCCGCAGCCGATCCACTGTCGGCGGGTGCGTCCGATCGACGCGACTGGTCTCCTTGTCGACGCGGGCCGCACGCCTGGTGTCCGAGCTCAAGGCCGCGATCCGCTTCCGGATCTCGACGCCCAGGTGCGGGCGGGCAGGGTCGACAGCGGCGCGGTTGGCAGCCACGTCGACGAGGTCGCCGAGCAGGTCGATCTCGAGCGACTCCACGGCCGCCGCAGTCCCGGCGACCTGAGCGCTCGCGATGTCGGCGCGGAGCTCGCTGTGACGCGACGCGGCGGCGTTGACCTTGCTCATGAGCGCGAGGTAGCCGAGGAGCGGAAGTCGGAACGGCGCCGTGACGATGGTGGCGAACACAGGACTGCGGCCCTCGGTGCTGACCAGGCCGTCAGGCGTCAGGAAGTAGACCCACGCCCACAGCACCTGGACCGCGTGGCCGACGTAGCGACCGTGGACCACGTCGCGATGGGAGAAGTGTCCGAGCTCATGCCCGAGGAGGGCTATGCGGGCGGCCGGTGTGTACGCGGCCCACATCGGTGCGCCGATGACGAGGCTCCGCGATCGCACACCGGTGCGTGCGGCGTACGCGTTGTTGTCGTGGTTGATGCCGATGAAGGTCGGTGCTGGGGTGCCGAGCACGGCGGCGACCTCGTCGACCAGCGCGCTGAACTCTGGCGCAGCGGCAGGGTCCACGCGCTCGATGTCGTCCTGAGGGCGACGGCGTACGAGGAGCACGACGGGGGCGAGCGGGATGAATCCGATCGCCCGCTGGACCCAGTTGTCTCCCAGCACGATCAGCACGGCGCCGCCGGCGACCAGGGCCGCCACGACCAGGTAGACGAGTGTCGCCATCATGATCGACGTGACGCGGGCGGCCGGTCGGGCCCGTCCTCCCGCCGCGACCAGCCGGTCGACGAGCCGGCGGTCGAGCTCGGCGGCGATTCGCGCATCGACGCGCGCTCGCAGGGACGTGGGTTCCACGCCCGGCATCGTAGGTTGACCAGCGTCCGTCGCGGCGCCGAAGAAAGGAACTGTGAGCAATGACCTTCGGAGCCCGCCTGTACGCGGCGATCGCCGACCGCGGCTCGTTCTGCGTGGGCATCGACCCGCACTCGGCGCTGCTGCTCGACTGGGGGCTGACCGACGACGTCGCCGGCCTCGAGACGTTCGCGCTGACGGTCGTGGAGGCGGTGGCGCCGTACGTCTCGGTCGTCAAACCGCAGTCGGCGTTCTACGAGCGCTTCGGCAGCCGCGGGATCGCGGTCCTCGAGCGGGTCATCGCCGAGTCGAGGGCCGCCGGCGCGCTGGTGCTCCTCGACGTGAAGCGCGGCGACATCGGCTCGACGAGCCAGGCGTACGCCGACGCCTACCTCGACCCCGCCTCGCCGCTGGCCTCCGACGCGATCACGGTGAGCCCGTTCCTCGGCTTCGGCTCCCTCGACCCGATCATCGACACCGCCCGGCGCCACGACGCCGGTGTCTTCGTGCTCGCGCTGACCTCCAACAAGGAGGGCCCGGAGGTGCAGCACGCCCGCGTCGACGAGGGCACCGTCGCGGGCCGGATGCTCGACCACCTGCGCCACCTCAACGCCGGCGCGGAGCCGCTCGGCTCGTTCGGCGCCGTCGTCGGCGCGACCATCGGCGCCACCGAGGAGGACCTCGCGTTCAACGGGCCGGTGCTGGCGCCGGGGTACGGCGCCCAGGGCGGCACGACCGCCGACCTCCGGCGGATCTTCGGCGGCAACCCGGCGGTGCTGGCCAGCTCGTCGCGCGAGGTGCTCCGGCTCGGCCCGGACGTCGAGGCGATGCGCGACGCCGTACGCCGGACCAACGACGAGCTGCGCTCGTGAGGCGGGTCGTCCTGCTCGCCCTCGTCGTACCCCTGCTGGTCGCGTGCGGCGACTCCAAGGACGACTACTGCGACGCCGTGTCCGAGCACCAGAAGCACCTCAGCGAGGTGCTGGGGAGCGGGAAGCCGGACGCGATGCTCCAGGCGCTCGACACCTTCCAGGACCTCGCGGACCAGGCGCCGTCCGACATCACCGACGAGTGGCAGCAGGTCAACAGCAGCATCGAGAAGCTGCAGCAGGCGCTGGACGACGCCGGGGTCGACCCCTCGACGTACGACCGCGACAAGCCGCCGGCCGGCCTGACCGCCGACCAGAAGAAGGCGATCGACGCCGCCGCGGCCCGGCTAGGTGGAGCCGAGACGCTCGAGGCGCTCAAGGACCTCGACCAGCAGGCACGCGACGTCTGTCACACCCCGCTGACCCTGTAGCCGCAGTTGCCGGACCGCCCTGCCTGCCCGCCGAAACCCGCTCGACACGCCGGTCTCCCTCGGTGTGTCGTGCGGGTTTCACCGGGCACCCGGTGAAACCCGCGATCCCATGGACGCCGATTGCTGCACCTCCGCGGTTCTGACTAGATTGACCACCTGCGTCTCCGCTCCTCGTCTCCGACCCCGAAGGACCCGTGCTCGTGGCTCTGCCCCCGCTCACCCCTGAACAGCGTCAGGCGGCCCTCGACAAGGCCGCCGCCTCCCGGAGAGAGCGGGCCGAGGTCAAGAACCGACTGAAGAACTCCGGTGCCTCGATCGCGGACGTCCTCCAGCAGGGCCAGCACAACGAGGTGATCGGCAAGATGCGGGTCGTCGACCTGCTGCAGGCGATGCCGGGCCTGGGCAAGGTCCGGGCGCGCCAGCTGATGGAGCGCCTCGGGATCGCCGAGAGCCGTCGGGTCCGGGGCCTGGGCACCAAGCAGGTCGCCGCGCTCGAGAAGGAGTTCGCGGCGCGTGACTGACGCCCGTCGCCGGTCCCGTCTCGTCGTTCTCGCGGGACCGACGGCCGTCGGGAAGGGCACCGTGGCCGCCGACGTACGCCGGCACCACCCCGAGGTCTGGATCTCGGTCTCCGCGACCACGCGCCCGCCCCGCCCGGGCGAGCAGGACGGTGTCCACTACTGGTTCGTCGACGACGAGCAGTTCGACGCGATGGTGGAGCGGGGCGACCTGCTCGAGTGGGCCGTGGTCCACAAGGCCGCTCGCTACGGCACCCCGCGCCAGCCGGTCGAGGCCGTGCTCGCCGAGGGCCGCCCGGCGATGCTCGAGATCGACCTGCAGGGCGCCCGCCAGGTCCGCGAGACGATGCCGGACGCGCTGTTCGTCTTCCTGGGCCCGCCGTCGTGGGACGAGCTGGTCCGCCGACTGGTCGGTCGAGGCACCGAGACCGAGGAGGAACGGGAGCGCCGACTGGTCACAGCGCGGGAGGAACTGGCCGCCGAGGCAGAGTTCGACGTGAGCATCGTCAACCACGAAGTTCACGCTGCAGCCGAGGAGTTGGTAGCCTTCATGCTGCAATCCCCAACAGATCTGTGAGGCTACCGAGTGTCTGCCCCGAACATCGCCGCCGAGGGCGTCACGAACCCCTCGATCGACGACCTGCTGTCCAAGACCGACAGCAAGTACAAGCTCGTCCTCTTCAGCGCCAAGCGCGCCCGGCAGATCAACGCCTACTACTCGCAGCTCGGTGAGGGCCTGCTCGAGTACGTCGGCCCGCTCGTGGACACCCACGTGCAGGAGAAGCCGCTCTCGATCGCGCTCCGCGAGATCAACGACGACCTGCTGGTCTGCGAGGACATCGACCCCGCCGAGCTCGCTGCCGAGGAGGCCGCCGCCCAGGCTGCCGCCGAAGCCGGGTTCGCTGCGGGCAAGTGACCTGACCGGTCGATGACCGAGATCGACGACGTGGCCGTTTCCTCCGGGAGGCGGCCTCGCGTCGTTCTCGGGGTGTCCGGTGGCATCGCGGCCTACAAGGCGTGTGAGCTGCTCCGCCGGTTCACCGAGTCCGGCCACGACGTCACCGTCGTCCCCACCGCCGCGGCCCTGGAGTTCGTCGGCGCCCCGACCTGGGCGGCGCTGTCCGGCAAGCCGGTCGCCACCGACGTGTGGTCGTCAGTGCACGAGGTGCCGCACGTGCGGATCGGCCAGCAGGCCGACCTGGTCGTGGTGGCGCCGGCGACCGCCGACCTGCTCGCCAAGGCGACCCACGGGCTGGCCGACGACCTGCTGACCAGCACGTTGCTGACGGCCCGCTGCCCGGTGGTGTTCGCGCCGGCGATGCACACCGAGATGTGGGAGCACGCCGCGACCCGCGCCAATGTCGCGACCCTGCGCTCGCGCGGGGTGCTCGTGATCGAGCCGGCCGAGGGCCGCCTGACCGGCAAGGACACCGGCAAGGGGCGGCTGCCCGAGCCCGACGAGATCTTCCAGACCTGCCGCGAGGTGCTGGCCCGAGGGACGACGAGCCCCGACCTGGCCGGACGCCACGTGGTCGTCTCGGCGGGCGGCACCCGCGAGTACCTCGACCCGGTGCGGTTCCTCGGCAACCGCTCCTCGGGCCTCCAGGGCTACGCCCTGGCCCGGGCCGCCGCGGCACGGGGGGCTGAGGTCACGCTCGTCGCTGCCAACGTGGCCCTGCCCGACCCGGCGGGCGTCAAGGTCGTGCGGGTCGAGACCACCGCCCAGCTGCGGGACGAGGTCGTCTCCGCGGCTGCCTCGGCCGACGCCGTCGTGATGGCCGCCGCTCCCGCGGACTTCCGCCCGACCGGGGTCAGCGAGGCGAAGATCAAGAAGGCCGCCGACGGCTCCGCGCCGACGATCGAGCTGACCCAGAACCCCGACATCCTCCACCAGATCGGCACCGACCGGGTCCGCCCGGGGCAGGTGATCGTGGGGTTCGCCGCCGAGACCGGCGACGCGACCGGATCGGTGCTCGAGCTCGCCCGCACCAAGCTGGCCCGCAAGGGCTGCGACCTGCTGGTCGTCAACGACGTCAGCGGGGGAGCCGTCTTCGGCAGCCCCGACAACGAGGCCGTGATCCTGGCCGCCGACGGCGCGGTCGTCGACGTCCCCCGGGGCTCCAAGGCCGCGCTCGCCCATGTCATCTGGGACGAGGTCCTCGGCCGGCTCGGCTGAGCCTGAGACCGCCGTACCGCCCTGCGGGACGCCAGTTAGGGTGTCCCGCAACACCATCACGCATCAAGGAGCAGTAGTGACCGGACGTCTTTTCACGTCGGAATCGGTGACCGAGGGCCACCCGGACAAGATCGCCGACCAGATCAGCGACTCCGTCCTCGACGCATTGCTCGAGCAGGACCCGCACAGCCGGGTCGCTGT
This sequence comes from Nocardioides conyzicola, assembly GCF_039543825.1. Classification (NCBI taxonomy): domain Bacteria; kingdom Bacillati; phylum Actinomycetota; class Actinomycetes; order Propionibacteriales; family Nocardioidaceae; genus Nocardioides; species Nocardioides conyzicola. The sequence continues at coordinate 50,545 of NZ_BAABKM010000003.1, read as the reverse complement.
CGAGACGCTGCTGACGACGGGCCTCGTGGTCGTCGCCGGCGAGGTCACCACGACCGGCTACGTCGACATCAAGCAGAAGGTCCGCGACCGGATCCTCGAGATCGGCTACGACTCGTCGGAGAAGGGCTTCGACGGCGCCTCCTGTGGCGTCATGGTCGCCATCGGCGGCCAGTCCGGCGACATCGCCCAGGGCGTCGACACCGGGCACGAGAGCCGCACCGGCTCCGTGGACGCGATGGACAAGCAGGGCGCGGGCGACCAGGGCCTGATGTTCGGCTACGCCTGCGACGACACCGACGTGCTGATGCCGCTGCCGATCGTGATCGCGCAGCGTCTCGCCGAGCAGCTGAGCGCCGTCCGCAAGGACGGCTCGCTGCCCTACCTGCGCCCCGACGGCAAGACCCAGGTCACCATCGAGTACGACGCCGACAACCGTCCGGTGCGCGTCGACACGGTCGTCCTCTCGACGCAGCACGCCGAGGACGTCGAGCTCGACGCCCTCGAGGCCGACATCAAGAAGCACGTCATCGACCCGGTCCTCGACACCTTCAAGATCCCGTCCGACGGCTACCGACTGCTGGTCAACCCGACCGGACGCTTCGTCGTCGGTGGCCCGATGGGTGACGCCGGCCTGACCGGCCGCAAGATCATCGTCGACACGTACGGCGGCATGGCCCGTCACGGCGGTGGCGCGTTCTCGGGCAAGGACCCGTCGAAGGTCGACCGCTCCGCCGCGTACGCCATGCGCTGGGTCGCCAAGAACGTCGTCGCCGCGGGCCTGGCCCGCCGCTGCGAGGCCCAGGTCGCCTACGCCATCGGCAAGGCGCAGCCCGTCGGCGTCTTCATCGAGACGTTCGGCACCGGCACCGTCTCCGACGAGAAGATCCAGGAGGCCGTGCTGGAGGTCTTCGACCTGCGCCCGGCCGCGATCATCCGCGACCTGGACCTGCTGCGCCCGATCTACGCGAAGACCGCGGCGTACGGCCACTTCGGCCGCGAGCTCCCCGAGTTCACCTGGGAGCGCACCGACCGCGCCGACGCGCTGAAGGCCGCCGCCGGCGCCTGAGAGTCACCGCATCCGGCCAACGGACCTGCCCCGGTCGGGGCAGGTCCGTTGGTCGTGGTGGCGCTACTGTGCTTGCGGGTGACCTGTCTCATACCGCCCAGGGGCTCCGATGGCACGGACACGACTGCTCGGCCGCTCCGCGACCGCTGCGGCGCTCGTCAGCACGGGACTCCTCGCACTGAGCGGGACGGCGGCGTCGGCCGATCGAGGCGACCGCGCGCTCGCGAGCTCGGTGACCATCGAGGGAACGCCCCGGGTGGGGGAGCTGCTGACCTTGGTCACCACGTTCGGGGAGGGGCACTCGCCGTGGGCCCTCGAAGCCTTCTGGCAGAGCGACGGCCCCGTCGTGGGAGGAGGCTCGAGCTACCGACTCACACCCGACGACCTCGGTCACCAGATCTCGGTCACGGTCATCATCACCCCTACACCGAGTGACCCCCCGGTGGGCATGGGTGGCGCGTCGGTGGGGCCGGTCCAGCCGGGTCTGATGACACCAGCGACGCCGGAGATCGCCGGAACCGCCGCGCTCGGCCAGACGTTGACGGTCACGGTCGGCGCCTGGAAGCCGGCCGGCACCGCCGTGACCTACCAGTGGATGCGCCACGGGGTCGCGATCGACGCAGCGACGTCCCCGACGTACCACGTGGCGCCTGCCGACGTGGGCGCCGACCTCGGGGTGCGAGTGACAGGGACCAGTCGCGGCTACGAGACGACCGAGGTCTCGAGCGCCGCAACGGCGCTGGTTGCTCCTGGCGATCTGCTGCCTCCCACGCCTGCCATCAGGGGGAGGGTGCGGGTGGGCTCGACCTTGAGAGCGGCGGGGAGGTGGCGTCCCGCCGGCGTGACCCTGCGGTTCCGCTGGCTGCGCAACGGAGCGCCGGTGCCCCGGGCGACGCGGGCCGCGTACCACCTCGTCAGGGCCGACCAGGGCAAGCGGATCTCGGTGCGGGTCACGGGCCGCAAGACCGGCTACACGACGGCGACGGCGACCTCGAAGGCCACGGCGAAGGTGAAGGCGAAGCCCCAGAAACGTCGCTAGCCCGGAGGCCGTCCGCGGGCGCTGGTAGAACTGCGCCCATGACCCCCGCCGACGACCCCGAGCTGCTGCCGGGCATGGCGCGGGCGTCGGTCAAGGCGTCCCAGGCCAAGGCGCGGGCGACGAGGGCGCGCAAGGCCGCGGAGGCGGAGCCGACGGCGGTCGACCCGGTCGCCCGGGTGCTCGTCGACGTGCCGCTGGCGCACCTCGACCGGACCTTCGACTACCTGGTCCCCGTCGCGATGGCCGACACGGCGGTGCCCGGCGCCCGGGTCAAGGTGCGGTTCGCCGGCCAGGACGTCGACGGCTACGTGCTGGCCCGCGGCGCCGAGAGCGACCACACGGGCAGGCTCACCCCGCTGCGCCGGGTGGTCAGCCCCGAGCCGGTCCTGCACCCGGCCATCGCCGCGCTGGCCGGCGAGCTCGCGGAGAGGTACGCCGGCACCCGCTCCGACCTGCTGCGGCTCGCCGTACCCCAGCGGCACGCCACCACCGAGAAGGAGCCGTCCCCGCCCGCCGGGCCGTGGCAGCACGACCCCGCCGCGGGGGAGACGGCCTGGGTCGACCACCAGCCCGGGCCCGCGTTCCTGCGCCACCTCACCACCGGCGGGAGCCCGCGCGCCGTCTGGTCGGCCGCGCCCGCCACGGACTGGCCGCTCCTGGTCGCGCACGCGGCGGCCGCCACCCACGCCTCCGGCCGCGGGGTGGTGATCTGCGTGCCCGACGGCAAGGACGTGGCGCGGGTCGACCGGGCGCTGATCGCCGTCCTGGGCGAGGGCCAGCACGTCACGCTGACCGCGGACGCCGGCCCGGCCCGGCGCTACCGCGACTTCCTGGCCGTCAGCCGGGGCGCCCGGCGGGTCGTCGTCGGCACGCGGGCCGCCAGCTTCGCGCCTGCCCGGGACCTCGGGCTGGTCGTCATCTGGGACGACGGCGACGACCTGCACGCCGAGCCGCGGGCGCCGTACCCGCACACGCGCGAGACGCTCCTCCTGCGCGCGGAGCAGGAGGGCGCCGGCGCCCTGGTCGGTGGGTTCGTGCGGACGGTCGAGGCGGCGTACCTCCTCCGGACCGGCTGGGCCAACCAGATCGCCGCCGACCGGGCAGAAGTACGCCGCCGCGTGACCGTGCAGATCGCCGGCGAGGAGAGCGACCGCACGCGCGGCGGGGCGCGCATCCCCCGCGAGGTCCACCTGGCCGTCCGCGAGGCCCTGGAGTCGGGTCCGGTGCTCGTCCAGACCCCGCGGGTCGGCTACGTCAACGTGCTCGCCTGCGAGCGCTGCCGCACACCCGCCCGCTGCGAGGTGTGCCAGGGGCCGCTGGCCCTGAGCGGCCCGGCGGTCCCGCCCTCGTGCCGGTGGTGCGGCACCGTCGACGAGGCGTGGGCGTGCCGCGAGTGCGGTCACCGCGGGCTGCGGGCGCCGGTGCTCGGGGACGCCCGGACGGCCGAGGAGCTGGGCCGGGCGCTGCCCAACGTCCGGATCCGCACCAGCTCCGGCGACACCGTGCTCGCCCTGGTGTCCGGCGCCCACCAGGTCGTCGTCGCCACGCCCGGCGCCGAGCCGGTCGCCGAGGGCGGGTACGCCGCCGTCGTGCTGCTGGACACCTGGCTGCTGCTCTCCCGGATCGACCTGCGGGCCGAGGAGGAGGCCTTGCGCCGATGGGCCGACGCCGCCGCGCTCGTCCGGCCCGGGGGTCGGGTCGTCGCGGTCGGCGACCCCGCCCACCCGGCGCTGCAGGCCCTGGTGCGCTGGGACCCCGCCGGCCATGCGGAGCGCGAGACCGACGAGCGGCTCGCCGCCCACCTGCCGCCCGCGAGTCGGCTCGCGACCATCACCGGCGAGCCCGGTGCCGTCGACGACGCGGTCACCCTGCTCGCCGCTCCGGCCTCCGCCGAGGTCCTGGGGCCGGTGGACCTCCCGGAGGGGGAGAGCCGGGTGGTCGTCCGGGTGCCCCGGGCCGAGGGCGCCGACCTCTCCCGTGCGCTCGGCGAGCTCCAGCGGCTCCGCTCGGCGCGCAAGCTCGACGCCGTACGCATCCAGGTGGATCCGCCGACGTTGTAGGCGAGGGCCGCTCACTAGACTCGGTGCGTGCCCATCCAACCGATCCGCCTCTTCGGCGACCCGGTCCTCCGCAAGCCCGCGATCGAGGTGGTCGACTTCGACAAGGAGCTGCGCCGCCTCGTCGAGGACCTCACCGACACCATGCTGGAGGCGCCCGGGGCCGGCCTGGCCGCCCCGCAGATCGGCGTGGGCCTGCGCGTCTTCACCTGGAACGTCGACGGCGAGCTCGGCCACCTGGTCAACCCACGGCTGGTGCTCTCCGAGGACACCCAGCACGGCCCCGAGGGCTGCCTGTCCATCCCGGACCTGAGCTTCGACTGCACCCGTGCACTCTCCGTGGTCGCCCACGGCTTCGACATGCACGGCGAGCCGCTGCTGGTCGAGGGCTCCGAGCTGCTCGCCCGCGCGATCCAGCACGAGACCGACCACCTCGACGGCATCCTCTTCGTCGACCGGCTCGACACCGACGGCCGCAAGGCTGCGATGAAGGCGATCCGCGAGGCCGAGTGGTTCGGCCTCGACCGGCCCCAGGTCAAGGTCTCGCCGCACGCCACCAACGGCTTCGGTTTCTGATGCGCCTGGTCTTCGCCGGCACCCCCGAGGTCGCCGTCCCCAGCCTGGACGCGCTGGCTGCCTCCCGCCACGAGCTGGTCGGCGTCGTCACCCGGCCCGACGCCCCGTCGGGACGCGGGCGCAAGCTGACCCCCAGCCCGGTCGCGCTGCGCGCCGAGGAGCTCGGCATCCCCGTGCTCAAGCCCGAGCACCCGCGCGACCCGGACTTCCAGGCCGCGCTGCGCGCCCTCGAGCCGGACTGCTGCCCGGTGGTCGCGTACGGCGCCCTGCTGCCCCAGTCGGCCCTCGACATCCCGGCCCACGGGTGGGTCAACCTGCACTTCTCGGTGCTGCCGCACTGGCGTGGTGCCGCACCCGTGCAGCACGCCATCTGGAACAACGACGAGGTCACCGGCGCGACGACCTTCCTGATCGTCAAGGAGCTCGACGCCGGCCCGACGTACGGCGTGATGACCGAGCGGATCCGCCCCGACGACACGTCGGGCTCGCTCCTGGAGCGGCTCGCCGAGGGCGGGTCCGGACTGCTCGTCGCCACCCTCGACGGCATCGAGGACGGCGAGCTGGTCGCGCGGCCCCAGCAGGACGACGGGGTGTCCTTCGCCCCGAAGGTCCTGGTCGAGGATGCCCGCATCGACTGGTCCCGGGTCGCCATCGCGATCGACTGCCAGGTCCGTGCCTGCGACCCGGCGCCCGGCGCGTGGACGACGTACGCCGGCGAGCGGGTCAAGGTCGGCCCGGTCACGATCACCGACCGGCCGCTGCCCGTCGGTCAGCTGGAGGTCGGCAAGTCCGAGGTCCTCGTCGGCACCGGCACCCACGCCGTACGCCTGGGTGACGTCAAGCCGTTCGGCAAGAAGCAGATGCCCGCCGCCGACTGGGCTCGCGGCCAGCGCATCGAGAGCGGCGCCGGCTTCGATGCCCCGTAGCCAGCAGCGGGGCGCGGTCGACCCGGCCCGGAAGGTCGCCTTCGAGGTGCTCAAGGCGGTTCGCGTCGACGACGCCTACACCAACCTCGTGCTGCCGGCCCTGCTCCGCGAGCACCGGCTGTCCGGCCGGGACGCCGCGTTCGCGACCGAGCTCGCGTCCGGGACGATCCGGTGGCAGGGCACGTACGACGCGATCCTCGCCGCGTGCATCGACCGCCCGCTGCGGAAGGTCGAGTCCAAGGTGCTCGACGCCCTGCGGCTCGGCACCCACCAGCTGCTGGCGATGCGGGTGCCGACGCACGCGGCGATCAGCACGACCGTCGACCTGGTGCGCTTCCGGGTCAGCTCGGGCGCCGCCGGCTTCGCCAACGCCGTGCTGCGCAAGGTCTCGGCGCAGGACCTGGCCGCGTGGGTCGCCCAGGTCGGGACCGACCGGGCCACCGCCTTCAGCCACCCGGCGTGGGTCGTCGACGAGCTGCGTGCGGCGCTCGGCCGCGACGACGAGCTCGACGCCCTGCTGGCCGCGGACAACGAGCCGCCCAAGGTCACGCTCGTGGCCCGGCCGGGGCGCTCGACGCGCGACGAGCTGCCGGGGGAGCCGACCGCCTTCTCGCCGTACGGCGTCGTGCTGGCGGGTGGCGACCCCGGGCAGCTGCCGGCGGTCGTCCAGGGGCGGGCAGGCGTGCAGGACGAGGGCTCCCAGCTGGTGGCGATCGCCGCTGCCGGGGCGCCGGTCGACGGCGTCGACGCGCGGTGGCTCGACCTCTGCGCCGGCCCGGGCGGCAAGGCCGCGCTGCTGGCCGCGCTGGCGGCCGAACGCGGTGCCGGGCTGGTCGCCTCCGAGCGGCAGCAGCACCGCGCGCTGCTCGTGCAGCGGGCGCTGCGCCGGGCGGCCGGCGTCACCGGGATCGTGACCGCCGACGGCACGACCCCGCCGTACCGTCCCGGCACCTTCGACCGGGTCCTCGTCGACGCGCCCTGCACCGGCCTGGGCGCCCTGCGGCGACGGCCCGAGGCGCGCTGGCGCCGGCGACCCGCCGACCTGGTCGAGCTCACCACCCTGCAGCGCAAGCTGGTCGACGCCGCCCTGGACCTCGTCCGGCCCGGCGGGATCGTGCTCTACGCGACCTGCTCGCCGGTGCTGGGCGAGACGAGCGGGGTGGTCACCGCCGTCCTGGAGGGCCGCGACGACGTCGTCCTCGAGGACGTCGGCCGGGTGCTTCCCGACGTGCCTGACGCCGCGGGTCCGCTGCCCGGCACGATGCAGCTGTGGCCGCACCGCCACGGCACCGACGCGATGTTCCTGGCGCTGCTGCGGCGGCAGTAGCTACTGCCGCCACCGCGACTGGTAGCGCAGGGCGTCGACGAGCTCGTCGATCACCGCCTGCGGAGTGCCAGGCGAGGCCTGCACGGTGACGAAGTAGTTGTCCCCGACGTGCACGACCTGGCTCGCGGGACGGTCCGGGTCGCCGCCTGACCAGGCGTCCAGCTCGGCCTTGGGGCGGACGTTCACACTGAGCGCGTAGCCGCCCTTGGTCGCCGGGAACTTGTCGTCGGCAGCCGTGCCGATGCCCCATCCGCGCAGCGTCGGCGCGACGTGAACGGGGAGACGCTGGTCGCGCAGCTGGTCCTCGTGCGACCGGGTCGGGGGCACGACGTCCGCCGGGGTGGTCGCCGAGGCGGAGGGTGTGGGCTGGGTGGCGACGCTCGGTCCGGTGCCGGCCGTGCTCCCGGAGCCGCCGAGCGAGGCCGCGACGACCCCGACCGCGACGGCCGCGGCCGCCGTACCGGCGAGCGAGACGGCGACGGTGCGGCGGCGCCGCAGGCGGGCGCCGGTGCGCGTGGAGACGCGGATGAGGTGGTCGACGTCGGGGTGCTCGTCGCGGACGCGGTCTCGCAGCGCGGTGGTGAGGTCGTCGTGGGTCATGAAGGGGTCCTCTCGATGAAGTCGGCGCCGAGCAGGGGCCGCAGCCGCTGGAGCGCACGCAGGGATCGGGTGCGTACGGCGCCCTCGCTGATCCCGAGGTCGTGCGCCGTCTCGGCGACGCTGCGGTCCTCCCAGTAGCGCAGCACCAGCACCGCCCGGTCGGCCGGCGGCAGGGTGGCGAGCGCGTCCAGGAGGTCCAGCCGCGTCGTGGGGTCGTCCTCGGGGACGGAGGGCTCCGGTCCGAGGGTGGGATCGGCCGGGAGCTCGCTGTTGCGACGGAGCCGCCGGTGGGAGAAGTACGTGTTGAGCAGCGTCCTCCGGGCATAGGCGAGCGGGTCGTCGGCTCGGGAGACCCGTCGCCAGGAGGCGTAGACCCGGGCGTACGTCGCCTGGGTCAGGTCGTCGGTCAGGTGGTGGTCGCCGGTGAGCAGCAGCGCGGCGCGGTGCAGCCGGGGCGCGGTCGCCCGCACGAACTCGGTGAACTCCTCGGCGTCGTTCCTCGTCACACCCATGAGACTCCTCGAGACCCGTCCCGCGTTACACCGCAGGCCGCATCAGTCGAGCACGTGGCGCAGGTAGCGGCCCGGCGCCTCCAGGTAGGCCTTCCAGTGCGTGACCAGCTCGAGCTCCTCCCACGTCGTACGGCGTAGCCCCCAGTCGCCGACCTCGAGGATCGTGGCGCCCGGCATCGCCGCCAGCACCGGCGAGTGGGTGGCGCACAGCACCTGGCCCCCGCTCTCGACGAGCCGGCCGAGCGCGCCGATCAGCGCGAGGGTCGACGAGAAGGACAGCGCGGCCTCCGGCTCGTCCAGGCAGTAGAAGCCGGGGGAGTCGAAACGGGTGCGGAGCACCTCGAGGAACGACTCGCCGTGGCTCATCTCGTGGAAGAGCGGCTCCGGCGGCCCGGGTCGCGGCGGTGCCGGGTTGTCCTCGAGGTAGCTGTAGAAGCCGTGCATGGTCTCCGCGCGCAGGAAGAAGCCCCGCCGGCTGGCGGCGAGCCCGCGCTGCAGGCGGAGGGTCGAGCCCAGCGGGGACTCGGAACGACGGGTCGCGTGCTGGCTGCCGGTGGAGCCGCCCTCGGTGCCGAGACCGAAGGCCTCGGCCACGGCCTCGACGATCGTCGACTTGCCCGAGCCGTTCTCACCGACCAGGAACGTCACGAACGGCGAGAGCTCCAGGCCGGCTGCGGCGAGCTGCGCGACGGCCGGGACGGTCATCGGCCACTGTCCCGGCGGCATCCGTCGTTCGGCATCGACGTCGACGCGCACGACGGGCGGCTGGTCGAAGTCCACGTCCGAACCGTACGACGGGCCACCCCCTAGATTGGGCGCATGCCCACGAAGTCGCCGTCGGTCGAGATCGAGGTCGACGACCGGGTGGTGCGCATCAGCAATCCCGACCGCGTCTACTTCCCGGAGAGCGGCGCGACCAAGCTCGACCTCGTCGAGTACTACTTGGCCGTCGGTCCCGGCATCGTCAACGCCCTCTTCGAGCGGCCGTGCATGCTGCACCGGTTCCCGAAGGGTCTGGCCGGCGACAAGGTGCACCAGAAGCGGGTGCCGCAGGGCGCCCCGCCCTGGCTCGAGACCGTGCAGCTGCACTTCCCGCGCTGGAACCGGACCGCCGACGAGCTCTGCGTCACCGAGCTCGCCGCGGTGATCTGGGCCGTGCAGATGTCGACCGTCGAGTTCCACCCGTGGAACAGCCGCCGCGAGGACACCGAGGTGCCGGACGAATGGCGCATCGACCTCGACCCGGGGCCGCTCAGCGACTACGACCAGGTCCGCCGGGTCGCGCACGTGGCCCACGAGGTCCTCGACGAGCTCGGCGCCGTCGGCTTCCCCAAGACCAGCGGCAGCAAGGGCATGCACGTCTACGTGCGGATCCGTCCCGAGCACGGGTTCAAGCAGGTACGCCGCGCCGCGCTCGCGTTCGCCCGCGAGGTCGAGCGCCGAGCCCCCGACGACGTCACGACCACGTGGTGGAAGAAGGACCGCGACCCGCACCACCTCTTCGTCGACTACAACCAGAACGCGCGCGACCACACCATCGCCGCGGCGTACTCGGTCCGCGGCCTGCCCGACGCCCGCGTGTCGACGCCGATCCGCTGGGACGAGGTCGACGACGCCGACCCGCACGACTTCACGATCTTCACGGTGCCGGACCGGTTCGCCGAGCTCGGTGACCTGCACGCCGACATCGACGACCACGCCTTCGACATCACGCCCCTGCTGGAGTGGGCGGAGCGCGACGAGAGCCAGGGCGCGGAGCCACCGGTCGACACCGAGGAGGAAGCATGAGCGGGTTGGGTACGCCGGCGGAGCCGGTGGGCGACGCGAACGGCAGCAGGCCCGAGGTCTGGATCGGCACGCGGCGCCTGGCGTGCCTGGTCTGCGGGGAAGGCTTGTTCACCTACCGCCCGGTGCTCCTCAACACCCCGGGGATGACCTATGCGGGCCTCGACTGGCTGAACAAGACCGCGGTCGGCGCGGTCTGCCTCGAGTGCGGCTTCGTCCACGAGTTCCTCAGCGACCAGGTCACCTGGCGATCACCCGAGCAGGGCTCGGCATCGCCCACGGCGACCGCTCACTAGACTCGTCGCCCGTGGGCCACATCCAGATCACGCCGAGCATCCTCAACGCCGACTTCGCCCGCCTGGGCGAGGAGGTCGCGCGGATCGGCAGCGCCGACTGGGTCCATGTCGACGTCATGGACAACCACTTCGTGCCCAACCTGACCTTCGGCCCTGCCATGGTCGAGGCGCTGGCCCGGTCCACCGACGTCCCGCTCGACGCCCACCTCATGATCGAGGACGCCGACGACAACGCCCTGGCGTACGTCGACGCCGGGTGCGGCTCGGTCACCTTCCACGTCGAGGCCACCAAGGCGCCCGTCCGGCTCGCCCGCGAGATCCGCGCCCACGGCGCCCGGGCGAGCATGGCGCTCAAGCCCGCGACGCCGATCGACCCCTACGAGGACCTGCTCGCCGAGCTCGACATGGTGCTGATCATGACGGTCGAGCCCGGCTTCGGCGGCCAGAAGTTCCTCGACCTGTGCCTGCCCAAGATCCGCCGCGCCCGCGAGCTGATGGACAAGCACGGCGTCGAGACCTGGCTCCAGGTCGACGGCGGTGTCTCGCTCGAGACCATCGAGCGCTGCGCCGAGGCCGGTGCCGACGTCTTCGTCGCGGGGTCGGCCGTCTACTCCGCCGACGACCCCGACCGGATGATCGGCGAGCTGCGCGCCCGCGTCACGGGATGACGACCAGCTCCGCGAGCTCGCCGATGGTCGCCACGCTGAGATCGAACCGGTCGTCGTCCTCGGCGCTCGTGCCCGGTCGTCGGATCAGCGCCGTCCGGTAGCCGTGGCTCGCAGCCGCGTCCAGGTCCCACGGGTGGGCGGCGACGAAGAGCATCTGCTCGGTGGGGATCCGCAGCTGGGTGGGCGGGAGCTGGTACATCGCGGCCGCGGGCTTGAACGTCCGCGCCAGGTCCGCGCTCAGGACGAGGGTCCAGCGGAGCCCCGCGTGCACGAAGGTGTCCGTCATCTGCGGGACGCTGCCGTTGGTGAGGGCCACGACGGCGTAGCGCTCCGCCAGCCTCGCGAGAGCGGCGACCGAGTCCGGCCACGGGTCGAGCCGGTGCCCCACGGTGGCCAGGGCCTCGACGGCGGACTCCGGCACGTCCCAACCTCGCGACCGGAGCAGGTCCCTGAGGGCGGCACCCCGGATCGTGTCGCTGTCGGTCCAGTCGGCGCCCTCGGAGCGGACGGCGTCCATGCGGGCGCGCATCTCGCGGTCCCACTCCTCGAGGAACGACGAGAGCTCCCCGGCGGGGAGGGCGGCGGCCGAGAACAGCTCGCGGGCCGCGCGTTCCACCGTCGCGTCCTCGTCGACGACGGTCCCGAGCACGTCGAACACCACGGCACGGATCTTGGCGAGCTCCATGGGACCTCCTCGTCGGTGGACCAGCCGGCCCCAGTCCACCACAGCTGTGTTCGCCCTCGAGCCCGTCGATCCGCGCCTCGGAGTCAGCGGACCGGGATCTCGTCGTACGTCGAGCCGTCGCGGACACGCTGACGTGGCCGTCCCAGGTCTGTGCCCAGATGTGATCCGTCCCACGGAGCCCGTTTCGGGGCGTTGTGGCAGACTCTTCTTGACGAGTTTTCAACTCGCGTGCTCTGGGGTCGGTGTAATTCCGAGCCGGCGGTGACTGAGAGATCAGAAGTCCGCGACCCGCTCACAGCCAGTGAGCGGTTGACCAGGTGAGAATCCTGGACCGACGGTTAAAGTCCGGATGGGAAGCGCACGCAGGTGTCGTCACGTACGTCGTACGTGACGACCCGTCTGCCCCGGAGTCCGCGATCGGACACGAGGGGCCCGTGATGACCAGCACCGCCGCCGAGCAGGCAGCCATGCGGCGCGCCCTCGTGCTGGCGGCGACCCCGGGCGTCCCGCTCGGGCCCAACCCTCGCGTCGGCTGCGTCCTGGTCGACGACGACGGCGCCACCGTCGCGGAGGGTTACCACCGCGGCGCCGGCACGCCCCATGCCGAGGCCGACGCGCTGGCGCAGGCCGGGAGCCGGGCCGTCGGGACCACCGCCGTCGTCACCCTCGAGCCGTGCAACCACACCGGCCGCACGGGCCCGTGCGCCCAGGCTCTCGTGGACGCCGGCGTACGACGGGTGGTGTTCGCCCAGGCCGACCCCAACCCGGCGGCGGCCGGCGGCGGCGACACCCTGCGCGCCGCCGGTGTCGAGGTCGAGGGCGGCCTGCTGGTCGACGAGGCGCGCGCGCTCAATCGTGTCTGGACGTTCGCCGTCGAGCACGGTCGCCCGTTCGTCACCTGGAAGTTCGCCACCACCCTCGACGGCCGCAGCGCGGCCGCCGACGGCACCAGCCGCTGGGTCAGCTCCCGCGCGTCCCGCCTCGACACCCACCGGCTGCGCGCGCTCTGCGACGTGATGCTGGTCGGCGCCAACACCGTGGCGGTCGACGACCCGCTGCTGACCGTCCGCGACGCGCATGACCAGCCGCTCGCCCACCAGCCCCTGCGTGCGGTCATGGGGGAGCGCGACCTCGACCCCGGCCGCCGGATCTTCAACGGCGACGCCGAGTCGGTCCACCTGCGCACCCGCGACCCGCACGCCGCCCTCGCCGAGCTCTACGCCCGCGACCGCCAGCACGTCTTCCTCGAGGGCGGACCCACCCTCGCCGCCGCCTTCCTGCGGGCCGGGCTCGTCGACGAGATCGTCGTGTACGTCGCGCCGATGCTCCTGGGGGCAGGCCGCTCCGCCGTCGCCGACCTCGGAATCACCACCATCGCCCATGCGTTCCGCCCCCGGGTCACGGACATCACCGTGCTCGATGGGCAGAGCGACGGCGAGGAAGCCAACGTTCGCCTGACCCTCACCCCCGAGAGGCACTGACATGTTCACCGGCATCGTCGAAGAGCTCGGCACCGTCGCCGCGATCGAGGACCAGGGCGACGCGATCCGCCTCAGCATCCACGCCACCACCGTGCTCGAGGACGCCCACCTCGGCGACTCGATCTCGGTCAACGGCTGCTGCCTGACGGTCACCACCTTCGACGCCGGCACCTGGACCGCCGACGTCATGCAGGAGACCCTCGACAAGACCAGCCTCTACGGCGTACGCCCCGGCGACCGGGTCAACCTGGAGCGCGCGGTCACCGCCGACAAGCGCCTCGGCGGCCACATCGTGCAGGGCCACGTCGACGGCGTCGGCACCGTGCTGGGCCGGACCCCGAGCGAGCACTGGGAGGTCGTCGAGATCGCGCTGCCCACCGAGCTCAGCCGCTACCTCGTCGACAAGGGCTCGATCACCGTCGACGGGGTCAGCCTCACCGTCGTCGAGGCCGGGGACGACCGGTTCACGGTCAGCCTGATCCCCGAGACCCTGGCCCGCACCACCCTCGGCGGCCGGCAGCCGGGCGACCGGGTCAACCTCGAGGTCGACATCATCGCCAAGTACGTCGAGCGCCTGCTGCCCTACTCCGGGGAGCCGCGACCATGAGCGCGCTCTCGAGCCTGTACGACGCCCACCTGACGATCGCCGGCCACCCGATCACCTGGCGCGAGATCCTCGGCAACGCGTTCGGCTTCGCCTCCGCGGTCGGCGGCCTGCGCCGCCGGGTCTGGGCGTGGCCGGTCGGCATCGTCGGCAACGTCCTGCTCTTCACAGTCTTCATCGCGGCGACCTTCGACGCGCAGGCCCAGCAGCCGCTCTTCGGCCAGGCCGGCCGCCAGGTCTTCTTCATCATCACGAGCATCTACGGCTGGCAGCGGTGGCAGCAGGCCAAGCGCGCCCACGGCGGTGGCGACGTCCCGGCCGTCGACCCCCGGTGGGCCACCGCACGCGAGCGGATGGCCTACCTGGTCGCCGCCGCGGCCGGCGTCCTCGTCTGCCAGTGGGTCTTCTCCGTCATCGGCGCCGGCTGGCCCGCGCCGCGTTGGTACTACTGGTGCGACGCCTGGATCTTCGTCGGCTCGATGCTCGCGACGTACGCCATGGCCCGCGGCTGGAACGACTTCTGGCTCGCCTGGATCGCCGTCGACCTCGTCGGCGTGCCGCTGCTGTGGCACTCCGGCTACTACCCCTCGGCGGTCCTCTACGTCTTCTACGGCGTGCTCTGCATCGCCGGCTTCATCACCTGGTGGCGCGCCACGAAGGCCGCCCCCGAGCAGCATCATCGAGAGAAGGTCGCAGCATGACCCACGAGCCCCAGCACGACGGTGTGCGCCTCGACAGCATCGAGCGCGCGATCGCCGACATCGCCGACGGCAAGGCCGTCATCGTCGTCGACGACCAGACCCGCGAGAACGAGGGCGACATCATCTTCGCCGCCAGCAAGGCGACCCCGGAGCTGATGGCGTTCACGATCCGGCACAGCAGCGGCGTGATCTGCGTGCCGATGCCCGCCGACATGCTCGACCGCCTCGAGATCCCGCTGATGACCCCGCACAACAAGGACAAGCTGCGCACGGCGTACACGATCTCGGTCGACGCGCGTGACGGCGTCAGCACCGGCATCTCCGCGGCGGACCGCGCCCACACCGCCCGGGTGCTCGCCGACTCGGCGACCGAGCCGTGGGAGATCACCCGCCCGGGCCACGTCTTCCCGCTGCGCTACCGCGAGGGCGGCGTGCTCGTCCGCCGCGGCCACACCGAGGCGGCCGTCGACCTGGCCACGCTCGCCGGGCTCACCCCGGCCGGCGTCCTGGTCGAGGTCGTCAACGACGACGGCACCATGAAGCGCGCGCCCGAGCTGCGGGCGTTCGCCGACGAGCACGGCCTCGCCATGATCTCGATCGACGACCTGGTTCGCTACCGCCGTCGCCACGAGAACCTCGTCGAGCGGGTCGCCGAGACCCGCCTGCCGACGCGGCACGGCGACTTCACGGCCTACGGCTACCGGATCACGGTCGACGACTCCGAGCACATCGCCCTGGTGTACGGCGACGTCTCCGGCCCCGAGCCGGTGCTGACCCGGGTGCACTCCGAGTGCCTGACCGGCGACGTCTTCGGCAGCAGTCGCTGCGATTGCGGGCCGCAGCTCGACGAGGCGCTGGAGCGCATCGTCGAGGAGGGGCGCGGCGTGGTCGTCTACCTGCGCGGCCACGAGGGCCGGGGGATCGGCCTGGTCGCCAAGCTGCAGGCCTACCAGCTCCAGGACGGCGGCCGCGACACCGTCGACGCCAACCTCGACCTGGGGCTGCCTGCCGACGCACGCCACTACGGCACGGCGACCCAGGTGCTCCGCGACCTCGGCGTCACCAACGTCCGGCTGATGACCAACAACCCCGACAAGGTCGACAACCTCGAGGACTTCGGCGTCCACGTCGCCGAGCGGGTGGCGCTGACCCCGCACCCCAACGACCACAACCTGGCCTACCTGCTGACCAAGCGGGACCGGATGGGCCACGACCTCCCCAACCTCGCTGCCGAGGCAGCCGAGCTCGCGAACGGAGCCTGACATGTCCGGACACGGAGCACCCGACCAGGAGATCTTCGACGCCAGCGGCCTCAGGGTCGCCGTCGTCGCGGCCAGCCGGCACACCCAGGTGATGGACGGCCTGCTCGCCGGCGCCGAGCGCGCGCTGGCGGCGTACGGCGTCGCCGATGCGCGCACCGTCCGCGTGCCCGGCACCTTCGAGCTGCCCGTCGTCGCGAGCGCGCTCGCCGCGCAGGGGTACGACGCGGTCGTGGCGCTCGGCGTCGTGATCCGCGGCGGGACGCCGCACTTCGACTACGTCTGCAACGCCGCGACCGACGGCCTGGTCCGGGTCGGCCTCGACCACACGGTCGCCGTCGGGTTCGGCGTGCTCACCTGCGACAACGACGAGCAGGCGCTCGACCGGGCCGGGCTGCCGGACTCGCGGGAGGACAAGGGCTACGAGGCCACGTCGGCCGCGCTGCTCACCGCCCGGACCCTGGGGGAGATCGCCGCACCCACGCCGTAGGCTGGCCGACTGTGAAGACGTTCGACGAGCTCTGGACCGAGCTGAGTGAGAAGGCCCGGTCGCGCCCCGAGGGATCCGGCACCGTGCAGGAGCTCGACGCCGGTGTGCATTTCATCGGGAAGAAGCTGGTCGAGGAGGCCGCCGAGTCCTGGATGGCCGCTGAGCACGAGGGCAAGGAGCGGGCGGCCGAGGAGATCAGCCAGCTGCTCTACCACGCCCAGGTGCTGATGCTCGCGACCGGCATCGAGCTCGACGACGTCTACGCCCACCTCTGAAGGCCACCCCCATGTCTCTCCTCAGAATCGCGGTCCCCAACAAGGGGTCGCTCTCGCAGTCGGCCACCGAGATCCTGCGCGAGGCCGGCTACCGGCAGCGCGAGGACTCCAAGCAGCTGACCCTCATCGACACCGAGAACGGCGTCGAGTTCTTCTACCTGCGCCCGCGCGACATCGCCCTGTACGTCGGCGAGGGCACGCTCGACGTCGGCATCACCGGCCGCGACCTGCTGCGTGACTCCGGCGCGAAGGCCGAGGAGGTCACCGGCCTCGGCTTCGGCCGCAGCCGCTTCCGCTTCGCCGGCCCGCAGGGCTCCTACACCGACCTGAGCCAGCTCGCCGGCACCCGGATCGCCACGTCGTACGTCGGAGTCGTGCGCGCGTTCCTCGAGGAGCGCGGCATCGAGGCGACCGTCGTCCGGCTCGACGGCGCCGTCGAGACCAGCATCCAGCTCGGCGTCGCCGACGTGATCGCCGACGTCGTCGAGACCGGCAGCACCATGCGCCAGGCCGGCCTGGAGGTCTTCGGCGAGACCATCCTCGAGTCCGAGGCGGTCCTGGTGACCCGCGGCGGCTCGGTGCCGCCCGGATTCGAGGTCTTCAAGCGCCGCATCGAGGGCGTCCTGGTCGCCCGCAGCTACGTGATGATGGACTACGACATCGAGTCCGCCCACGTCACCGCCGCGGTCGCCCTGACCCCCGGCATCGAGGGTCCGACGATCGCCCCGCTCCATCGCGAGGGCTGGGTGGCGGTGCGGGCGATGGTCCCGCGCGAGGGCTCCCAGCGGCTGATGGACGACCTGTTCGACATCGGTGCCCGCGGCATCCTGCTCACCGACATCCATGCCTGCCGGCTCTGACCGCCCGGCGGTCCCGACCCTCCCGCACACCTGGCGGCCCTTCGGCGTGCGGATGGCCGGCGCCGTCCTGGGCGGTGGCCTGCTGGTGGTCTGCGCGCTGGCGTGGATCGGCTTCGACGACGAGACCCAGGCGAAGTTCAGCACCTTCCAGCGCGGGACCGTGATCGCGCTCGGGCTGTTCGCGTTCTCGCTCTGGTTCGCGTTGGTCCGCTCCCGCGTGGTCGCCGAGGCCGAGCGCCTGGTCGTCGTCAACGGCTACCGGCGCCGCGAGTACGCGTGGGCGCAGCTGGTCGCCGTCCACCTGCCGCCCGGCGCTCCGTGGGTCACCCTCGACCTGGCCGACGGCACCACGGCGGCCGTGATGGGCATCCAGGGATCGGACGGCGACCGGGCCCGTACGGCGGTCCGCCAGCTCCGCGCGATCGCGGACCAGCAGATCGGTTCTAGGTAGCCACGACCAGGTCGGCGCGCTCGCGGGTGCGGTGCCGGGTGAAGTGCTCCTGCTCGGCGACCGCCCACGCCTCCCAGTACGGCGCGAACGCCTCGCCGTCGCGCTCGATCCCGCGCCGCATCCGGACGTCGCGGTCCGCCTCGACCCACACCAGCACGGTGGCCAGGTCCGCGACGGCGAGCGAGCCCGAGCCGACGCCCTCGAGGACCAGCAGCGGACCCGGGTCGACGGCCACGGTCTCGGCGTACGCGCCCAGGACCCAGTCGTAGCGGCGGTAGCTGCCCGGGCGCCCGTCCGCGAGGGGGCGCAGCAGGCCGTCGAGCTGCGCGTCGACGGTGGGCAGCCCGGACCACCCCTCGTAGAGGTCGTCCATGTGCACCACCCGGACCTCGGGAGCGAGGAGGGCGACCTGCTCCGCGAGCGTGGTCTTGCCGGAACCCGACGGCCCGTCGACACAGATCAGCCGGCCGACGCCGAGGGTGGCCGACCGGGCGCGGGCGAGGTCGAGGACCGCCGCCGCGGACGGCTCAGAAGGCCTGGCCACACCCGCGGTAGCTCGGCACGGCGTCCACGAGCTCGCTGCCCGACAGCAGGTGCACCGTCAGCGCGTGCTCGAACGGCTCACCGGACTTGGCCGGGCGGAACCACACGAGGTCGCCGATCTCCAGCAGGTCGGCGGGCTGCCCGGTGATCGGGGTCTGCACCTCGCCGGCGCCCTCGAGGCTGGTCAGCTCCAGCCCGGCAGGTGCCCACGGGACCGGCAGGCGGTCGACGCCGGCCGGACCCGACGCGACGATGCCGCCACCGTGCACGGTGACCATGCCGGGCCCGGGACGCCGTACGACCGGGAGCCCGATGTACGACGCGGGACGCGGCTCGAAGGACCTGTAGTGGTCGAAGAGCGTCGGCACCAGGAGACCCGAGCCGGCGGCGATCTCCGTGACCACGGGGTCTTGGGCGGTCTCCTGCACCGAGCCGGACCCGCCGGCGTTCCAGAACTCGAGGTCGGTCAGCTGGCGCAGCTGGTGGTCGATCTCGCGACGGCGTACGGCGAGCTGCGACATCGACAGCGCCTTGAGCCGGCGGATGATCGCGGAGCGGGACCGGGCAGTCGGCACGGTGTCCTGCAGCCCGGCGACCTGCCCCTCGTAGGTCATCGCGCCGACGAGCCGGAACCCGTTGCGTGCGGTGATCTCCCGGGCCAGGGCGACGACCCCCGTCGTGTCCTGCAACGGCGACCGCTTCGGGCCCACGTGCTTGCCCGCGAGCCGGAGACCCGCATCGACGTCCACGCAGACGCGGACCGGGATGGTGGGGGAGACCCGGACGCTGTCGACCAGGTCGAGGTGCGGGGTGCTGTCGACCATCAGCGTGATCGCCGCGGCGGCCGACGGGGACGCGACCAGCTCGGCAAGCGCGCCCCGGTCGACGGTCGGGTAGGCGACCACGATGTCGTCGCAGATGCCCTGCGCGTGCAGCCAGAGCGCCTCGCGCAGGGTGAAGGCCAGCACCCCGTGGAACCCGTCGTGCGCCAGCGCTCGCTCGACGAGCGCCGGGATGCGCAGCGACTTGGACGCCACCCGGATCGGCAGCCCGTCGGCTCGCCGGACCAGGTCGTCGGCGTTGGCGTCGAAGGCGTCCAGGTCCACGACGAAGATCGGCGTCGGCAGCGGGACGCCCTGCTTGGCGACCGCGTCGCCCAGACGTGACCACAGCTGGTTGCGGTCCACGGAGCTGATGGGCATCAGTTGATGCCTCGCTTGCGCAGCAGCGCCTCGATGTCGGCCATGTCGCCATCTTCGGCCAAGGCGGGCCGGCCCTTGCGACCGGGTCCGGCAGGCGGGAGACCCTTGGCCTCGGCTGTCGGACCCACCTCGCGGGCCCGGATCCGGCCGGAGACGCCGATCAGCAGCACCGCGACCCCCGCCAGCACGATGCCCGTCCACACGACCGGGCTCCAGGCGACGTTGCTCGCCCAGTCGCCGATCTCACCGGCGATGCCGGTGAACATCTGCAGGGTCTTGGTCAGGTACGCCGCCAGCGGCAGCAGCGTGAAGCCCAGTCCCCGCAGCCCGGAGGCCAGGCCCCGGTTGCGGAAGGCGAACCAGGTCCAGATGCCACCGGCCACGGTCAGGCTGAGGGTGAGTGCCGCCCAGGCTGCGTCGTCCACGGTTCCAGCGTCCCACATGCCGGGTGAGCGCCGGCTCAGGCGTAGGCCGCCACCTCTGCGTGCGCCGCGGCGTTGCCGAGCAGGCCGCGGCGGCGCAGCACCGGAGCGACGCCCTCCGCGAACGTGTACGCCTCCTCGACGTGCGGGTAGCCGGACAGCACGAACTCGTCGATGCCGAGCCGGTGGTAGTCCTCGAGCCGGTCCGCGACCTCCTCGTGGCTGCCGACCAGCGCCGTCCCGGCGCCCCCGCGGACCAGGCCGACGCCGGTCCAGAGGTTGGGGCTGACCTCGAGCTCGCGCGCCGAGGAGTACGACGTCCGCGACCGCAGGCCGAGCATCCGGCGCTGGCCGGTCGACTCGCTCTGCTGCATCGCCTCCTGCGCCTTGGCGACCGTCGCCGGGTCGAGCCCGTCGAGCAGCCACTGGGCGTGCGCCCAGGCCTCCTCGGACGTGTCCCGCGACAGGGTGTGGATCCGGAGCCCGAAGCGGAGAGTGCGCCCCTGCTCGGCCGCGAGCCCGCGCATCCAGTCCAGCTTCTCCGCCACCTGCTCGAGCGGCTCGCCCCAGGTCAGGTAGACGTCCGCGTGCCGGGCCGCGACCGGGCCGGCCGGACCCGAGGACCCGCCGAAGTAGATCGGGGGCACCGGGTCGATGCCGCCACTGACCTGCGCGCCCTCGGCGTCGAAGTAGCGGCCGTGGAAGTCGTACGGCGCCTCGCTCCACGTCCCGCGGATCACGCTCAGGAATTCGTCGGTGCGGGCGTACCGCTCCTCCTTCGAGGCGGTGTCGCCGAACCGGGCCTGCTCGCGCGGCTCGCCGCCGGTGACGACGTTCAGCATCAGCCGGCCACCGGAGAGGCGCTGGTACGCCGCGGCCATCTGCGCCGCCAGCACCGGGTTGACCGTCCCGGGCCGGAAGGCGACCAGGAACTTCAGCCGCGTCGTCTCCCGCAGCAGTGCGGCCGTGGTCAGCCAGGCGTCCTCGCAGAACGTGCCCGTGGGCGTCAGCACGCCCTCGAAGCCGGCCTGCTCCGCCGTGCGCGCCACCTGGGCGAGGTAGTCGATCGTCGGCGGCCGGAAGTCGCTCTCCACCGTCTCTCCGAGGCCGGTGAGCCCGCCGGGCACGCCCTGGCCGGCGCCCACCAGGGAGCGGCTGTCGCCCGACGTGGGCAGGAACCAGTGCAGCTTGAGCCCCATCACTTCTCCCCGGTCGTGTACTCGTTGAAGTCGCCGATGAAGTAGGGCGAGACGTCGAACTTGCCGGGCAGCAGCTCGTTGGCCGCGAACGAGTCCGCCATCTTCTGCTCCGAGTCGATGACGGCCTGGTCGACCGGCACCGGCTTCACCTGTCGCTTCTTCACCGCGGCGAGGGTGATCTTGTCGGAGAGCCCGGTCTCCTCGGCCCACACCTTCGCCCAGTCCTCCTGGTGGGTCTGCGACCACACCTGGGCCCGCGCGATCCGCGACAGGTAGTCCTGGAGCGCGGTCTTGGTCGCCTTGTCGTCGAGACCGGCGTCGGACGCGACCTGGAAGTTGTAGCCGTTGGCCAGCTCACGGCCGTCGGCGATCACCTTCGCGCCGGCCTCCTGCTCGGCCTGGGACGTGAACGGCTCCCAGATCGCCCAGGCGTCCAGGTGCCCGGCCGAGAACGCGGCGAGCGCATCGCCCGGCTGGAGGTTCTTGACCGTGATGTCGGAGTACTTCACTCCGGCGGCCTGCAGCTGCGCGAGCAGGTTGTAGTTGGCCGAGCTGCCTTCGGCGACGCCCACCGTCTTGCCCTTCAGCTGGGAGACGTCCGTGATCGAGGAGTCCTTCGGCACGACGATCGCGTCACCCGTCCCGCCGTACGTCGCCGCCTGGACGACCTTGATCTCGCTCTTGCCGGCGGCCGCGAAGAGCGGCGGGGTGTTGCCGACGCCGCCGACGTGGAGGGCACCGGCGTTGAGCGCCTCGAGGAGCGGCGGCCCGGAGGTGAACTCCTTCCACTCGATCTTGTAGTCCACGTCGTCGAGCTGCCCGGCGGCCTGGAGCAGCGCCTTCGAGCCGCCCTTCTGGTCACCCACGATCAGGGTGACCTTCGAGAGGTCGACCTTGCCGTTGTCGTCGACGGCGCCCTCGTTGCCGGTGGCGTCGCCGCCGCAGGCTCCGAGGGCCAGGACGGCTCCGAGGACGGCTCCGAGGACGGCGCTCTTCGTACGGCGGCGGTTCATGCTGCTCCCTGCTTGTGGACGGGCGTGCGGTTCGGGTTGGCGGTCGTGGGGTGCACGCCGAGGGCGACGAGCATCTCGGCGCGGATCCGGGCGATCTCGGGCTTCGACGGCGCCCGGTCGTCGCGGCGCGGCTCGATCGACCACTCGCGGGCGATCCGGCCGTCGTCCATGACCAGCACCCGGTCGGCGAGCGCGATCGCCTCGTCGACGTCGTGGGTGACGATCAGGATTGCCATCGAGTGGCGACGCCACAGGTCGATGACGAGCTGGTGCATGTCGATCCGGGTCAGCGCGTCGAGCGCGCTGAACGGCTCGTCGAGCAGCATCAGCGCCGGGTTGCTGACCAGGGCCCGCGCCAGCGAGACCCGCTGGGCCTGACCGCCCGACAGCTGCAACGGCCAGGCGTCCAGCTTGTCGCCGAGGCCCACCTCGGCGAGCGTCTGCTCGGCGAGCTCGAAGCGCCGCTTGCGCTCGGACCCGTTGAGGAGGGCCAGGGCCACGTTCTCCCGGACCCTGCGCCACGGCAGCAGCCGGGGCTCCTGGAACGCGACCGAGGTCCGGCCCGACACCTCGACCTCGCCTGCGGGGGTCGGGTCCAGGTGCGCCAGGCTCCGCAGCAGCGTGGACTTGCCGCAGCCGCTGCGTCCGAGCAGGGCGACGAACTCACCCGGCGCGATGTCGAGGTCGATGGCCCGGAGCACGTGGGTGTCGCCGAAGGACCGGTGGTGGTCGCGGACCCGGGCGACGGGTCCGTCGGTGGTGGCGGGAGATGTCAGGCTCGCCATGCGAGGGCCTTCCTCTCGAGGTAGCGGACGATGGCGTCGGTGGTCAGGCCGAGCACGGCGTACACCGCGAGTCCGACGACGATGACGTCGGTCTGGTTGAAGTCACGGGCCTGGTTGATCATCGCGCCGATGCCGGTGTCGGCCCCGACGGTCTCCGCGACGATCACGGACAGCCAGGCGATGCCCAGGCTCTGGCGCAGGCCGACGAGCGTCTGCGGCAGCGCACCGGGCAGGACGACGTGGCGGACCTGCTGGCGCCGCGTCAGGTGCATCGAGCGGGCGGCCTCGAGCACCTTGCGGTCGATCCCGCGGATGCCGCCGAGGGTGTTGAGGTAGAGCGGGAAGCACGCGCCCAGCGCGATCAGCGTGACCTTGGGCAGCTCGCCGAGGCCGAACCAGGTGATGAAGAGCGAGATCAGCCCGAGGTGCGGCAGGGTCCGCAGGGCCTGCATGGGTGGGTCGATGGCGTCGTCACCGATCCGGCTGAGGCCGGCGATGACCGCCAGCAGGATGCCGATGGAGCCACCGATCGCCAGCCCGAGGAGCACGCGCTGGAGCGAGATCAGGGTCTCGGTCCCGAGGGTGCCGTCCTGGATCAGGTCGAGCGCGGTCGACGCGATCTGCGCAGGGGAGGCCATCGTGCGGGGATCGATGACCCCGCCCGTGCAGAGGAGCTGCCAGACGGTCAGGATGGCGATCGGAGACACCCAGCGCCGCAGGAACGCGAGGCGCGACCAGCGGCGGGAGCCGGAGGATCGTGGTCGTGGGGGAGCGGTGGTCGGCGGCCCGGCAAGGGCTGTCGTGGACATGGGGCTCATGTCTAGACCGCTTTCCCTTCTTAAATCAAGCGAAACACTCCACTTAAGATCATGGGACGCGTCACACGGCGCCGCCGGCGGCGGATTCGGCCCCCGGATGACCTCCGAGGACAATGGAGCCGTGCTCGAGCCCGACCCCACCCAGTCCCGCGTGATCCCCGACCCGGGGTTCGCCGGCGACGACGGCACGGCCGCCCCGGAGCTCGCGGCGGCCCTGGCGACGTGGCAGCACGACGCCTCGGCGTACCCCGAGGCGCTGGCGGCGCTCCAGCGCTCGCGCGTCCTGGTGCCCGTCATCGCGGTCCTCGGCGAGGTCGAGCTGGACGACGCCGGGCTGGCCCGCGAGAAGGACAGCGACATGGCGACCGTCCTGGTGCAGGGCACCGACGGGCGTCTGGCGCTGCTGGCGTTCACCGGCACGGCCGAGCTGGCGGGCTGGAACCCGCAGGCCCGCCCCGTCCCGGTCGCCGCCCAGGTCGCCGCCAGGTCGGCGCTCCAGGACGGCGCGGCGGCGCTGGTGGTGGACCTGGCGGGCCCGGTGCGGTTCGTCGTCGAGGGCGAGGACCTGCGGGGCCTGGCCGAGGGGTGGACGCTGGCCCGGGTCCCCGGCGGTGTCGCCTGGATTCGGCCCGACCGGGAATCTTCGGCTAGCATCTAGCGTTGACCGATCAGTTCCGACCCGACCGTCCGCGGAAGAGTCAGAGCAGATCTCACAAGCGGAGTCAGCAGCATCGTCTCCCACCCGCATCGACCGTCCTCGCAAGGGGTTGCTCCACAGGTCGTCGGGTCCGGTCCCGAAGGCTTGGCCTGCGGCGTGGACATGTTCCCCGGCGTGAGCCTCACCGGCTTTCGATGGCACTCCCACTGGTGTGGGGGGCGCCGCGACTGGCTTCCGCTTGCACAAGCGGAAGCCTTCTTTGATTTCGGACCTCCTCCAGGGCCCGGCGGCAAGGACTTCCGGTCACATGGCCACCAGGAGGACACATCAGCACCGAGCTGCGCATCAACGACAGGATCCGGGTTCCCGAGGTCCGACTCGTTGGACCCAACGGGGAGACGGTCGGCATCGTGCCGACCGACCAGGCCCTGAAGCTCGCCCAGGAGGCTGACCTCGACCTCGTCGAGATCGCCCCGCAGGGCAAGCCGCCAGTCTGCAAGCTCATGGACTACGGCAAGTTCAAGTACGAGAACGCCCAGAAGGCGCGCGAGGCCCGTCGCAACCAGACGAACGTGATCATCAAGGAGATGAAGCTTCGTCCGAAGATCGACGCGCACGACTACGAGACCAAGAAGGGTCACGTCGTGCGGTTCCTGCGCGCCGGGGACAAGGTCAAGATCACGATCATGTTCCGCGGCCGCGAGCAGCACCGCCCCGAGCTGGGCTTCCGGCTGCTGCAGAAGCTGGCGGAGGACGTGACGGAGCTGGGCTTCGTCGAGTCGTCGCCCAAGCAGGACGGCCGCAACATGATCATGGTGCTCGGCCCGCACAAGAAGAAGGCCGACGCCAAGGTTGACCAGCAGGCCGAGAAGGAGGCCAAGGCCGCCGAGCGCGCCGCGGCCGTGGCCGACGAGCAGGCTGAGCGCGAAGCCGCTCACGCCGCCGGACCGGTCGCCCAGAAGAAGGAGCGCGGTCGCTCCGAGAACCTCGATCCCGAGATCGAGGCCTGAGACCACGGCGGCCCCCAGGGCCGCCGGAACCACGCGGGTGTCGCGCCACCGCGGGCACGCCAGCAGGACGAGAAGAGAGAGCAGAGATGCCGAAGAACAAGACGCACTCCGGTGCGAGCAAGCGCTTCCGGGTGACCGGGACCGGCAAGATCCTTCGCGAGAAGGCCGGCAAGCGCCACAACCTCGAGAAGAAGCCCTCGAAGGTCACCCGGCGCATGACGGGCACCGTCGAGGTCGCCAAGGCCGACGTCCCGCGCGCGAAGAAGATGCTCGGTCTCTGACCGACCCCGTCCCATCGGTGGTCGAGATCGTCGAGACCCCCGCACCAAGTAGAGCTTTCAGCAACAAGGAGTAAATCGTGGCACGCGTCAAGCGGGCGGTAAACGCCCAGAAGAAGCGCCGGGTCGTCCTCGAGAGGGCCAGCGGCTACCGCGGCCAGCGCTCGCGCCTGTACCGCAAGGCCAAGGAGCAGGTCACCCACTCGCTGGTCTACAGCTACAACGACCGGCGCAAGAACAAGGGCAACTTCCGCAAGCTGTGGATCCAGCGGATCAACGCTGCGGCCCGCGCCCAGGGGATGACCTACAACCGCTTCATCCAGGGCCTCAACCTGGCCGGCATCGAGGTCGACCGCAAGATCCTCGCCGACCTGGCCGTCAACGACGTCGCGGCGTTCAACGTCCTCGTCGAGGCCGCCAAGGCCGCGCTGCCCGAGGACGTCAACGCGCCCAAGGTCTCGGCCTGACGCACGACGCTCCTTTGGTCGTGGGCAACGCCCACGTCAAGGAGACCCGGAAGCTCAGCCGCCGCTCGGAACGCTCCGAGCGGCGGCTCTTCCTTGCCGACGGCCCGAAGGCCGTCGAAGGCGCCCTCGAGGTGCCGGGCTGCGTCGTGGAGGTCTTCGCCACCACCGCCGCCACCGAGCAGTACGCCGACCTCGCCGCGGCCGCGCCGCAGTGGACGCTGGTCGACGACCGGGCGCTCGCGTCGCTCAGCGACAGCGTGACCCCGGCCGGGGTGGTCGCCCTCTGCCGGTTCCTCGACCGCCCCCTCGGGCACGTCGTCGACGCCACCCGCCTCCTCGCGATCTGCGCCGACGTGCGCGACCCGGGCAACGCCGGCACCGTGATCCGCTGCGCAGACGCCGCGGGTGCCGACGCCGTGGTCTTCGCGGGCCGGTCCGTCGACGCCTACAACCCCAAGACCGTCCGCGCGAGCGTCGGCAGCCTGTTCCACCTGCCGATCGCCGTCGAGCCCGACCCGGCTGCCGCCGTACGAGCCGCGCAGGCTGCCGGGCTCCAGGTGCTCGCCGCCGACGGCGCCGGTGAGGTCGACCTCGACCACGCCGACGACCTGCTGGCCGCGCCCACCGCCTGGCTCTTCGGCAACGAGGCCTGGGGCCTTCCCGCCGAGCTCGCCGGGCTGGCCGACCACCGGGTGCGGATCCCGATCCACGGCCGGGCCGAGAGCCTCAACCTCTCGACCGCAGCGGCGCTCTGCCTCTACGCCAGCGCCCGGGTCCAGCGTCAGTAGCGGGACGTCCGGACGACCCGCCAGCCGTCCGGCCCGCCGCGCCGGACCGTGAGACCGACACCCTTGGAGCCGCCGACGAGGTCGAACCGCGTGGGTCGCAGGTAGTTCGAGTCGAACGCCCTCTGGCACCGGCCCCGCGCCGGCATCGCGATCGTGTCGACGGTGCGCCAGCCGGTGGGCGTCGACAGCTGCACCCGGCGCGGCCACCGGGCGTGGGGTCCGCCGTGCAGCCGCAGCAGGCGGTCGGCGGCGACCGGGAACACGAACTCGCACCGGCCGCCGGTCGTGACCGGCACCGAGGCGATTCCGGCGGGGGACAGGATCCGGGTCGCGTGCCGGCCGGGCGCCGCGACCAGCGAGGCGGCGGCGTTGACGGCGTACGGGCGGCGCCCGATCGGCGCCGCCTTCCAGGTCACGCCGTCCGCGCTGAGGAGCAGCGTCCGGCCGCGGGGCATGGCGTCGTAGTCGTGGTCGTACGGCGGGTAGCGGCCGTCGGCGCGCTCCTTGGCGTAGCAGTGCAGGTCGAGGAAGAAGACCTGCGCGGTCGCGTCGCCCCCGAAGTCACCGCCGGTGCAGCCGGGGAAGCCGTGGTCGTAGACGGTGGTCCGGGGCGACCAGGTGCGGGTGGAGTCGTCGTAGGTCTGCACCATCAGGCGTCGGCGGTCCGGGCTGCCGATCACCAGCAGCGGCTTGCCGGCCACGTCGAGGTAGGACGGGTGGATCGTCCGCTTGGGGGAGCCGCGGTAGACGACCAGGCCGGCCCCGTCGACGGGTCGCGGGACGGTCAGCTGCCACGGCGACGAGGTGTCGGCACGCGAGACGACGTACGTCGTCGCGCGGCTGTTGTCGTCGCCGCGGACCGTGAGGTCGTCCACGGTCGTCAGCGAGCCCTCGGTGCACCCGGGGTCGACGTCCGAGACGAGCTGGACCCGCTCCGGCCCGCTGAGCGGTCGGGCGTGCACACCGAGGCGGCACTTCCCGGCTCGGGACTCGGCGCCCATCAGGCTGACCGTGCCCGAGTCCTCCGCGACGATGGTCTCGGCGCCGCCGTCGCCGCGGAACCCGGTGCTGACCAGCGTGCTGAAGCCCGCGCCCGCACGCCAGCGGACGAACCCGTCGCCGCCGCTCGCCGGCCACGCCGCGGTCCGGCCGTCCGGGCTGATGGCGGGCGGCTGGTAGGCCTCGCCCGGGAGCTCGTGGCGTGACCACGAGGCGAGGTCGCGCGTGACCAGGGCCTGCGTGTGCACCGGCGCCTGGTCCTCGTAGTAGCTGCGGTCGCACTCGAGGGTCAGGGCGATCCCGCCGGGGGAGGCGGCGCCGTCGATCTGGCCGCAGGTGAGCCGCCCCTTTCCGGCGAACAGGACCGACGGGGCGTCCCACGTGGTCGCGCCGGCCGGTCGGTGCTGGATCTTGACGACCGACTTGTTGGGCATGCCGACGGCGATCGAGCCCAATCCGGGCGCGGTGAAGACCTGGGTCGCGAGGTAGTCGTACGACGCGGGTCGGGTGCCGCCGCGCTGCGGGGCGGAGGCCGTGGTCAGCGCCTGGGCGCCCGCGAGGCCGACGAAGCTCGCCAGCAGGGCTGCGACCGGGATCAGGTGGCGGGTGCGCACGCGGTGACCTCCAAGGGGTCCGAGACGGTGGTGCGATGACCACCCTCGCACGTGGCACGCTGTGCCTGTGTCCGGGATCGAGGCGAGCGCCCAGCAGGTCGTCGACTCCCTGTCCGACGGCGTCGTGCTCGCCGACGCGGCGGGAGCGGTGACGGCCGTCAACCTCGTGGCCGCGCGATGGCTCGGCGTGGACGCGGCCGGCGCGGTCGGGAGGCCGCTGGCCGAGGTGCTCGGTCTCCAGGACCACGACGGCAAGGACTGGTGCTCGGTCAACTGCCCGTACGACGGGCTCCCGACCCGCACCGCCGTCCCCGAGCAGGCCTGGATCCTCCCCGACGGCACCGAGGTGCTCGTCGTGGCCCGGATCCACCGCCCCGCGCTCAGCGAGCCGGTGTCCCACGTCGCGGTCAGCCTGCGCTCGGGCCGCGGGCGGGCCCGGCTGGACCGGGAGCGGTCCGACCTGGTGGCCACCGTGGCGCACGAGCTGCGGTCGCCGCTCACGGGCGTGAAGGGCTTCGTCCAGGCGCTGCTCAACCGCTGGGACCAGCTCAGCGACGATCAGAAGAAGCTGATGCTGACGACCGTCAGCGCCGACTCCGACCGGCTCAGCAGGCTGATCGCCGAGCTCCTCGACGTGGCGCGGATCGACACCGGACGGCTGCAGCTGTACCCACGACCGTCCGACGCCGCGGTCCTGGTCCGGCGGGTCGTCGAGTCCGTGGCCGCCGGCACCAGCCGGCCGGTCGAGCTGACCGTCGCCGAAGGTCTGCCGGAGATCACGGTCGACCCCGACAAGTTCACCCAGGTCATCACCAACCTGGTCGAGAACGCCGTACGCCACGGCGAGGGCACCGTCCGCGTCGCGGTGACGCACGACGGCGCCGGCGTGCGGGTCCGCGTCGAGGACGAGGGCGAGGGGATCTCGCCAGAGCTGCGGCGACGGGTGTTCACCAAGTTCTGGACCGGAGGGGGACGCGGCTCCGGGCTCGGGCTCTACCTCGTCAACGGGCTGGTCCGGGCGCACGGCGGCACCGTCGCGATCGGCGACGCCGCCGGCGGCGGTGCCCGGATCGACGTCGAGCTGCCGGCCACGGTCGACTGAGGAGCGCCGGCCCTCCACCGCCGGTCGGCTCGCCCGGGATGAACCGGTTCGCGGGGACGCCCCCGACCTCCATAGACTCCGGGGGTTGACATTCGCGACGAAGGCGGCGAGAGAACCGACGTGTCTGGACCGAACACCGACTACGACCCCGTGGAGGTCACCCCGTTGAAGCCCGAGGAGGTCGAGGCATCCCGGGACGCCGCGCTCGCGGCGATCGCGGCGGCGGCCGACCTCGCCGAGCTGAAGCAGGTGCGGATCGACCACACGGGCGACCGGTCCCCGCTCGCGCTCGCCAACCGCGAGATCGGGGCCTTGCCACCGCAGGCCCGCAAGGAGGCCGGTCAGCGCATCGGCCAGGCTCGCGGTGCCGTCAACCAGGCCCTCGCCCAGCGCCAGGCCGTGCTCGAGGCCGAGCACGAGGAGCGGATGCTCGTCGAGGAGACCGTCGACGTCACGCTGCCGACCGACCGCGTCCCCACCGGCGCCCGGCACCCGCTCACCACCGGTGCCGAGCTGATCGCCGACATCTTCGTCGCGATGGGCTGGGAGGTCGCCGAGGGACCGGTCATCGAGGCCGAGTGGCTCAACTTCGACGCGCTCAACCTCGGCCCGGACCACCCGGCCCGCACGATGCAGGACACGTTCTGGACCGACCCGCCGGAGAACCACCTCGTGCTGCGCACCCACACCTCGCCGGTGCAGGCGCGCACGATGCTCTCCCGCACGCCCCCGATCTACGTCGTCTGCCCCGGTCGTGTGTTCCGCACGGACGAGTACGACGCCACGCACAGCCCGGTCTTCCACCAGGTCGAGGGCCTCGCGATCGACGAGGGCATCACCATGGCCAACCTCAAGGGCACGCTCGACCACTTCGCCGCGTCCATGTTCGGCGAGGGCATCAACACCCGCTTCCGCCCGTCGTACTTCCCCTTCACCGAGCCGAGCGCCGAGGTCGACCTGGTCTGCTTCGTGTGCCGCGGCTCGGGAGTCGTCGACGGCGCGACCTGCCGCACCTGCCGCGGTGAGGGCTGGATCGAGTGGGGCGGCTGCGGCGTCGTGAACCCGCGGGTGCTGGTTGCCTGCGGCATCGACCCCGAGCGCTACACCGGCTTCGCCTTCGGCATGGGCATCGACCGCACGCTGATGTTCCGCCACGGCATCGAGGACCTGCGCGAGCTCTTCGAGGGCGACATCCGCTTCACCACGGCATTCGGAACGGAACTCTGATGAAGGCCCCTGTCTCCTGGATCCGGGAGTACGTCGACCTGCCCGACGGCGTCACGACCGAGGACCTCGCCGCGCGCCTCACCGCGCTCGGCCTCAAGCTGGAGGCGATCGAGAAGCCCGGTGACCAGATCACCGGCCCGCTCGTCGTCGGCAAGGTGCTCACGATGGAGCCCGAGCCGCAGAAGAACGGCAAGACCATCAACTGGTGCACCGTCGACGTCGGCGCCGCCAACGGCACCGGTGAGCCCCAGGGCATCGTCTGCGGCGCGCACAACTTCAAGCCGGGCGACCTGGTCGTGGTGATCCTCCCCGGCGGCATCCTCCCGGGGAACTTCGAGATCTCCGCCCGCAAGACCTACGGCCACCTGTCCGCAGGCATGATCTGCTCCGCCCGCGAGCTGGGTCTCGGCGACGACCACGACGGCATCATCGTGCTCCCGGCCGACGCGGGCGCGCCGGGCGACGACGCCTTCGCGGTGCTCGGCCTGAGCGACGAGGTCATCGAGTTCGAGATCAACCCCGACCGTGCCTACGCGCTCTCCCTGCGCGGCGTCGCCCGCGAGGCGGCACTCGCGTACGGCGCGCCGTACCGCGACCCCGCCGACCGCCCGGTCCCCGAGCCCAACGCCTCCGGCTATCCGGTCGAGGTCGACGACCCCGCCGGCTGCCCGGTCTTCGTCGCCCGCAAGGTCACCGGCTTCGACCCCGCCGCGGCGTCGCCCGACTGGATGGTGCGACGGCTGACCCAGGCCGGCATGCGCCCGATCTCGCTCGCGGTCGACGTCACCAACTACGTGATGCTCGAGATCGGCCGCCCGATCCACGGGTACGACGCCGACAAGCTCACCGGGACGATCCGGGTGCGCCGGGCGGCGGAGGGCGAGCGCCTGACCACGCTCGACGGCATCGACCGCGCGCTGTCGACCGAGGACCTGGTCGTCACCGACGACTCCGGGATCATCGGCCTCGGCGGCGTCATGGGTGGCGAGACCACCGAGATGTCGGCGACCACGACGTCGGTGCTGGTCGAGGCGGCCCACTGGGACGCGACCTCGATGTTCCGCACGGGCAAGCGCCACAAGCTCACCTCCGAGGCCGGCAAGCGCAACGAGCGCGGCGTCGACCCGGTCGTCACGCAGGCCGCGGCCGACCGGGTGGTCGAGCTGCTGACGACGTACGGCGGCGGCACCGCCGATGCCGGCGTCACCGTCGTGGGCATCCCGCCGACCCAGGCGCCGATCGAGATGTCGTACGACCTGCCGGCGCGGGTGACCGGCATGCCCATCGACGCGGCGACCACCGTCGCCAACCTCGAGGCCGTCGGCTGCGTGCTGGACAAGCAGGACACGACCGTCATCGCGACCCCGCCGCCGTGGCGGCCCGACCTCACCGACCCGTTCGACCTGGTCGAGGAGGTCGCCCGGATCGTGGGCTACGACCAGGTCCCGTCCGTGCTGCCGCGCGAGGCCGCCGGGCGTGGGCTGACCCGTGAGCAGCGGCTCCGGCGACGGGTCGGCCGGATGCTCGCCGGTGCCGGCTGCGTCGAGGTGATCAGCTTCCCGTTCGTGGGCGACGCCGCCTTCGACGCGCTGGGCCTGCCCGCTGACGACGTCCTGCGGACGACCGTCCGGCTCGCCAACCCGCTGTCGAGCGAGGAGCCGTCGTACACGACGACCCTGCTGCCCGGGCTGCTCAAGGCCGCCGCGCGCAACCTGAGTCGCGGCGCGACCGGGGTGTCGCTCTTCGAGACGGGGACCGTCGCGTTCCCGGTCGACCGTGGTCCGGCGCCGATCTACGGCGTCGACCGGCGGCCCAGCGACGACGAGCTGGCCAAGCTGTTCGAGGCGCTCCCCGAGCAGCCGCTGCACCTCGCCGTGGTGCTGGCCGGCGAGCGCGAGCGCGCCGGCTGGTGGGGGGCTGGTCGCGAGGCCGGCTGGTCCGACGCGGTCGGCATCGTGCGCCGCCTCGCCACCGAGCTCGGGGTGGACGTCGAGGTGGTCTCCGCCTCCCGCGCCCCGTGGCACCCGGGGCGGTGCGCCCAGGTGCTGGTCGACGGGGTCGAGCTCGGGCACGCCGGCGAGCTGCACCCGAAGGTCTGCCAGGCGTTCGGGCTGCCCGCCCGGAGCGCGGCCGTCGAGGTGGACCTCGACTTCCTGATGCGCCGCGCCCGCGACGTGGCGCCGGGGCCGGACTTCTCGACGTACCCGCTCGCGAAGGAGGACGTCGCCCTGGTCGTCGACGCGGCCGTCACGACCGCGGACGTCGAGGCCGCGCTCCGCGAGGGGGCCGGTGAGCTGCTCGAGTCGATCCGGCTCTTCGACCTCTACACCGGCGACCAGGTGGGCGCCGGGCGCAAGTCGCTCGCCTTCGCGCTGCGCTTCCGGGCCACCGACCGCACCCTGACCGAGGAGGAGACGGCAGCCGCGCGCGACGCGGCCGTCGCGCTCGCTGCCGAGCGGACCGGTGCCGTCCAGCGCTGACGGACCCATCAGCCCCCGGCTCAGGGTCCTCGACGACGTCACGTGGTCCGGCGAGCCCGTTCCCGGGGAGCGGACCCACGCCCTGCTGCGGGTGCTCGTCGAGGCCGGGACCCGCGGCCTGAGCGAACAGGCGCTGGTCGAGGAGGTCTGGGGCGACGACGTCCCGGCCAACCCCACCAAGGCGCTCCAGGTCGTCGTGTCCCGCGCGCGGTCCGCGACCAGCCCGACCGCCATCGAGCGCACCGCTCGCGGCTACCGGCTCGCGCTCGCATCCACCGACGTCGACGCGTGGGCGCTGCGGCCCGAGGGCCTGCGCCTCGCGGCCGCGGGGGAGTACGCCGCCGCGCTGCCGCTCCTGGAGCGGGCGGAGCCGGACGACGAGGTCGTCGCCGCCCTCCTGCGCTCGCTGGCGGCGGTCCACGGTGCCCCGGCGGCGCTCGACCGCTACGAGACCTACCGCGGCGATCTCGCCGACCGGTTGGGAGTGGATCCCAGCCCCGACCTCCAGGCGCTGCACAGCGAGCTGCTGGCTCGGGACCGGCCGGTGCGTGAGGGCCTGCTCTACGAGGCGTCGCGCCTGATCGGCCGCGCGGACGACGTCACGGCGCTCGAGGCGATGATCCGCACCTCGCGGGTCACCTCGATCGTCGGTCCCGGCGGGCTCGGCAAGACCCGGCTGGCCCACCTGATGGGTCGGCTGGCCGAGCAGCCCGTCGTGCACTTCGTCGAGCTCGCCGGCGTGACCTCGCCGGAGGGCGTCACGGTCGAGGTCGGCGATGTCCTCGGCGTCCGGGAGTCGGTCACGGGCCGGCTCACGTCGGCGGCGGCGCGTCGTACCGACCTGGTCAGCCGCATCGTGGACCAGGTAGGCACCGCGCCCGCCCTGCTCATCCTCGACAACTGCGAGCACCTCGTCGACGCCGTCGCCGACCTCGTCTCGGTGCTGGTGCAGCGGACTCCGTCGCTGCGCGTCCTGACCACGACCCGGGCGCCGCTGGGCATCGCCGCCGAGCGCGTCTACCAGCTCCCGCAGCTGAGTCTCGACGACGCCGTCGAGCTCTTCCGCGAGCGGGCCACGGCGGCCCGCCCCGGCGTACGCCTGGCCGAGGACGAGGTGCGCTCGCTCGTCGCCCGCCTCGACGGGCTCCCGCTGGCGGTCGAGCTCGCGGCCGCCAAGGTCCGTGTCATGTCGGTCGCCGAGATCGAGCGCCGCATCGAGGACCGCTTCGCCCTGCTGCGAGGAGGGTCCCGCGACGCGCCCGAGCGTCACCAGACCCTGCTCGCCGTCATCGACTGGAGCTGGAACCTGCTCCACGACGACGAGCGCGTCGCCCTGCGGCGGCTCTCGATCTTCCGCGACGGCTTCTCCCTCGGGGGCGCCGAGGCGGTCGTCGGCAGTGACGCGCTCGGGGCGCTCGCCAACCTCGCGGACCAGTCGCTGGTGACGGTGGTCGAGGGTGCGGGCGAGCTCCGCTACCGCCTGCTGGAGACGGTGCGTGAGTTCGGGCAGATGCAGCTGGTCGGCTCCGGCGACGACACCGAGACGATCGCCCGGCTGCGCACCTGGGGCACGGAGTTCGCGCTGCGCTGCGAGAGCCGGCTCTTCGGTCCGCGCCAGGTCGAGACGATGACCGCCATCCGCACCGAGGAGGGCAACCTCGTCGACCTGCTGCGGCGGTGCCTGCGCACCGAGGACGCCGACGCCGTGGTCGTCGTGATGGCCTGCCTGTCGGACTTCTGGACGATCGAGGGGAGTCATCTCAAGGTCGTCAACATCTCGCCGGACGTCGAGGCGGTCGTGGTGGACGCGGCGATCTCGCCCGAGCTCGAGGAGTCGTACCGCACGACCCTGACCGCCATCGCCTTCAACTCGATGATCTTCAGCGACTCGACGGTCGGTCGGGCGTTCGACCGCCTGGAGCAGCTGGGTCCTGGCGCCCGGGGGACGCGGAGCGGGATCGCGGCCACCGTGCTGCTCGCCGCGCGCGCAACGGTCGACGACGGTCATTTCGGCGCGGTCGAGGAGATGTGCTCGGACGACGACCGGCGGATCGCGCAGCTCGCACTGCAGTGGTCGAGCCAGTTCCACGAGAACCAGGGCGAGATCAGGCTCGCGCAGGAGCACGGCCTACGAGCCCTGGCGCTCACGGACGAGGCCGACGGCCCATGGGGCGCGGCGCTGATCCGCGCGCAGCTCGCCGGTCTCACGATGCAGGTCGGCGAGATGACCGAGGCGATGGGCTATGCCCGCGACGCGATCCCCGTGCTGGACGCCCTCGGCGCCGACGAGGACGTCGCCCAGCTCAAGGCCGTGCTGGCCATGGGTGCCCTCGAGGACGGCCGGATCGACGAGGCGGAGCGGATCTTCGACGAGATCGAGGCCTCCGACGGCGCCACCGGCATCTTCGGTGCCGCCATCATCCTTCTCTGCGGCCGACCCGAGCTCGATCTGGCCGCAGGCCGCGTCGACCTCGGGCTCCGGGGCTATCGCGAGGCCGCCAAGACCCTGTCCGCGCGCAGCTTCCCGGGCCTGGAGACCATGCTCGGGTTCGAGCCGTGGACCCTGTACGCCGAGGCCGCGGCCGTCGCCGCCCACGTGCTGCACGACCAGCGGGACGAGGTGGAGGGGCTGCGCCGCGACCTGCTGGACAAGTCGCCGCGGATCCTCGACGGCGCGATCGGCTTCCTCGACTTCCCGGTCTTCGGCTCGATCCTCTTCGCGCTCGCCGTCTGGGAGCTGGCCGACCAGCCGGACCCGACCCGGGCCGAGCGCGCCGTACGCCTGCTCGTCTACGCCGACCGGTTCGGCTACAACCGGCAGCTGCCGAGCCTGGCCTGGGCTCCGGGGCTGGCGCTCGCCGAGGACGTCCTGCCGGGGGAGGAGGCCCGGATCCGGGCCTCGCTCGAGGGCCGGCACGCCCCCGAGCTCCGCCCGGAGGTCGGTGACCTGCTGGCGGAGCTCGGGTAGACGGCTCCGGTGGCCCGTCGCCTGATCACATCTTGCGGGAGTAGGACCTGACGGAGAGCGGCAGGAAGATCGCGACCACGATCCCGCAGCCGAGCAGCGCCCAGCCGACGTTGGCGGTGACCGCACCGTCGTTCATCAGGTCGCGGACCGCGGAGATGACCAGCGACACCGGGTTGACCTTGACGAACGCCTCGAGCCATCCCGGCAGCGTGCTGGTCGGCACGAACGCGTTGGACAGGAAGGTCAACGGGAACATGATCATCATCGAGATCCCTTGCACCGCCTGGGCGCTGCGGGCGCGGGTGCCGAGGTAGGTGAAGATCCAGGCGAGCGACCAGCCGGCGACCACCGTGAGCAGCCAGCCGCCCAGCACCCCGAGGACGCCGCCGCCGGGGCGGTAGCCCATGAGCAGCCCGGTCAGGATGGTGAGGGTCGCGGCCGTGCCGTAGCGGACCAGGTCGGCGAGCGCCGGCCCGACGAGCGGGGCGATCCGGGCGATCGGCAGCGACTTGAACCGGTCGAAGACCCCCTTGTCCATGTCCTCCCGGAGCTGGATGCCGGTGGCCATGCTGGCCGTGAGGGCCGTCTGGGCCAGGATGCCGGTGATGAGGAGCGGCAGGTAGTCCTGCACGCTGCCCGTGATCGCGCCGCCGAAGATGTAGGCGAACATCGCCGTGAAGAGCAGCGGCTGGAGCGTGACGTCGAACCACTGCTCCGGGTTGCGGCGCATCTTCTTCAGGGCACGCCAGGCCATCGCGAGGCTCTGGTCGAGGGTGTCGCGGAGCGACGGGCGGGTGACGATGACCCGGTCGAGGATCTCGGTCGTCTCGTGCTCGGCGAGGAGGGTGGTGCTCATCTAGCAGCCTCCATCTGGGGTTCGTGGCTCTCGTCCTCGGCGCTGTGGCCGGTGATGGCCATGAACACCTCGTCGAGGGTGGGCTTCTGGACGGTGGCGGACGCGATCGACAGCCCGGACTGGCGCAGCGCGATCAGCACGTCGGCAGCCTGGTTTGCGTCGGTGAGCGCGGCGTTCATGCCGCCGGCCTCCGGGGTGAGCACCGGCTCCTCGCCGAGGACGCGTCGTACGACGTCGGCAGCGCCTGAGGTCTCGGCCGGGTCGGACATCCGCAGCTGGAGCGTCGAGCTGCCGACCGACGTCTTGAGCTCGTCCGGCGTGCCCTCGGCGACCTTGATGCCGCGGTCGATGACCGCGATCCGGTCGGCGAGCTGGTCGGCCTCGTCGAGGTACTGCGTCGTCAGCAGCACGGTGCTGCCCTCCCGGATCAGCTCACGGATGGTCTCCCACATCTGGCCGCGGGTGCGCGGGTCGAGGCCGGTGGTCGGCTCGTCCAGGAAGATCAGCGGGGGCTGGGAGATCAGGCTCGCCGCCAGGTCGAGCCGGCGGCGCATGCCGCCGGAGAAGGTCTTGATCTGCTTGTTGCGGGCCTCGGTCAGGCCGAAGCGCTCGAGCAGGTCGTGGGCGACGGCCTTCGACCTGGCGGAGGACAGGCCCTGCAGCCGGCCGAAGAGCCAGAGGTTCTCCGAGCCGGTGAGGTTCTCGTCGACCGAGGCGTACTGCCCGGTGACGCCGACGAGCTGCCGGATCATGTGGGGGTTGCGGCGTACGTCGACGCCGAAGATGCTGGCCTCGCCGCCGTCCAGCGGCAGCAGGGTGGCGAGCATCTTGAGGGTGGTGGTCTTGCCCGCGCCGTTGGGGCCGAGCACGCCGAAGACCTCGCCGCGACGGACCTCGAGGTCGATGCCGTCGACCGCTCGGAAGTCGTCGAAGGTCTTGACGAGCCCGGAGGCCGCGACGGCCAGGTCGGTGTCAGGAACGTGTGTCATGCCCTGAGCATGCGCGGTGCCGGTTTCGTGCTGCCTTCACCGCGGTTTCACGGGTTTCAGCCCGCGGACACCGGGACCGTCGCCGCCTGCATGAAGTGGTCGGACGCCACCTGCGACGCCTTCCGGTACGCGTAGTTGACGTAGCGGCACGAGCCCGGCGTCCCGCCGACGGTCATGATGTAGTCGCGCCGGTGCGGCGAGCGACGGACCGGGAACTTCAGGCTGTTGGTCGTCGCGAAGTCCGAGTGGACGATCTTGGCCGAGGCGAACGCGTCGTAGAAGCCGGCTCGCAGGAGCGCCGTCTGCACCCCGTTGTAGGGCTTGATGTCGACGGTCGAGTTGAAGTCGCCCGCCAGGACGACCTGGCCGCCGTACGTGTCCCGCAGCCTCTGCGTGAGGGCGATGACCTGCTTGATCTCGCGGTTGCGGGCGTTGAACGCCCGCCGGGTGTCGGTGTTCGCGAGGTGGGTGCTGACCAGGATGAACGGCGACGTGGACCCGCCGGCGCCCATCAGGCGCACCCAGGGCGCGTACGCCGTCGGCGCGTGCGGGTCGCGGATCCGGTCGAAGCCGGACGCGAGCTTGTCGTACTTGTTCGCGTCGAAGAAGACCCGGGTGCCGATGTGCCCCTCGCCCCGGTAGGCGTCCTCGGGCAGCGCATCCACCCAGTGGGCGGCAGGGTCGGGGTCGTCGGCGTTGAGGTGGGCGAGGATCCAGGGGCTCTGCCGCCGCTTGCCGTGGCCGCCGCCGGCCCTTCCGGTCGCCTCCTGGATCGCGACGGCATGAGCGCCGCTGCGCAGGATGGTGCGCACCACCCGCGGGCCGCGCTTGCTCCAGTTGAACCGCGTCCTGCTGCCGTGGCGCACGTCCGCGCCCCAGGTCTCCACGTTGAAGGTGCCGATGGTCGCGCGGTCGCTCCCGCTCGGGCACCCCGCGCCCAGCGGGGTCTGGATCCACTTGGCAGGTCTGGTGCCGCGGGTGCCGTTGCTGCGGTGCACGACGAGCCGCACGAAGGAGAAGTTGCCGGAGTAGCGCGTGGCGCTGAACGCCGGCGGGACGACGATCGACTGCCGCTTGCGGGACACCTTGTAGTGCCGCACCTTGGTCGTCAGCCGGTAGTTCACCCCCACCTGGACGTCGTAGCTCCTTAGCCGTGACAGCGGCCCGGGGCGCTTCCAGGTGATCAGGATCTGTCCGTCGGTGGTGGTCGACAGGCCGACCTCGAGGTAGCCGCTCCCGTTGCTCGGGCTGCCGGCCGCACGTCCGGTGGGGTTGCTCTGCGTCGCCCGGGAGGAGGCGTTGGCGGGTCCGTCGGGAGCCGTGAGGAGAGTCGTGACGAGCACGCCGACCACCAGGGCTGCGAGGGCGACCGGGGACCGGAATCGAGAGGGTGCGGACATCGGGGAGCACTTCCAAGCCGAGAGTGAGGGGTCTGCTTCGGACGATCGCACTACGTGTGACCGTAACCCGAACCCCTCCTGGGGAAACCCGGTGTCAGTTGATCGGGTGGTTGACGGCCAGTCGGAAGCGGTCGTAGACGCCCCGGTCGCCGCTCACCTGCACGTCGCTGTCGTCCCCTCGGCGCCACAGCCAGGCATCGAGTGCCGGACCCGGCCCGCTGACCACGGCATCGGCCTCGGTGCCGGGCGCCGCGACCACGCGGATGTCCTCGAGGTCGTGGTGCTCGCCGTCGGGGTCCGTGCCGGTGAACCGCCCGATCTGCACCCACGACGACTCGTCGCGGTCGGTGACGTCGACCCGGACGAAGTGGGGGAGCGGCGCGAACTCGCCCCACGACGGCGCGCCCCCGAACATGACATCGAGGCACTCGTCGACTCCGTCCGCCGCCAGCGCCGGGTCGAGGGGCGTCACCTGACCGGCGGTCTGCTCCGCGTCCAGGCGGTGGATCAGCGCCTCGTGCGCCTGGCGCCGGAAGGTGAAGCCGACCGTCTGCTCGGTGGACCAGGTCCAGGCGGGCTCCGCAGGATCGGCCGCCCCGAGCGCCGCGACCAGCCGAGCCGCGTTGGCCTCGTGGAGGGCGAGCCGCTCGGCGTACGACGCCGGTGGGCTCGGCTCCTCGAGGTCGTCCGGTCCCACCGGTCTCCGCTCGATGATCGTCGCCCAGAAGTCGAGGACGCCGCCGTGGTGAGCGAGCAGGTCCGCCGCCGTCCAGTTCGGACAGCCGGGCACCCGCGCCTCGGGGTCGCAGTCGGCCAGCACCGCGCGCAACCGCGCGGACTCGTCCTCGATGTGCCGCAGGTAGTCAGGGAACTCAAGTCTCGCCATGATGGGCAACGTAGCGACGTGCACCGAGGGGGCGCATCCGAGTTACCACCCCGTCGCAAATGAAGATGCAGTCATGTGTATAGTCATGCACATGACCAGGAAGACCGTCGCCGTCGCCGGAGCCAGCGGGTACGCCGGGGGTGAGCTGCTCCGCCTCCTGCTCGGTCACCCGGACGTGGAGATCGGCGCGCTCACCGGCGCATCCAACGCCGGCCAGCCGCTCGGTGCCCTGCAGCCGCACCTGGTGCCGCTGGCCGACCGGGTGCTCGAGGAGACCACGATCGAGACGCTATCCGGGCACGACGTGGTGTTCCTGGCCCTGCCGCACGGCCAGTCCGGTGGGGTCGCCGCCCAGCTCGGCGAGGGGACCGTGGTCATCGACTGCGGCGCCGACTTCCGGCTCGCCGACGCCGCCGCGTGGGAGAAGTTCTACGGCGGCCAGCACGCCGGCACCTGGCCCTACGGCCTGCCCGAGCTCCCCGGCCAGCGCGACCTGCTCCGGGGCGCGACCCGGGTCGCCGTGCCCGGCTGCTACCCGACGATCTCCAGCCTGACGCTCGCGCCGGCGGTCGCCGCCGGCATCGTCGAGCCCGACGTCACCGTGGTCGCCGCCTCCGGCACCAGCGGCGCCGGCAAGGCCGCCAAGCCGCACCTGCTCGGCAGCGAGACCATGGGCAACGCCAGTGCGTACGGCGTCGGCGGGGTCCACCGCCACACGCCCGAGATCACCCAGAACCTGTCGAAGCTGACCGACGGCACCGTCGCCGTCAGCTTCACCCCGCTCCTCGTGCCGATGGCGCGCGGCATCCTCGCGACCTGCTCGGCCCGGTTGACGTCCGACGTCAGCGCCGACGAGGCCTACGACGTCTACGCCAAGGCGTACGCCGACGAGCCGTTCGTCCACCTGCTCCCGCAGGGTCAGTGGCCGCAGACCAAGTCGGTGACCGGGTCCAACGCGGTGCACCTGCAGGTCACCGTCGACGAGGACGCGCGACGACTCGTCGCCGTCGGTGCCGTGGACAACCTGGCCAAGGGCACCGCCGGCGCTGCCGTGCAATGCATGAACCTCGCGCTCGGCCTCGACGAAGGCCTGGGCCTCACCACCGTAGGAATCGCACCGTGACGATCACCCATCCCGCAGGCTTCCGGGCCGCCGGCGTCGCCGCCGGCCTCAAGTCCACCGGAGCCAAGGACATCGCGCTCGTTGTCAACGACGGCCCGACCTTCGACTCCGCCAGCGTCTTCACCGCCAACCGCTGCAAGGCCAACCCTGTCCTCTGGAGCCAGGAGGTCGTCAAGGACGGCGTCGTCCGGGCGGTCTTCCTCAACTCCGGCGGCGCCAACTGCTACACCGGCCCCGAGGGCTTCCAGACCACCCACGCCGTCGCGGAGACGGTCGCCGACAGGCTCGGCATCGGTGCGCTCGACGTGGTGGTCTGCTCGACCGGCCTGATCGGCCTCACCAACGACCGCGAGCAGGTGCTCGCCGGCGCGTCCGCGGCGTACGACGCCCTCGCGAGCGACGGCGGCCAGCAGGCGGCCGAGGCGATCATGACGACCGACTCGGTGAGCAAGCAGGTCGTCGTCGAGGGCGCCGGCTGGTCGATCGGCGGCATGGCCAAGGGTGCCGGCATGCTCGCGCCCCAGCTGGCCACGATGCTGGTCGTGCTGACCACCGACGCCGTGGTCCCCGCCGCCGACCTCGACACCGCGCTACGTGCCGCCACCCGCGTCAGCTTCGACCGGCTCGACTCCGACGGGTGCATGTCCACCAACGACACCGTCACCGTGCTCGCCAGCGGCGCCAGCGGCATCACCCCGGCACTGCCCGACTTCACCGACGCCCTCACCCAGGCCTGCACCGACCTCGCGATGCAGCTGCTCCGCGACGCGGAGGGCGCCGACCACGAGATCGCGATCACCGTGCTCAACGCCGCGACCGAGGACGAGGCGGTGGAGGTCGGGCGCAGCGTCGCGCGGTCCAACCTCTTCAAGGCCGCGGTGTTCGGCAACGACCCCAACTGGGGCCGCGTGCTCGCCAGCATCGGCACGACGCGGGCCGCGTTCGACCCCGCCGACCTCGACGTCGCCATGAACGGCGTGTGGGTGTGCAAGCAGTCGACGCCGCACGCCGACCCGGAGACCGTCGACCTGAAGCCCCGCGAGGTGAGCGTGACCATCGACCTGAAGGCCGGGTCCGAGCGGGCGACCGTCTGGACCAACGACCTCACCCACGCCTACGTCCACGAGAACAGCGCGTACTCGTCATGAACGACTCCACCTCCGGCCAGTTCGACATCAGCAAGCCCGACCAGGCCAAGGCCCGCACGCTCGCGGCCGCGCTGCCGTGGCTGAAGCGCTACCACGGCAAGATCGTGGTGGTGAAGTACGGCGGCAACGCCATGACCGACGACACCCTGAAGCGCGCGTTCGCCGAGGACATCGCCTTCCTGCGGTTCGCCGGCTTCAAGCCCGTGGTCGTCCACGGCGGCGGCCCCCAGATCTCGACCATGCTCGACCGGCTCGGCATCGAGTCCGAGTTCCGCGGCGGTCTCCGCGTGACCACGCCCGAGGCGATGGACGTCGTCCGCATGGTCCTCGTCGGGCAGGTCCAGCGCGAGCTGGTCGGGCTCATCAACGAGCACGGCCCGCTCGCCGTCGGCTGCTCCGGCGAGGACGCCGGCCTCTTCACTGCTGAGCCGGCGAGCACCATCGTCGACGGCGAGGAGGTCGACCTCGGCCTCGTCGGCGAGGTCGCCCGGGTCCGCCCGGAGTCGGTGCTCGACCTGATCGAGGCCGGTCGCATCCCGGTCGTCTCCAGCGTCGCGCCCGACGTCAACGGCGTGATCCACAACGTCAACGCCGACTCGGCGGCCGCCTCGCTCGCGGTCGCGCTGAGGGCCGAGAAGCTGCTCGTGCTCACCGACGTCGAGGGTCTCTACCTCGACTGGCCCAACTCCGACGACGTCATCGGCGAGATCAGCCCCGAGGCACTCGCCGAGATCATCCCGGCGCTCGCCAGCGGCATGGTGCCGAAGATGGGCGCCTGCCTGCTGGCCGTGCAGAACGGCGTACCGCGCGCCACCGTCGTGGACGGCCGCGAGCCGCACGCCGTGCTCCTCGAGCTGTTCACCAACGAGGGCGTCGGCACCCAGGTGCTGCCCGGCGTCGAGACCAAGACCAGGAAGGCGAGGGACTCCCAGTGACTGATTCCTACGCAGAGCGGTACACCGCGAGCCTGATGAACACCTTCGGGCCCCCCAAGCTGGTCCTCGCCCGCGGCGAGGGCGCCCACGTCTGGGACGTCGGCGGCAACGAGTACGTCGACCTCCTCGGCGGCATCGCGGTCAACGCGCTCGGCCATGCCCACCCTGCGCTCATCGAGGCGGTCACCGGCCAGCTCGGCACGCTCGGGCACATCTCCAACTTCTTCACGAGCGGCCCCCAGGTCGAGCTGGCCGAGAAGCTGCTGGCGCTGCTGGGCAAGGCGCCGGGGGAGGGCAAGGTCTTCTTCACCAACTCCGGCACCGAGGCCAACGAGGCGGCGTTCAAGCTGACCCGCCGCACCGGCCGCACCCAGGTCGTGGTCGCGGAGGGCAGCTTCCACGGCCGCACGATGGG
Organism: Nocardioides conyzicola; assembly: GCF_039543825.1. Lineage (NCBI taxonomy): Bacteria > Bacillati > Actinomycetota > Actinomycetes > Propionibacteriales > Nocardioidaceae > Nocardioides > Nocardioides conyzicola. The sequence goes on along the minus strand of NZ_BAABKM010000003.1, from coordinate 6,562 downwards.
CGCGCTGGCGCTGACCTCCAAGGAGGCCTACCGCGCCCCGTTCGAGCCGCTTCCGGGCGACGTCACGTTCGTCCCGTACGGCGATGCAGCCGCGCTCGCCGCCGCCGTCTCCGGCGCGACCGCCGCGATCCTGCTCGAGCCGATCCAGGGCGAGGCGGGCGTCGTCGTGCCCCCCGACGGCTACCTCGCCGCCGCCCGTGCGGTCGCCGACGAGCACGGCGCGCTCCTGTGGCTCGACGAGATCCAGTCGGGCATGGGCCGCACCGGCGAGTGGTTCGCGCACGACCCCGCCGTACGCCCCGACATCGTCACGGTCGCCAAGGGACTCGGCGGCGGCTTCCCGATCGGCGCCTGCATCGGCCTCGGCGACGCCGGCACCCTCCTCGAGCCGGGCAACCACGGCACCACCTTCGGCGGCAACCCCGTCGCCTGCGCGGCGGCGCTCGCCGTCATCCGGACCATCGAGGACGAGGACCTGCTCGAGCACGTGACCGTCCTCGGGCACAAGCTCCGCGACGGCCTGGCCGCCGACCCGCGGGTCACCGAGGTCCGCGGCGCTGGGCTGTTCGTCGGGCTCGACCTGTCCGCCGACGCGTCCGCCGACGTCGCCGCGGCCGCCCAGCGGGCCGGCTTCATCGTCAACAACCCGACCCCGAGGCGGATCCGGCTCGCGCCACCGCTCGTGCTCGCCGAGGACGACGTCAACGCGTTCCTCGCGGCCTGGCCGGGCATCCTCGACGAGGCGATGGGAGCGGAGTCATGAGTGCCCCCCGGATCAGGCACTTCCTCGCCGACGACGACCTCACCCCTGCCGAGCAGGCCCAGGTGCTCGCGCTCGCAGCTGAGCTCAAGCACGCGCCGTACGACGCCAAGCCGCTCGCCGGCCCGCGCACGGTGGCCATGATCTTCGACAAGCAGACGCTGCGCACGCAGTCGTCGTTCGCCGCGGGCATCGCCGAGCTCGGCGGTTTCCCGATGCTCGTCGACGGCGCGCTCGCCGGCATCGGGGTCCGCGAGTCGGTGCACGACGTCGCCCGCGTCCTGGGCCGTCAGGCCTCGATGATCGTCTGGCGGACCTACGCGCAGGGCAACCTCGAGGAGATGGCCGAGCACTCCGGGGTCCCGGTGGTCAACGCGCTCACCGACGACTTCCACCCGTGCCAGCTGCTCGCCGACCTGCTCACGATCCAGGAGCACAAGCAGCAGCTCGCCGGGCTGACCGTGGCCTTCGTCGGCGACGGCGCCTGCAACATGGGCAACTCCTGGCTGCTCGCCGGTGCCACCGCCGGCATGCACATCCGGGTGAGCTCGCCCGACGGCTACGCCCCCGAGGCAGCCATGGTCGAGCGGGCGGCGGCCATCGCCGCGACCACAGGCGGCTCCGCGGTGCTCGAGGCCGACCCCGTCGCCGCCGTCACCGGAGCGGACGTCGTCGTCACCGACACCTGGATCTCGATGGGCAAGGAGGACGAGGCGGCGGCCCGCGCGGAGGTCTTCGCGCCGTACTCGCTGACCGTGAGCCTGTTCGAGCGTGCGAAGCCCGACGCCATCGCGATGCACTGCCTGCCGGCCTACCGCGGCAAGGAGATCGACGCCGAGGTGCTCGACGGGCCGCAGAGCGTCGTCTGGGACGAGGCGGAGAACCGCCGTCACGCCCAGAAGGCGATCATCAGCTTCCTGGCCGAGGAGGTCCGATGAACACCGCCCTCCGCCCGACCACCAAGAACGCCCGGCACCAGCGCATCGTCGAGATCGTCACCCAGCACGAGGTCCGCTCCCAGAGCGACCTCGCCGACCTGCTCGCCGAGAGCGGGCTGCGGGTCACCCAGGCCACGCTCTCGCGCGACCTGGTCGAGCTCGACGCCGTCAAGGTGCGTACGGCGACCGGCGCGCTCGTCTACGCCGTGCCCGCCGAGGGTGGCGACCGACGACCCGCGGCGCCGGGGGAGACCGCCGCCGCGGCGGCCCGGCTGGCCCGGCTGTGCGGCGAGCTGCTCGTCAGCGCCGACGCCAGCGCCAACCTGGTCGTGCTGCGCACCCCTCCCGGCGCCGCCCAGTTCCTGGCCTCCGCCTTCGACAAGGCAGAGTTCCCCGACATCCTCGGCACCATCGCCGGCGACGACACCGTGCTCGTGATCGGCCGCGACCCCAGCGGAGGCGACGACCTCGCCCGCCGGTTCCTGGCCCTCGCCGACACCCACCACCAGAAGGAAGACACTCCGTGAGCAAGGTCCTGACCTCCCTCCCCGTCGGCGAACGCGTCGGCATCGCGTTCTCGGGAGGGCTCGACACCTCGGTCGCCGTGGCCTGGATGCGCGCCAAGGGCGCCATCCCGTGCACCTACACCGCCGACATCGGGCAGTACGACGAGCCCGACATCAGCGGCGTACCCGACCGGGCCGTCCAGTACGGCGCGGAGATCGCCCGCGCGGTCGACTGCCGCCTCCCGCTGGTCGAGGAGGGCCTGGCCGCGATCGCGTGCGGCGCCTTCCACATCCGCTCCGGCGCGCGGATCTACTTCAACACCACGCCGCTCGGGCGCGCGGTCACCGGCACCATGCTGGTCCGCGCCATGCACGAGGACGGCGTCGACATCTGGGGCGACGGCTCGACGTTCAAGGGCAACGACATCGAGCGCTTCTACCGCTACGGCCTGCTGGCCAACCCCGACCTGCGCATCTACAAGCCCTGGCTCGACGCCGACTTCGTGACCGAGCTCGGCGGCCGCCACGAGATGAGCCAGTGGCTCGTCGACCACGACCTGCCCTACCGCGACAGCCAGGAGAAGGCGTACTCGACCGACGCCAACATCTGGGGTGCCACCCACGAGGCCAAGACCCTCGAGCACCTCGATGTCTCGCTCGAGACCGTCGAGCCGATCATGGGCGTGAAGTTCTGGGACCCGAGCGTCGTCATCGACACCGAGGACGTCACGATCCGCTTCGAGGCCGGTCGTCCGGTCGCGATCAACGGCATCCGGTACGACGACCCGGTCGCTCTGGTCCACGAGGCCAACGTGATCGGCGGCCGGCACGGCCTCGGCATGTCCGACCAGATCGAGAACCGGATCATCGAGGCCAAGTCCCGCGGCATCTACGAGGCGCCGGCGATGGCGCTGCTCTGGACGTCGTACGAGCGGCTCCTCAACGCGATCCACAACGAGGACACCATCGCCAACTACCACGCGCAGGGCCGCCAGCTCGGCCGGCTGCTCTACGAGGGTCGCTGGCTCGACCCGCAGGCGCTGATGATCCGCGAGTCCATTCAGCGCTGGATCGCCTCGCTCGTCACCGGCGAGGTGACGCTGCGGCTGCGCAGGGGCGAGGACTACACGGTCCTGCGCACCGACGGCGCCAACTTCTCCTACCACCCCGACAAGCTGTCGATGGAGCGCACCGACAACGCCGCCTTCGGTCCCAACGACCGGATCGGCCAGCTCACCATGCGCAACCTCGACATCGCCGACTCGCGCGCCAAGCTCGAGCTGTACGCCGCGCAGCCGCTCGACCAGGGCCAGGTGCTCGTCGAGAACGGCACGCTCTTCGGCGAGATCGAGGCCGGGGGAGCCGACCGCATCGCCCGCAACCCGAAGGCGGAGCAGGAGGCCGGCGAGGACGAGGCGCTCGACTACGCCGCGATGGAGTTCGGCACCGACTGATGCGCATCCCACGGACCACCGCACGGGTGCTCCCGGTCAGCGCGGACGGCGCCGTCCTCCTGCTCCAGGAGCAGGACCCGGCACGCCCGGGCGTGACCTGGTGGGGCACCGTCGGCGGCGCCGTCGACCCGGGCGAGACGCTCCCCGAGGCGGCGGTGCGCGAGATGCGCGAGGAGATCGGTCTCGTCGTGACGACCGAGCGCCTGATCGGACCGATCGGGACCGGCATCCACGAGTTCTCCTTCGCGGGTGTCGACTACGTGAGCCAGACCAACTTCTTCGCCATGGCGCTGGAGCGCGATGTCGAGGTCAGCTTCGAGCACCTCGAGCCCGAGGAGGTCGGCAACGTGCTGGCCGCGTCGTGGTGGTTCCCTGAGGACCTGGAGGTGGACGGGACCGCTGCCCAGGACGACCTGCCTGACGTGATGCGGCGCGCGGTCGCCGCGGTGAGAGGAACAGCATGAGCACCACCAACACCGGCAAGCTCTGGGGCGGCCGCTTCGCGGGCGGACCGTCGCCCGAGCTCGACGCGCTCTCGCGCTCGACCCACTTCGACTGGCGGCTCACGCCGTACGACCTGGCGGGCTCGCGCGCGCACGCCAACGCGCTGCACCACGCCGGTCTGCTGACCGACGAGGACCACGCCGAGCTGCTGCGCGGGCTCGACGTCCTGGGGGAGCGGTACGCCGCCGGCGAGCTCCTGCCCGACCCGTCCGACGAGGACGTCCACGGCGCCCTGGAGCGGCTGCTGGTCGACGAGGTCGGCGCCGACGTGGGCGGCCGGATCCGGGCCGGCCGCAGCCGCAACGACCAGATCGCCACGCTGTTCAAGGTGTTCCTCCGCGACCACGCCGCCGAGATCGCCGAGCAGGTCCTCGACCTCGTCGACGCGCTCAGCACGCAGGCGCGCGACCACCTCGACGTGGTGATGCCCGGGCGCACCCACCTCCAGCACGCCCAGCCGGTGCTGCTCTCACACCACCTGCTGGCCCACGCCTGGCCGCTCCTGCGCGACGTCGACCGGCTGCGCGACTGGGACGCCCGGGTGGCCGCGGACTCGCCGTACGGCTCCGGCGCCCTCGCCGGCTCCAGCCTCGGCCTCGACCCCGAGGGCGTCGCCGCGGAGCTCGGGTTCGCCGGCTCGACGGCGAACTCGATCGACGGCACCGCCGCCCGCGACTTCGTCGCCGAGTTCGCCTACGTCACCGCGCAGATCGGCGTCGACGTCAGCCGGATCGCGGAGGAGGTCATCCTCTGGTCGACCCGCGAGTTCGGCTTCGTGACGCTGCACGACTCCTGGTCGACGGGCTCGAGCATCATGCCGCAGAAGAAGAACCCCGACATCGCCGAGCTGGCCCGCGGCAAGTCCGGCCGACTGATCGGCAACCTCTCGGGCCTCCTGGCCACGTTCAAGGCGCTCCCGCTCGCCTACAACCGCGACCTCCAGGAGGACAAGGAGCCGGTCTTCGACTCCGTCGACACCCTCGAGGTCCTGCTGCCGGCGTTCACCGGGATGGTCGCCACGCTCACCTTCGACACCGCGCGGCTGGCCGAGCTCGCCCCGCAGGGCTTCTCGCTCGCCACCGACGTCGCCGAGTGGCTGGTGCGCGAGGGCGTCCCGTTCCGGGTCGCCCACGAGGTCGCTGGTGCCTGCGTACGCCGGTGCGAGGAGCTCGGCATCGAGCTCGACCAGCTGACCGACGAGCAGTTCGCCGAGATCTCGCCGGCGCTCACGCCAGCGGTGCGCGACGTGCTCACCGTGGAGGGCTCCGTGTCGTCCCGCGTCGGCCGTGGCGGCACCGCCCCGGTCCGGGTCCGCGAGCAGCTCGGCGAGCTCACCGCCGTCGTCGACGCCCACCGGGCCCGACTTGCTTGACCTCTCGGGCCCGGTGCTCGAGGAGGCACCACGTCTCCTCGGTGCCGTGCTGCGCCATGGCGATGTAGCCGTCCGCATCACCGAGGTCGAGGCGTACGACGGCGCCAACGACCCGGGCTCGCACTCCTACCGCGGTCGCACCAAGCGCAACGCGGTGATGTTCGGCCCCGCCGGTCACCTCTACTGCTACTTCACCTACGGCATGCACGTGTGCTGCAACGTCGTGTGCGGACCCGTCGGCACGCCCAGCGCCGTGCTGATCCGTGCCGGAGAGGTGGTCGACGGGCTCGACCTGGCCCGCTCCCGCCGTGCCGGGGCCAGCGACCGCGACCTGGCGCGCGGACCCGCGCGCCTGTGCCGGGCGCTCGACGTCCAGCTCTCCGACAACGGGACCGATCTACGGTCCGGGCCGCTCACGCTGACGCTCGGGGACCGGGTCGACGACGTCTCGACCGGCCCTCGCGTGGGGCTACGCGGGGCCCCGGACCGGCCCTGGAGGTTCTGGATCACGGGGGAGCGGAGCGTCTCCGCCTACCGCCCGGCGGCGCCCCTCAAGCGCGACCGACGAGCCGATTTGGGGTCCTGAGCACCACCCTGTTAACGTTCTGTTCGTCGCGGTGAGCGACTCCCCCTCGGGCCGCAAGGCCAACTGGACGGAGTTCTTGCACGCCCGGCCGCGGTGAGGATCGGCCCCCGAGTTGACGGGGTGGATCGGAACCGGTAAGTTTTTGCAGGTTGCCCCGGCGGCGGCCCTCACAAGGGTCTGCTTCGGTGTGCGTCTGATGTTTGAGAACTCAACAGTGTGTCATAGTCGACGAATTAGTTTGTTATGCCCCGTCTTCTGTGTCTGATGCCTTTCGGGGTTGAGGTCATGGTTGATGGTTTCTTTGACAATGATTCTGACAATTTTTGTCAGTGTCGTCTGTCAGGCATCTCTTTTTCCTCAGCTGACTTTTGGGTTGGTTGGGGGTGTTGTTTTCAACGGAGAGTTTGATCCTGGCTCAGGACGAACGCTGGCGGCGTGCTTA